>CANQQG010000079.1 GCA_947625875.1 uncultured Lachnospiraceae bacterium
AGAGCATCAATGCACTGATATCGCCAACAATGCGGCTTTGCTCCTTTTGGCCTATCAGCTCTCCGATCTCCTCCACGATAGCGCCGATCTCCTCATCCTCGTCCAGCTGGAAATCATATACATTCCCGACCGCGGGCGCGTAAATATCCACCAGTATCATAGCAATCCCCCATTTCCTTATATAATCAGCTCTCTGCTCAGTGTATCAAGGACTTTGTATCTTGAATACTCAAAAACCAGGCTGCCCGTCTCGTCTGTCGTTATAAAATAGTCGTCCAGCCTGCCTTTAAGCAACAGATATTGCCTTATGCAGCGCCCGTCATTTACAGAGCAGACGCGCAGGCAGTCGCTTACGCCTTCCCATTCCTTTTTGTCAAACGCACAATCCGCTTGCGCAAACAGGATATCCGCCTTTTTTTCAAGCGCTTCATCATCTATCGGCTCATCTTGTACTTTCATTCCGTCTATCAGCCCTTCGATATAAAATCCCCTCTCGCACAGCTCCTGCGGCAGCGCATCTATATCTTTGGCTTCAATATGGCTTATCCCTCCTTCAGCGCCATATGAGGAGACAAATACCGCCTTCCGGCCGATATATACGCACTGCCCATAATGCTCGCTTCCTATGCTTGCATACAGCAGCAGGCGTTCCGCGTTTTTTATGCTGTCAAGCGCTTCATCAAGCGCTGGCTCTATTTTTATGTCCTTTTTGCTTTCAATGGTTATCAGCTTCTTTTTCCCCAGCCCAAAAATAGCTTCATACACCTCCGGGGCTTCTGCCGTGCTTATATCGTCCATCTTAAAGCCATAAAGCCTCTGTACGCTTTTTACAGAAAGCAGCAGGGCAAATTCCAGGTTTTTTAAATAATACGCCTTATCCGGTTGTTTCATCCTCTACCCATTCCTTTTAGCGCCGCCTTATAACTCCTTGAAAGCGGCACGTCAAAACCATCGCTCAGATAAATAATATTCTGTGACAGCATGATCTTCCTTATCTTCTTCGTATTGACTATAAAGCCTCTGTGGCATCGTGCAAAATACGGCGGCAGTTCGCCAGCGAGCCTGTCGATGGATGAATAAAAGCCATAAGCCTCCCCGCCCGTACAGACATATATCTTCTTCTCCCTTGCCTCGAAAAAGTATATCTGCTCATACGGAATATTTATCATCCCATTCCGCGTTTCCGCAACATAGAATCCTGTCCCATCCTGTGTTTTCCGCCCATAGCGCCCGATGTACCCATTCAAAAAATCATACAGCGCATCGCTTACCTGTTGCTTTGTCCAGGGCTTAAGCAGAAGTGAGCTTACCTGCAGCTCAGGCTTTATGTATTCCATCGGCGAAATGCCTCCGTCAGCCAGGAGCATAAGCCATGGCTCCGGATAGCTTTTTCTTAAATCAGGCAGCAGCCCAAGAGCCGACTTATCACATATATCATAAATAATCAGATTTATAAGTGGTTTTTTATCCAGATATTCCCTAAGCTCCTGTGTTGAAAAAAACTGTCTGACCTCCCAGTAGTCTTCACTGACCTTCGCAATCGTATCCTTCACTGCCATGGCAAACTGTGAGCTGCTTTTTCCCTGTTTTAAGAATTCCAATAAAAAAAACATTTTGTTATATCAACCTTTCAGCAAAGGCACTACGACCTTGCGAACAGTCTCGTCATCATTTTCAGGAAGCATACCGACTCCCGGCTTCTGCGATTTGGTTTGCTCTGCATAAGGCACATAATCAAAGCTGAAAATCCTCTGCCCCGCAACGTTTCCGCCAAAATGCATACCTGTTTTATATCTGACAAAATAGTCATATATCTTCATTCCTGCCACCTTCGGCGCATCCTCAGCGGAATAACATGCCGCCCAGAATACATTGTGCAGCGCTCCCTTGTCCAAAAGGTTCTCAACAAACGGCGAAGCTTTATCATTCGTGTCCTTAGGATACATGATGTGTGTGGCAAAATCCGCAAGGTCTGCTATAAATATGAATTTTGCCGTGTATTCCCGCATACTGACATAAAGCTCCTCGTCCGACATTCCCGCCTGTATGTTTGCCCTCTTTTTCGCATTCCGCTCTTTGAAATCAGGCAGCAGCTCTGAGAAGAATTGAAAGGCTTTTGCGTCGTCATCAATAACTGATATGCCTTCTTTTTCTGCAAGCGCCGTAAAATCACCGCCAAAATCAAATACCGTGACTTCACAGCCGCGCATGATAGCGGATTTGAACATTACCTTCAAAAGATTGGTCTTGCCGCTCCTTGATTTGCCTGTAATGAGGTAGCAGTATGTCCTGCTCAGATCAATGCCATAAATCGCGGCATTTTTCATATTGTAGCCAACAGGCAGATGCCTGTCGTCCTCATTCATCTTAATGACGTCCTCAAGCTCCGCATATTCCGCCCATACAGGATTTTCAGGTATCTCAGGTATTGCCCTTGCCTTCTTGCCTGTCCATTTCTGCGACATTGCCAGCGCCAGCTTCTCTATCTTCTCCATGCGCGTGAAATCGTCTGCAGCCTCAAAGGCGAGCGCAGTCTGGAATTCCAAAAGCCTGTCTCCAACTTTTGCCAGCCCTCTGCCCTTTGTATTGACTTCGGGCAGCGTTTCGATATGCGTAGTCCGCATAGCCTCTCCATACTGATATTTATCGCTCATTTCAAGACATATGACGGTCCTGAGATTATCGCCTATACGCGCAGGTATTTCCATCGTACCGAAACCGCCCGCCGTAATAACAAGGAATATGCCATAGTTCACGCCGTCTTTTGACAGCTGCAGTATCATATCTTCGTAGATGTCATTTGTCTTGCTCTTAAAATTGGAATAGTTGTCTATCACAAGTATGATCGCGGGCAGCGTCACACCATTGACACGCACGTACTGACTGTAGTTTCCACCTTTAAAGAGCTGTTTGCGCTCATCAAGGATGACTCCAAGCATATTGAAAAATTTTGCCAGCTTATCATCATCATTTTCATACATCACGCCACCGACATGAGGCGCCTTTTCAAATGCGGACAGCATTTTTGCGCTGAAGTCAATGGCGTATATATTAATGTCCGCAGGACGGTATTTATTGACAAGCGCATAGAGCAATGTCTGCAGAAACGTGCTCTTGCCGCTTGCCACCATGCCGATTACAGCGTGATGACCGTTCTCCGACAGATTGACTGTTAGCGTCTCCTGCGCCTGATTTACCGGATCGTCATAGAGGCCTATGAGGACCTCGATCTTCCACTCTTTGCCGGCCTGTTTCCAACCACTGCCATCAAAGAAGTCTTCTGCCCCGTACGCCGGCAGCTGCCGCAGATAAAGGGCAGACGGGAGCACAGGCAGCCACAGCTGCAGATTATGTACATAGCCATTTTCATTTGCTATTTTTGCAAGATACTCCACTACCGCATCAAGCTGCGTTTTTTGCTTCCTCTCAGGGAGCTTAAGCTTTCTTTCTTCCGCATAGAGCAGGATTTCTTCAGCGTCAGGCCTTCCGCCCGCTGCTTTTTGTGACGCTCCCACGATCGCCATGATCAGATCCTTTATGCGCTGCACATTGTACTCACTGTACGGGAAATCAATTTTCTTCTTTTCAAACAGGCTGAATGCTTTCTGTATATATGCTCCCAGCGCACTGTTATCATTGAGCAGCGACACAAAAGAACCGCCTTCCGGCAGCTGTATTTCAGACAGCGCCGCAAGCATCTGCGCAATCCAGTTCCTCTTTAAAACTGCCGTCTGCTTTAATTTCAGGCGGTTGCCAACAAGCGCGGCCTTTCCGGTAGCTGAAAGTATATGCGCTATATCTGACTTCATGCTGCCGCTTTCATCATCATATGGCGCGCCGCTGAAACCCGATTGAAAAAGTTCAAACAGCTCATCATTGCCGACCTGCATATAGCAGCGTCCCGCCTGTGTGATATAGGCTGCGTCAGGCCTGTGGAGCATGTCGTTGCTGTCCTGCCTGTCCTGTACGCGCAGACAGAGCCTGAATTTCGAGTTGCTCCATATATTATCATCCACAGTGCCGCTCGGCTTCTGTGTCGCCAGAATCAGATGCACGCCAAGGCTTCGCCCGACCTGCGCAACGCTGATAAGCTCACGCATAAAATCAGGCTCCTCGCGCTTCAATTCGGCAAACTCGTCAATAATGATGAACATGTGCGGTACCGGTATCTTCGCTTCATTATTTTTATACAGTCTCGTATAAAGATTGATATTATTTACGCCATACTCGTTAAAAATCCTCTGCCTGCGCTTGTTCTCACTTTTAATGGAAACCATCGCGCGCTTCACCTGGTTTCCCGAGAGATTTGAGATCTGCCCGATGATATGCGGCAGGCCGTTGAACAGATTTGCCATTCCGCCGCCTTTATAGTCGATAATGAAAAAGCCGACGTCATCCGGGCTGAAATTTACGGCAAGTGACAGGATATATGTCTGTAGGGTCTCACTCTTGCCCGATCCTGTAGTGCCTGCGATCAGGCCATGCGGTCCATGATACTTTTCATGAATGTCAAGATACCAGTCGCTGCCGCCCGCTTTCTGTCCGATCAGCGCTTTCATGCTGTCATACGTGCGGTTTTTCCGCCATCTCTTTAACACATCAAGCTCTTCCAGCCTGCGCACGCCATACATATCCAGGAATGTCAATGAGGTTGGAATATCACCGCCTGACTGCGTTTCATGCACCTGGATATTGGCAAGCGTTCTCGCAAGCGTTTCCAACTGCTGATTTGATATACTGTCAAATGCGACCTGCTTCCTATCCTCCACGTCATCCTCGATGCCGTACATTCCGCGAAATTCCTCATTATTCTGGATTATGTACCCACATTCATTCGGGAGGTTTTCGTAATTATCCGTCAAAAATACAGTCGTAATGTCCTGATTGCTTTCATGTGTGATGTATTTCGTGATCAGCTCACCTTCGAGTATCTCAGGATCAGAAAGAAATATGATAAACTGCGGCAATGACAGTTTCTCTTTTCTTCCTATGGAATGTTCCCTGTTTTCTGCTCTTGTCCTCAATATAGCGGTTATCTCATACAGCACGTCGCCCGCCTCGATGCGGTTTTTTGCAATATACCTGCTCTTTTTGTCATCAGACCACACATGCGGCAGCCATCTCATATACTCCCATTCCTCTGCATTGTCCACGCTCTCATCATAGATAAAAGCAAGCTTGACATCCGTATAGCAGTCAGAGACGGCAATCTGCGCCACCAGATTGTGCATGATATCCACCGCGCCCTTCTTCTTTGGCCCGCCGACAATGCCAAGCATCCTGTGTTCTCTCAGGTCAACGCACAGGGGCACATCATGCAGTTCCCGGTAGCTGTCCTGTATCATCGCAGGCTTTCCCGCCAGGGAATCGTTGATCAATGTGAACCGCTCTTTTGGTATATTGATCTGAACCTGAAACGGCATGCTGCCCGTACCGAGCCTGTGACTCATAAAATCCTGATGGTTTGGATTGCGGTTCCACAAAAAAGGGGTGTCAGCATTATATCTGCAGCATACCTCGGCTGGCATATACATCTGATTCAGGCTCTGGATATTCTTTTTATATTTCTCTTTAATCTGATTCGCGCATCTGACAAGATATTCGCCATAAGCTTCAAATCTGTGCATCTCCTCTTCGCGGTTTCTTTTTTTATCCAGATGAAGGTTCACAAGCGCCCAGACAGTGCCGATCAGCGCAGACGAAACAGCTGTGATAAGCCCGGTATACATAAAGGCGCTCTTTGTGCCGCCGTTTGTCCTTGTGCTGTAAACAGACATCAGACACCCCAAAAGCATGGGCAGCGCCATTGTCATTGGCGGCCCGATAATCAAACCCAACGGTTTTTTCTGAAGCGTCTTTGGCTGTGGCGGAGCCTCGATTTCAACAACATCATCTTCTATCTTATATATCTGTCTGGGTGACCTGTGGTAAAGCGTCTTTTGGCGCATTACCGCCGGAGTTCCGACAATGGGATTTTCACGCTTCGGTTCGCGATAATGTATTAATTTTTCCTGTTTCACCTTATATCCGGCATTTTTTGAGTTTACCGCCATAATAAATCCCAGGCAGACAATGCTCAGCCCGAATATATTGATGCAGTCGCCAAATACAAGCTGTCTTGATCCAACAATCCTTTTGGAATTGACAAAGACGCCATTTGCGCTCCTGTCCTCAATGATAAGCTGTGACGCCCGCCTGTATATCACAGCATGTTCACCCGAGATCAGATTGCGCGTATTGTATACAATATCGTTTCTCTCATTTCTTCCTATATGTATTTCCGCAACGTTTCGTATATCGTATTTTTCATATACCTTAAAAAATTTTTCCGATTCATCGACCATAACAGCAATGCGCTCGTTCCCATGCAGAATGATCGTCAATAAATCGCCGTCCTTTAAATCTGCGTCAAAATATATTTCATGGCTTAACGTATCCTCAACCCGATAAACTTCAGAAGGCAGGAAACGCCATTTGTTCTCAATGACCTCCAGCTTTATATCCACGTCTTTATCCAACGAAAAGATGTCATTGTCCAGAACAATCGAATGCTCTGAGTTGTTCACCGCTGGCAGCAGAAACTCCTGAAATGCTTTTGTGCCATGTATCGAAAGAATGAAACCCATGATTCCTTCCTCCTGCTTATTTTTTTATCGTTACGTCATAGGAAGCATTTCCCAGTACAATCGTGTCATTGGAAAGCAGGCGCACGCCGTTTCCATCTACGATTGCCTGTTCCTTTTTTCTTCTGATAATTGTACGGTTTCCCTGGCCCAGATCTCTTACATATACTTTATCCCTGACAGAAAATATTTCACACTGATGAGGCGATATGCCTTCCGCCATAACTGTGATATCATTTTCCTGCACGTCACTGCCAATTTTGATCCCTTTCACCGGATTGAGCATAAACTTCCTGGTAGAAAGCTCTGTCCTCTCAACAAGCTGCACCATAATGTGATCTTCAATATCTCTGCCCTGTTCATTGTGATGCGTCCTGACACGCTCTCCGTTCGGATTGCTGTAATCAACATCATAGGGAGTATAAATCTCCTTCAAGTCATTGCCCGCATAACTGTTAAGTATGACGTTATTTAAATTTTCATCTCTGAGCCTGTCCTCTGCGGCGCGATTTAATTCTTTATTTTTCTCGCTGCGGCGCAGCAGATTTTTTATGATGGCAACTGCTGCCATGATCAGAAGAACAGCCAAAAATATAAGCAATATTGTTCTATGTGACTGTATCACACCGGTTATCTTATCCATTTCCTCACCTGTTCAATGCAGACTTTCCACACCGTATATCTTTCGTACTGCTCAAAAACCTTTTATCAGAATCCGGCAATCGGAGAATAAAATGCCATGATCTGCGCAGACTATTATCTTTCCTTCACTTACTACATTCATTTTCTAAATTATAGTCATTTTCCTGACTATAGTCAAGTAAAACTGTTCAATTTTTAATTAAATTAACGTTACTATTCACGATCTGCCGATACAGGCAGATTGCTCATAATCGGGCGTTTCACCCATAAGAAATCCTGTGCGCACATTCATGAAAACATGATTCGCCCACAGGATTGCTTATAACTAAAATTTTTTATTAAAGTATGGAGGAATAACAAGTGATAGACTACAGCCCATTTTGGACAACTTTGAAAAATTCAACAGAAACTACCTACTCGCTCATCAACAAGCATCATATTTCCAGCGCCATCATTGACAAGCTTCGCAAAAATAAACCCATGAACACTACAACACTCAACGATTTATGTCGGATACTGAACTGCCGATTAGACGAAATCGCACAATATATACCATGCGACGAAGACCAGTCACTATAGACATGATTTAACTGCAGCTCCCCATCCCATTTGGGATGGGGAAGCGTAATTGACCGAAACTACTACTCCCGCGTTTCATCCTCCGCCTGCGCCGCCTCCGCATACTGCCCATTCAGCAGCCGCTTCACAGAAAAAAATAAAAGCAGCGCCGCTGCCACAAGG
Organism: uncultured Lachnospiraceae bacterium; assembly: GCA_947625875.1. Lineage (GTDB taxonomy): Bacteria > Bacillota > Clostridia > Lachnospirales > Lachnospiraceae > Eubacterium_J. Next base: position 8,007 of record CANQQG010000079.1, read on the forward strand.
AACAAAATGCCAAAAAGCAGGCAGACGATCTGCCTTGTCCCTTCCCCATGCAGGATACTGTCTTTCAGCCCATAAGCGATATACAGCAGATAGACCGCAGCAATGCTGCGAAGTATCAGATTCGCCTTAGACGGAAGCCTTTTGCCGCCATTTTCCATAGGTACAAACCTCCCTTTCACATCTGGCAGCCATTCAGTTATTTTCTCCTGAACCGCCGCATCTTTGCAGAAATTTAATATACTGTCTTACAGAAAAAATCTCCTCTGTAAGACAGCATATCACTCATGTACGCCTGTTTCGCATACCTTTTTCACAAATTATTTGCTCTTATTCTTTGATACCAGGTCGATCGTTACCGCGCCAAGCAATACGATGCCTTTTACGATTTTCTGGATATCCGTAGAGAATCCATACAGGGACATACCGTTATTCAACACACCCATAACAAACGCGCCGACAACCGCCCCGATGATCGTGCCGGAACCGCCGGCCACAGCCGTACCGCCGATGTAGCAGGAAGCGATCGCATCCATTTCGTAACCATCGCCTGCCTTTGGCGTAGCGGCCGCATTACGCGCCGCAAGCACGATGCCTGCAACTGCGGCAAGCACGCCCATATTTGTATAAATCCAGAAGAAAACCTTCTTCGTGTTGATACCGGATAACTGCGCCGCTTTCCGGTTGCCGCCCATTGCATAAATCTGGCGTCCGGCAACCGTCTTTGTCGTTATAAAATGATACGCGCCGACCAAAACCGCTAAAAGCAGCAGCTGGAACGGAATGCCATTGTTCCGGCCGAGTTTGTAGAAAACAAAGAACACAATGAAAATAATAATCGCATCCTTTAATACGATCTGCCAGACCGGATACTGTGCAAAATTATATTTTTTCCTCGTATTGATCGCCTTTAGTTCGCTCAAAATCAGACATACCGAAATAATAACCGCAACAAGGATGCAGATCAAATCCAACGTCCCGCCGCCAAAACTGATTTTGATCGTCGGAAGGAATCCGGAGCCTATGTAAGAAAAGTCTGCGGCAAAAGGGCCTTTGGTCTGCGCCTTTAAGATGGTATACGTAAGTCCGCGCCCCATCAGCATCGTTGCCAGCGTAACGATAAATGGCGGAATGTCGAGCACCGCAACGAAAAACCCTACAAATACGCCCGCGATCAGGCCTACCAGCAGAGCGGCGAGGATCGCAACCCACATATTCATCTTTAAATCGATCAGAACAACGCCGATGATCGCGCCCGACATAGCCATGACCGAACCGACGCCCAGGTCAACATTACCTGTCAGACAGCAGAGCAGCATGCCGATCGCAAGAATGACGATATAACCATTCTGCATGATCAGGTTATTTACATTCGACGGCGATAACGTAACGCCTTTTGTCAACACTGCAAAAATCAAATAAATCGCAATCAGGGCAATCATCATGCCGTATTGCTTTAAATCCACTTTAGCCATTTTTTTATTTTCCATTGTTTATGCTCCCTTCCTGTTATTATGCGCCATAATCTGTCCCATAATATTTTCCTGTGTGATCTTATCCTTGCTCAGTTCACCGGCAATCTCTCCCTCATTGATCACATACACACGATCGCAGGTGCCGATAATTTCAGGCATTTCCGAAGAAATAACGATCACTGCCTTGCCCTGTTTTGCGAGCTCATTGATCACGCAGTAGATCTCATATTTCGCTCCGACGTCAATGCCGCGCGTCGGCTCGTCAAGGATCAATACATCCGGCTGCGTCAGCATCCATTTCGCAAGGACAACCTTCTGCTGGTTACCGCCGGAAAGCGAACCGACCGCCTGATTGATGCTGTTGCATTTTACATTAATACGCGCGCGGTATTCCTCTGCTTTTACGATCTCCTCATTTGCATTTACAATGCCCTTCTCGGAAAAGAAATTCCGCAGCGCCGCCATCGTCATATTCTGCTTAATGCTGTCGATCAGCACCAGGCCGTACGTCTTGCGGTCTTCTGACACATAAGCCAGCTTATTGTCGATACAGGAACGCACATCCTTTAAATCAACCTGTTTTCCATTGATTTTTACCGTCCCGGTAATTTTCTGCCCATAGGAGTGTCCAAAGAGGCTCATGGCAAATTCTGTACGCCCTGCGCCCATCAGCCCGGCAAGGCCGACAACCTCCCCTGCATGCACCTGCATATTGATCCCCTTTAAGATCTGGCGTTCGGAATCGTCCGGATGGTAAACGCTCCAGTCCTTTACTTCAAAAATAACGTCCCCGATCTTACAGTTTTCACGCACCGGATAGCGGTTGGTCAGCTCACGCCCAACCATGCCTTTGATAATACGGTCTTCGGAAAAATCATCTTTCTGCTTATCAAGCGTTTCGATCGTCTTCCCATCCCGAATGATCGTAATGGAATCCGCAACATAGCTGACCTCATTCAGCTTATGCGAAATAATAATGCTCGTGATGCCCTGCTTCTTTAATTCGAGCATCAGATCCAAAAGCCCCTGGCTCTCCTCATCGTTTAATGCGGCTGTCGGCTCGTCAAGGATCAGCAGCTCCACATTCTTAGAAAGCGCTTTCGCGATCTCGATCAGCTGCTGTTTGCCGACGCCAAGCTTATTTACCGGAAGGTTGACGTCCTCGTGCAGGCCAACCTTTGCCAGCGCTTCCTGCGCCTCCTGGCGTGTCTTCGTCCAATCGATCACGCCTTTCATTTTCAGCCGTTCATTCCCAAGAAATATGTTTTCGGCAACTGACATCAACGGACTCAATGCAAGCTCCTGATGGATAATGATAATTCCCTTTTTCTCGCTCGCCCTGATATTCTGGAACTTGCATGTCTCGCCTTTGTACACAATGTCGCCGGAGTAGCTGCCGAACGGGTAAACTCCGGATAATACGTTCATCAGTGTAGACTTACCCGCGCCGTTCTCCCCGCACAGCGCATGGATCTCGCCTTTTTTCACCTTTAAATTAACGTCATCCAAAGCCCTGACTCCGGAGAATTCCTTGACAATGTGATTCATCTCCAAGATATAATCAGACATTTTCCTCTCCCTCGCTCTCTTATATTTTCAGCAGGCGGACGCCTGCCGCAACGGAACCCCCGCGCTGATGGATTTACGCCGGTCTTCCGCTGAAAAAGGCGGCAGCCATGCTGCCGCCTTTTGTCCACAACCTTTTTTACTTGTGTTCCGATCTTATGATGCAGAGTTAATCTGGTCTTCCGTATAGTAACCGCCGTCAATGATGACTTCCTGTAAATTGTCCTTATCAACCGCTACCGGCGTACACAGATATGTAGGGACTACAAGCACATTATTGTTGTACTGCTCGGTATCATTAATTTCCGGCTCTGTGCCGTTGCATACAGCGTCAACCATTGTAACGCATTTTTCTGCAAGGATACGCGTATCTTTGTAGATTGAGAATGTCTGCGATCCGTCCAGTATATCTTTGCATGCCATTGTCTCGCAGTCCTGCCCGGAAATGATCGGCCAGTTGTCTGCGGTATAGCCCGCAGCCTGTAAAGCCGCCTTACATCCATACGCAAAACCGTCAAATGCCGATGCGCAGATATCCAGTTCTTCATCCGCATAGAAGCCCGCCAGATAGTTCTCGCACCACTGCTGTGCCGTTTCCTGAGACCATCTCAAAATACAGGTGTCTTCAAAAGACGTCCTGCCCGTCTTACATACCAGCTTGCCGTTATCCAGATATGGCTGCAGCACTTCCATCAGGCCGTTGTACAGGAACAATGCATTATTATCATCCGGCGAGCCCATGAAGAACTCAATCGTCTTGTATTCGCCGTCCGCCAGGCTGTCAAGCCCTGCCTTCTCTACGATCGTCTGTCCGATGATCGTGCCGACGCCCTTATTGTCAAATGTCGCATAATAAGAAACCGCGTCCGTATCCATCAAAAGACGGTCATATGCGATGATCGGAATGCCCGCCGACTTTGCAGACGCCTCAACCGTCGTCAGGGAACCTGAGTCAACCGCTGCGATAACGATACAGTCTACCTGTGAAGCAACAAAATTTTCAATCTGGGAAACCTGCTGCTGCGGGTCATCCTCTGCGAACTGCACTTCTACTTTGTAACCCTTTGCCTCCAGCTGCTTCTGCATATTTGCAGCGTCATCGATCCAACGCTGCGAGGACTGCGTAGGCATTGCAAGCGCTACCGTCTTGCCCTCTCCGGTCTGGTCTCCGGAAGCCGCCGCGCCGTCGTCCGCTGCGTCGCCGCTATCATCCGCCGCATCGCCGCCGTCATCCGATGCATCCGCAGAACCGCCATCATCTGCTGCCGCATTGTCCGACGTCGCCTGATCGGACGAGCCGCCGCAGCCTGCCAGCATACTCACTGACATTGCCGCACACAATAAAACTCCTAACATTTTTCTTTTCATCTTTCCTTCTCCCTTAATCTCATATATATTTACAAATCCATATGTACCACATATGGAACTGCATCAATATTAATTTATGAACATTTTGCAATTTTTGTGAACATTTCTTCTGCTTTTGTTCATATTTATTACTAACATAATATACATAATCTGCCCGGTTGTCAACTGTTTTTATGAATATTGTACAATTTTCTTTTCATTTTCCAGTTTTTTACTATTAATTTCACGAATTATCGTTTGTTCATATTTTAAAATTTCGTCATATTTGTTACTTATTCCTCTCCACGTCTGTCGGCAAGTTAACTTTTCACTTCACCCATAAAAAATCATATGATTTTCAGGTTGAGCTTCCGGCCGGATGCTGGTATAATATTTTATTATAACTGTTTCAGAAAAAGGTGCGATATGAGCAACAGGGCTAAGATACGGGAAGAGGCAAAAAAACTAAACCCCATCGACGATTTGATGTTCCGCAAGATGGCGGAG
>CANQQG010000080.1 GCA_947625875.1 uncultured Lachnospiraceae bacterium
CCCTACGTTGGCATTATCCAAATCAGGTTATCGGTCGAAGGTCGTACCTTCCTCTCAGCCTGTGTACAAGCTCCCGTTTGTTTACTTGCATTTATTATATACACTTTTGAGGTTAAATTGCAAGGGGTTTGTGTTTTTTATGAGATATAATGGACAATCCGCAGAGAGAGGTTTAAAATAGCATTAATGGCCTATAATATATATGAAAATCGGTATGCAGTTTAGGCAGCCAATAACGTGTTATTGGAATGAAAGGGGTAAAAAATATGTGGATGTTACTTGCTTTTTTGTCCGCGGTGTTCGCGGCGCTTACGTCGATACTTGCCAAAATCGGCATTGAGGGCGTAAATTCCAATCTGGCGACGGCAATCCGCACGTTTGTGGTGCTGATAATGGCTTGGGCGATAGTCTTTGCGACAAACGCGCAGAGCGGCATAATGGAGATAAGCAAAAAAAGCTGGGCGTTTCTGATACTGTCGGGCTTGGCGACAGGCGCGTCGTGGCTGTGCTATTACCGCGCAATTCAGCTTGGCGAGGTTTCAAAGGTAGTGCCGATTGACAAGCTGAGCGTGGTTATCACGCTGATACTTGCGTTTGTGTTTCTGCATGAGAGCTTTACGCCGAAGTCGGCTATCGGTACGGTGCTGATTGCGGCAGGGACATTGGTTATGGTGATGTAAAAGATGTGAAATGCATACCCGTTTTTATATTGATTTGCAAGAGTACGCGGAGTTTTTGAGGGACTTCGCGTTTTTGCGTTAAATTTTTACAAAAAAACTGTTGACCTTCACGCTGCGTTATAGCTTATATTGATTTTGTCAAGGACTAAATAACAGGAGGGAAAAATCGAATGAGGACTATAAAGGAAATCGCTAAGCTCACGGGTATCAGCGTGCGCACGCTTCATTACTATGACGAAATCGGGCTGCTTTGCCCGACGGCAAAGAGTGAGGCGGGATACAGGCTTTATGACGATAAAGCGCTTGAAACATTACGGCAGATATTGTTTTTCCGTGAGTTTGACATTCCACTGAAGGAAATCAAGGCGGTTTTGGAAAATCCTGCGCTTGACAGAAACCAAATTCTGCAGATGCAGAGGAAGATGCTTGTGGAAAAGAAGGAGCGCATGGAGCGGCTGATTGCAAGCATTGACAATATTTTGAAAGGAGAAAACAGTATGGACTTTACGGTATTTGACGGAACGGAAATCCGCCTGATGTATGATGCGATAGTCGAGGGCATGAGCGACGGACAAAGGCAGGTATTTGTCGATTATTATGGAAGCATGGAGGCGTTTCAGGAAAATTTCCTGAAAAATGCAGGCACGGCGAAGGTGCAGAAGGATTTTGCAAAGCTTGTCGAGTGGTATGGGGGCAAAAAGGAGTTTATGGATAAGACAAGGCAGAAGGGCATGGGGCTTGATGTCGTGACAGCGTACCAAAAACGGCTTGGGGAAATCAATAAAAAAATAGCGCGGAAAATGGCGGCAGAGGCTGTAGAGGTAAATTCTTTTGAGGTGAAGGAGCTTATCGGGGAGTATGATTTTGTCGCAAAACAGCTTTATCAGATGGACGACGTAAGCGGGCTGATGCTGGAAATTGCAAAGCTGTATGACGAAAATAAGGAGCTTCAGGCTGAAATGGATGCAATTTATGGGGAAGGATTCTCGAAATTTTTTGCGCGGGCTGTGGAGGCGTTTTATAATAGGAAGGAATAAGTAATTGACGGGCTGCCGTGACAAAGCGCGGCAGCCCGCTATTTTTTGATTTGGGCAGACTAATTGCGGTGGAAGCTGCTTTTATATGTGCGAAATGTTTAAGTCAAAAATTGTGAATAATTGTTGTCTTGACTGATTTTGTGTAATATAATCAAATTATGCAGCAAAAGTTTTCGCTGAAATGGGCAAGGGGGAATAAGGAATGAATCAGGAAAAGGTAATAGTTATTGATTTTGGGGGACAGTACAACCAGCTTGTCGCAAGACGCGTCAGGGAATGTAATGTTTATTGTGAGATATATTCGTACAAGACTGATATTGAGCAGATAAAGGCGATGAATACTAAGGGGATTATTTTGACGGGCGGACCGAACAGCTGCTATGAGGCTGATTCGCCGACTTACACGAGTGAGCTTTTTGACTTGGGCATACCCGTGCTTGGATTGTGCTATGGCGCACAGCTTATGATGCATATGCTTGGGGGAAAGGTGGAAAAAGCGCCTGTCCGCGAATACGGCAAAACAGAGGTCTATGTGGATAAGACTTCGCCGCTTTTTGATGATGTGTCTGAAACTACGATTTGCTGGATGAGCCATTTTGACTATATTTCAAAGGTTGCTGACGGATTTAGAATAGTCGCGCATACAGCGGACTGTCCTGTAGCGGCGGCTGAAAATGGCGCAAAGAAGCTGTACGCGATACAGTTCCACCCCGAAGTGCTTCACACAAAAGAGGGCAGCAAAATGCTCTACAATTTTGTGCGAGGCATATGCGGCTGCGCGGGCACTTGGAGAATGGATTCGTTTGTGGAAAATTCCATAAAGGAGATACGCGAAAAGGTAGGTGGCGGCAAGGTGCTCTGTGCGCTTTCGGGCGGCGTGGATTCGTCGGTGGCGGCGGTGATGCTTGCGAAGGCAATCGGCGGGCAGCTTACGTGCGTTTTCGTAGACCATGGGCTCTTGCGCAAAAATGAAGGCGACGAGGTCGAGGAGGTTTTCGGACCGAATGGACCGTATGAGCTTAATTTTATCCGCGTCAATGCGCAGGAGAGGTTTTACTCAAAGCTTGCGGGCGTGACTGAACCAGAGCGCAAGCGCAAGATTATCGGTGAGGAGTTTATCCGCGTTTTCGAGGAGGAGGCAAAGAAAATCGGCGCTGTGGATTTCCTCGTGCAGGGGACAATTTATCCTGACGTGGTGGAAAGCGGGCTTGGCGGTGAGTCGGCTGTGATTAAGTCGCACCACAATGTCGGCGGGCTGCCTGACTGCGTGGATTTCAAGGAGATTATCGAGCCGCTCCGCAATCTTTTCAAGGACGAGGTGAGAAAGGCGGGACTGGAGCTTGGCATACCAGAGAAGCTGGTGTTTCGCCAGCCATTCCCGGGACCGGGGCTTGGAATCAGGATAATCGGGGAAGTGACTGCGGAAAAGGTAAGGATTGTGCAGGACGCGGATGCGATTTACAGAGAGGAGATTGCGAAGACGGGGCTGGATAAGAGTATCGGACAGTATTTCGCGGCGCTGACAAATATGAGGTCGGTGGGCGTTATGGGTGATGAGAGAACTTATGATTATGCTGTGGCGCTGAGGGCTGTGAATACGGTGGACTTTATGACAGCGGAGGCAGCGGAGGTGCCGTTTGAGGTGCTGCAGAGGGTGATGAGCCGGATTATAAATGAGGTCAGGGGGGTTAATCGGGTGATGTATGATCTGACTAGTAAGCCGCCTGGGACGATTGAGTTCGAGTGATGAGATGGGTTGTAAAAGCCTAGTATTTATGCGGGTTGCAAGCAAATTTGTTTAAGCGTTGGCAACGATTTGGCAACATTCACAACATCACGCACTGAATAATTACATCAAATAGCATAAGAAAAACCTTGCTGATTTTCAGATATGGAAACTGAATATCGGCAAGGTCTTTTTTATGCTTTCCTGTTTTTCTGTTTAGATGTTTTCTTTTCTTCTTTCTCGACTTTCTCTAATTCTTCCATAAGCATATCACTGACCGCTTGTGAGGGAACTTTCGCCCAATGCTTTGAGGTGTCCAGTTCCGGGTACTTGTACCGCCACTGGTCGTATTCCTCTTTGGTAATCTCGCCTTGTTCCAGTTTGGCGGCTTGCTCCTGCCATGCGTGGAACATATCGAACATGGACGTATAAGTGGAATAGTCGGACTTGTCAAGGCGCAGACAGATTTCCCCGTCAATCTCCCCGATTTTCAGCCCGTACATATCTTCCAAAGCGAAAAGCGTGTGCATAAGCCCGATATAGCTGTCTATCTCCGGCACAGTGATTGCGTGGGGGCTTACATCAAAGATATGCGCCATTTCGTTTACAAGGTCGTGCTTCGGTGTTCTTGCTTCTGATTCGTACTGTGCCATTCGGACATCAGAAGTTTTTCCGAGAAAACCGAGGATTTCGCCTAGCTGTTTCTGCGTCATGCCTTTTCGGTTGCGGAAAAAGCGGATACGTTTGCCAATTGCCATAATAAAACCTCCGTTTTAGTCATAGTGATACAGCCGCCATTGACTGTACTTAAACAAATCTGTTGAAGTTAGTATAACATGGTGCAATAGAAATAGCAAGAATAACTTAAATAAAAAAAGTTAAGATTTTTCTGAAAGCCACTTGACTTAACGGAATTTATTTAGTATTATATCAACATAACTTAAACAAAAAGAGTTAGATTTGGAAAGGAGAGGATATCTGAATGGCAGAAAAATCATTTATGACGGTGGAAGAAGTGGCGGCGGAATTGCGTGTGTCAAAGTCAAAAGCCTACCAGATTGTGAGGGAACTGAACGCAGAAATGCAGAAGCAGGGCTATCTGACGGTGGCAGGGCGTGTGAACGCTACATTTTTTCATAAAAAGGTTTGTTACAGCGAATAGAAAGGAGATGATTTAGATGGCTGTATACAAAGACAATGCTACGGGGACGTGGCGGGTTATCTACCGCTTTACCAACTGGAAAGGGGAAAGGAAACAGACACAAAAGAGAGGTTTTGCGACAAAGAGGGAGGCGCAGGCTTGGGAACATGAAGCCATGCTCAAACAGGGCGCAAAACTGGATATGACTTTCGGCAGTTTTTTTGAAGTGTACGAAGCCGACAAGAAACAGCGTGTCAAGGAAAGCACTTGGGAGTCCAAAAGCCATGTGATACGGACAAAGATTTTACCGTACTTTGAAAACCGCAAAATCGCAGAAATTGAAGCGAAAGACGTGATAGCGTGGCAGAATGAGTTAATGGCGTACCGGGACGAAAAAGGCAAGCCATATTCAGCGGATTATTTAAGGACAATACACGCACAGCTTACAGCAATATTCAACCATGCGGTAAACTTTTACAACCTGCCCTACAATCCGGCAAGGCGGGCGGGGACGATTGGGAGCGAAGCCGTCAAGGAAATGGACTTCTGGACGAAAGAAGAATATCTGAAATTCTCCGAAGCCATGATGGATAAGCCCCGTTCCTATTATGCGTTTGAAATGCTCTACTGGTGCGGCATCCGTTCCGGCGAACTGCTTGCCCTAACGCCCGCCGATTTCGATTTTGAAAAGCAGACGGTCACGATAAACAAGACGTTCCACCGTTCAAAAGGTCGGGATATTATCACAAGCCCTAAGACGAAAAAGAGCAACCGCACAATCAAAATGCCGACATTTCTCTGTGAGGAAATGCAGGAGTACATTCATATGCTCTATGACATTAAGCCGGACGAGAGGTTGTTTTCAGTCACAAAATCCTATCTCAATCACGAGATGGAGCGAGGGGCGAAACAAGCGGGGGTAAAGAAAATAAGGGTGCATGACCTACGCCACAGTGCGGTTTCGCTTTTAATCAACATGGGATTTTCAGTACTGGCGATTGGGGAGCGCATGGGGCATGAAGCGGAAAAGATAACCTACCGTTATGCTCATCTGTTCCCTACGATACAGACGGAAATGGCGGAAAAACTGGAAATGGAGAGAATGGCAAAGGAGGAAAATCCTCTGCTCCTGCAAGGGCAGTCGCATTTTCCTACGGAAAACAAGGAGGATTAGAGAAAATGGAAAAATCATTGGATTACAAGGGAAGATGGCGCAATCATACGGTGGCGTTCCGGGTGTCGGACGAAGAAGCAAAGTTATTGAATGATTTGGTGGCATTGTCGGGGCTGACAAAGCAGGACTACATCACAAGGCGGCTCTTATGCCGGGACGTTGTGGTGCAGGGCAATCCGAGAGTGTATAAAGCATTGAAAAATCAGATGGCAGCAATCCATGAGGAATTGAAGCGTCTGGAAAGCGTAAGCCCGGACAATGACGAACTGCTCTACACGTTACAGGTAATTGCAATCACACTGGACGGACTGAGAAGGGAAAATCCTCTGCTCGCTGAGAGCAGCTCGCATTTTCCTACGGAAAACAGGGAGGATTGATGAATGACGGAAAAAAAGAAAACGACTGCTCCCGTATCATCTGTTGGCGCAGATGGGGAACAGCCGATTATGAAAAATCACACTGAAATTATAGCAAATGAAACAGCACAAATCAATCTGCAAGCCACTAAAAACAACAGAACTGACGCAGACTGCCCGGAGAAATCCGGGCGGGGTGGTGGGCTTCAAACGGTTTCCATGACAGAATTATATGATACGCTCTACCCGCCGAGAACGCCTGTTGTGGACGGTTTTCTGTATGGCGGCACATACCTCTTTGTGGGTGCGCCGAAAGTGGGGAAATCGTTCTTTATGGGGCAGCTTGCCTATCATGTGGCTATGGGGCTTCCGTTATGGAATTATCCAGTCCGAAAAGGGACGGTACTGTATCTTGCGCTGGAAGATGATTATGCAAGACTGCAACGGCGGTTGTCCGTCATGTTTGGCGTGGAGTGTGCAGACAATTTATTTTTTGCAACACAGGCAAAGACGTTGAATGAGGGACTAGACGGAGAATTAGAGGGGTTTCTTAAAGAGCATAAGGACGCAAGGCTGATTATCATTGACACGCTCCAAAAGGTGCGTGAAGTCGGCGGGGACAGATACAGCTATTCCAGTGACTATGATATTGTGACGAAACTGAAATCATTCAGTGATAAATATGGTGTCTGCTTGTTGGTGGTTCATCATACCCGCAAACTGGAATCCGAGGACAGCTTTGATATGATTTCTGGCACAAACGGTCTGCTTGGTGCGGCAGACGGGGCGTTTATTATGCACAAGAAAAAGCGTACTGACAATACGGCAGTCATGGATATTGTGGGGCGTGACCAGCCCGATCAGGAACTGACAATCGAGTTTGACAGAGAACGGTGTATCTGGAAATTTCAGAAAGCGGAAACGGAACTTTGGAAACAGCTACCGAATCCACTTCTTGAAGCTATTAACGAATTTTTGACAGAGGATAGGCAGGAGTGGGAGGGAACAGCAACCGAACTTTTGAAACAGTTGCCGGATATGCAGTTATCGGCGAATGTGCTTTCAAGAAAATTGAATGTGGTAAACAGTCAGTTGCTTAATGACTATGGCATTTTCTATGACAATAAGAGAGGACATGAGAGAAAAATCATTCTGAAAAGGTTAGAGCCGAAAGAGTAAAGTGCGACGATATGCGTCGGTTGCGACGGTATTTTAGACAGCGGGGCGGTATAGAAAATATCGACGCTATCGACGCAAACCGACGCATGGGGGACAATAAAGCGGCTGAAAGCCGCCCGTCCGTTAGGACGGTAAGCCCCCGGCAGGGCGCAAAGGCACTTTTGATAAAGCGGAGCGTGTCGAAAGTGCTTTTGCGTTACTTTCGGGAAAGTAACAAAGCCTTGCGCCTGTCGGCGCAGTAAAGTTAGCAACACAAATATATAGAATGTGGAGGATATACCTATTGGAAAGGACGATTAGCGGCATGATGGGAAAGGGTTCTGTCAATCACAATACAAGAGCCTTTACAGCTAAAAATGTGGATAAGGAACGAAGCCGGGATAACGTGGAGTTCTGCCACTCGGATATAAAAGAAGTCTATCACACTCTTTTTGATGAAGCACTGGAACGTTACAACGCAAAGCAGAAACGGAGTGACCGAAAGATTGACGATTACTATGAGAAGATACGCCGGGGAAAGCAGGAAAAATTGTTTTATGAGGTTATTTTTCAAATCGGCAACAAAGATGATATGAACGTGCAGAGCAGTGAGGGGCAGTTGGCGAAAGATATTTTATGTGAGTTCATGGAGCAGTTTCAGAAAAGAAATCCTAATCTCCATGTGTTTTCAAGCCATTTGCACATGGACGAGCAGACACCGCATATTCACATTGATTTTGTTCCTTTTATCTGTAACAGTAAGCGTGGACTTGATACCAGAGTTTCTCTTAAAGGTGCATTGTCAGAACAGGGATTCAAGGGCGGCACAAGAGGAATGACAGAATGGAATCAGTGGATAGAATCGGAGAAGCAGGAACTTTCAAAAGTCATGGGGCGGCATGGCATACAGTGGAAACAGCTAGGAACGCATAACAAGCATTTGTCCGTACTGGATTTTGAAAAGCAGGAACGGGCAAAAGAGGTTGCGGAACTGGAACAGACAATTTCGGGCAGTAAGGAAGAATTATCGGATATTCTTTATCAGCAGATAAGAGTAGAACGGGAAACGGAGCAGATACGCAGAGAGGGCGAAGCAATCCGGCAGGAAGTGTCCGAACTTTCCGCAACAAATGACTTACTGAAAGAGCAGACGGAAACACTGGCAGAGGATAAAGAAAAGTTGTTGTCTGACAATACGAAACTGGCAGAACAGCAGAAAAGATTACAGCAGGAAATTAACAAAATGGTGCAGTCAAAGGAAGTCATGGAGCGCAATATTCACGCTTATGATGAAGATGTCAAATGGCAGTTAGCAGAGCCGGGGGCATTGATGAGCGCAAAGGCATACCGGGATAAAAAGGCTTTACCGCTTGTGGAGAAGTTGAAAGAGATAGTAAAAAATCTGACAATCAAGTGCGTGCAGCTTACGGAGCAGGGCAAGAAGCTGACCGCTAAAGTTGGCAAACAGCAGGAGCAGATTAGCCGCCTGACAGATAAGGTCATGGAACAGAGCAACACCATAGATCGATTGCAGGAAAAGGTGTCTGATTTGGGGCGTTTGGAGTGTTATTTCGGCAGAGAACAGGTGCAATCGGTAATAGAGCAGTCAAAGGCATTAGAGCAAGCGGAGAGGGCAGACAAACGCTTGAAGCGTAGCTTTGAAATGAGCAGATAGGAAAGGGGATTGATAGAATATGACGGATATGGAAAAGAAAGTAATGGTACGGCTGTGTGCGAAAATTTTGACGGAAACAGATTTATATGATGTGGATATGGAAGTCCGTAATCTGATCGACTGGGTATGTGTGTCGGAACAGATAAAAACGAATAACAATACAATTCGTAATCTGACGGGGGAATACAAACAGATAGAGCCGGAGTGCCGGGAGGGAGTGAGGGAACGGTTGGAGCGCATGAAAGAACTTTGCAAGGAGCGTAATAATCTGTATGAGAAGCAGAATGACTTAAAAGGGCAGAAATGGAAGATTGAAAAATCGTTGGAACGATAAGAAATATAGGGCATAGCGGTTGCTGTGTCCTGTATTTTATGGTTGAAAATAGAGGGTATGAGCGATATAATTGTATCGTAACAACAAAATTGGTCTGTTGAAACAAGATATAAACAGACTGGATATTTGTGGAGGTTAAAGATGAAAAAACGAATTAACTACTCAGTACAGTTGAGAGAAACTGTTAGCAGATTGTGCTGAGGAAATATTAACTTGCTAGCAGTCACAACTGTACTGGTTATCTCTTATGAAAAAAATAAAGATAAGAAAAGGAGTACAGTTATGCGCTATATAAAACAAATTGTAAGCAGAAACAAAGGATTGGTATTTGCATACCTCATAATTGGCTTATTCAATGCTTTTATGGTAAATTTTAAGGCGGATTTTTTCCAGAAAGTCATTGATGCACTGGCTGAACATACACTTACGTTTCATAATGTTTTGATTTATGGAAGTATTCTTTTTATCGGTTATCTCATGAATTATGTAGATGAATATCCGGCTAAAAAATTGGAACATGGTATTTTCCTTGATTTTAAATTGTTGGGACTTGAAAAAATCAGCAGGATAAGCTATCAGGAATATCAAAAACTCGGAACGGGAAAGCTAGTGCAACGGATTGAAAACGGAGCAGACGCAGGAAAAGGCGTTGTATTTGATTTTTGGTTCGCAGTAATCAGGAATTTATTTCCGACAGTTCTATTTAGTATTTTGTTTATTTGGAAAATTGATAAAAGAATAACGATTGTTTTGCTGTCAGGCTATATTGTCGTTTTCTTTGTAACCAATATTCTTCTAAAATTTCTATATCAGATGAAGGAACGGATTTTAAATAATGAGGAGGAGTTAAACCGCTTTTTGGTGCGTGGCTTTATGGAAATGGTGGTATTCCGAATGGCGCATCAGTTCCCGAATGAGTTACGAAAAGCTCAAGGGGCAAAGAAAGAAATTGTCGATACCAAAGTCAAAATGAATATGATTCACGAAGCCTTTTTTACGATTTTTGCGCTTCTTGTTGCTTGTCTGGATATTGCAGTTTTAGTGTACGCATGGCAGACAAAAAGTTTATCTGTTGGCTCGGTTGTTGCTTTGATAACATTGATTGACAATGCCTATACGCCGATTGCGATTTTTAATGTAATTTATGTGCAATATAAATTAAATAGGGCTGCTTTCTCTAGGTATGGAGAGTTTTTGGATATGCAGGATGATAAGCAGCTTGATGGTGGGATTATTCCTCAAACTTTTTCGGGGGAAATATCCGTTAGGAAGTTGTCGTTTTGGTATGGAGAAAGGCAGATATTGAATAGTATCTCATTTGAAATAAAATCAGGCGATAAAGTAGCCCTTGTGGGTGAAACGGGTTCTGGAAAATCAACTGTTATAAAGCTACTTATAGGTCTGCTAAAATACGATGAAGGTGAAATTCTGCTAAGCGGAGAGAGTCTTGCCCATATATCGTTAGAGGCTCTGTACAGAAGAATGACTTACTTGTCACAGGAAGCACCGGTTTTTGATGGTACGGTAAAAGAGAATATTGTATTTGACAGAGATATTCCAGATACGGAAATCAGAAAAGCATTAGAACAGGTAGAACTTTTATCTTTAGTTGATGAATTACCAAACGGAATAGATACGCAAATTGGGGAAAAAGCATCTTCGCTTTCTGGTGGAGAACGGCAACGCCTTGCATTGTCACGTATTTGGTTTGAGAACTCGGATATTGTCATTTTTGACGAAGCAACGTCGGCGTTGGATAATTTGACAGAGGGTGTTGTTATGAAACGAATACTGGATTATTTGTCAGATATAACAGTCCTAGCGATTGTTCATCGGTTTACAAACATACAGAATTTTGACCGCATTTTGGTGTTTAGAGATGGCGAAATTGTAGGGCAAGGCACATTTGATGAACTAATGAATACTAATGAATATTTCGCAAAGCTGTATCGTTGTAGCATGGAGGAGCAATTAAAATAAAATTTCAGTTTTCCCTTAAATGATTAGATAGACATGGTGCTAGCACCATGTAATTAAGGGTAATTAAGGGAAAATCAGTGTTTAGCTAATGATTTGTTACGCTTTAGCCCTTTTGAAAGCCTTATTTTATGAGGACTTCTGAAAGTAATAATAGCACAGGTGGTATATTATGCCATAATTCAAAAAAAGGGTTTTTACTGCGTAACATTTCAAAAACAGGTTGCTAATTTTCCGGGATTTGCTATAATAAATGCGTGGCAACATTTTGGCAACAGAAAATCAGCAAGCCATAATAAATGGTGTAATGGAAGTAAAAACGGGCGTGTATCTGCATGAAACTTAAACAAATGCAGTTAATATCAACAAAGAACACGCCGAGTTCGAGTGAGAGGGTAAATCCCCACGAGCCTTGATTTTTCAAGGCTTGCGGGGATTTTGAAATTGGCGGTGGGTACGATTTGGGTACAAAAATTTATTTTACTGATTTTCGATAGGTATTCCTTTATTTTTAGCACATTCTATAATGGAATTGGCAAAATTAGGATTATTGAAAATATTCTTCCCTAAGATAATCTTTGAAGGTAATATAAAATCAAATAAGAGTCCTTCTTTGCCATTGTCGAGTGAACAGTGATCATATATCAGTCGCCATTCATGTTCTTGGGCATATGGTATTTTGTTTTTGGTGAGGCATGATGCCATGTATTTTTTTGCCGCATTTTTATATGCGGCATCTGTATTATTGAAATCAAGAGAATTAAATTTAATATCGTCTGTTTTTTGCCTACTTTCAACATATCGTATGGGGAGAAAACGCAAAGGAAATTTAGTATTTGTTATTATATTGTCCATATCATATTCAAGGCATATACCTTCATTATTTTGCGCATAGTGTTCCCACATATATGTGTTGAAAGTACCTGAGATACAAGCCACTAAACATTCATTTCTCATGCGCTCACTAACCTGTTGAAAATCGGAATTAGCTTCTATTTTTTTAATGAGTTGTTTCATAGCATGGTCATCTATAAAACATAAATCGTTTTTATGCTTTGGATATTTTATATTGCGAAGATAATATTCATATAAGTCGGGAATATCATATTCTATTTTACAATCATCAGAGTCTGTATATTGTGATGGTCGGCAAAGATAAATTTTTTCTTTTTGAATAGCATCAATTTCGTACATTTTAGGAGGACGAAATCTATATAATTTTTTGTCTGTATTTCGGTCTCTAAGTTCCATAATACAGTCAAGTGCGGTACTGATATTATTTTTTAAGTAAGCATAAACCACAGCCGTTTCTCTCAAATTTAGTTCTTTTCTAGTCATAAATTCTCCATTTTTTAATATTCTAAAACATTAGTTTTTCGGATTCAACCCAATCCTATCCATAAACTCATCATGCGTCTTTTGAAGATCGAGACGCTGTCTCCAAGGCTCTGACTCTGGGTAGACATCCATCCAAAGGTTAAAATCTGCCTCCGCTTTCAGGAGCGCTTC
>CANQQG010000081.1 GCA_947625875.1 uncultured Lachnospiraceae bacterium
GTCTGCTGCAGGAGAGCATTCTGCTCCATGCGGTCCTTTGTTTTGTGGACGGGAAGAGCCGCGGGGAGCCGACCGGAGAAGAGACGGCGCGGTTTCCGCAGGCGTTGTCTTATCTCCTGGAACTTTTGGCGCGCAAACTCTCTTTTTTTGTATGGATGTCACAGGAAAAATGCCAGTATCTGCTGCAGTATCCGCTGCATTTGTTCTGCGTGGAGCAGCCGCTGTTTTCCGCAGGGGAGCGGGTGGTTTTGTGGCGGGCGTTTTCAGAGCCGTATGGATTGGAAGCATCGGTGGATGTGGCTTTATGCGCAAACCAGTATCTGCTGTCCGCAAGGGGCATACAGGAGGCTTTGCGGACGGCGGATTTTATCCGTCTGCAGGAGCGGGCGGCGCGGATTGGCAGGACGCACATACGGCAGGCGGTGCGGCAGCAGTCGCCGGAACAGCTGGGCCGTTTTGCCGCGTATATCCCTTCGGTTTATACGTGGGACGATTTGGTTGTGGACGCGGAGCAAAAGCGCCGGATGCAGCTGATCTGCGACCAGTTAAAATACCGCAATATTGTAGGCGAGGAATGGGGATTTTATAAAAAGACTGCCTATGGGCGCGGGATCTGCGCGCTCTTTTACGGCGCGCCCGGTACGGGCAAGACGATGGCGGTGCAGGTGATGGCAAACGAGCTTGGGCTGGATCTTTACCGCGTGGATTTGTCGCAGATGGTGAGCAAGTACATTGGCGAGACGGAAAAAAATATTTCAGAATTATTCCGGAAGGCGAAAAATATGAACGCGCTTTTGTTTTTTGACGAGGCGGACTCGCTTTTTGCAAAGCGGCTCGAGGTCAGGGACGCGCATGACCGGAATGCGAATGCGGAGACGGCGCATTTGCTGCAGAAACTGGAGGACTACGAGGGGATCGCGATCCTTGCGACGAATTATGTGAATAATATCGACGATGCGTTTAAGCGGCGGATTAAATTTATGGTGAATTTTTCTTTCCCGACGCCGGAAGTCCGCCTAAAGCTCTGGCGGACGATCCTGCCGGAGGATGTGCCATGCGGGGAGGAGCTGGATTTTGAATTTTATGCGGAGCGTTTTGAACTGTCGGGGAGCAGCATTAAGGAAATCCTGACGAATGCGGCGTTCATGGCGGCGGCGCAAAAGGAACGGCTGGCGAACCGGCATATCAAGGAAGCGGTGAAGCTGAATTTTTCAAAATACGGGAAAGTGCTGTCGGAGGATGATTTTGGGTATCTGGCGGATTTGTAGTTTACATTATGAAAACATAAGGCAGAAGGATGGATGAGATACTGACGGAAAGGGAAACGTTATCATGTATATGCTGGACACTGAAAAAGTCCAAAGAGGCGTCAAACCGCATAACTACGCGGTTTGGCGCCTCTTGCTATTACGCAACTGTTGAAAACGGGATAATACCATATTTATCAATAGGGGACTATAGGCAAAATAAAAAGAATTAGGGGGCTAATGCTATAATGAACTATCAAATAAAGGAGGCGTATACGGATAAAAAACTGCAGACTGAAAAACATTATTACATTATTGAAATAAATGTAATGAAACTGTTGACAGCGCCAATAGCAGATGTTACATTAATAGAAAGACGTATTGCCGGGAATGCAGGATCAGCAGGAAACAATCATAAAGAAATGGAGACAAAAACCTATGAAAACGCCGCAAAAGACATTAGAGCCATTGGGCATAAAGAAGCTTTCCAATAAGGAACTGGAATTTATGGAGGTAATCTGGGCGCACCCGGAGGGAATCCAAAGCGAGGAGATTTATGCGATGTTTGGCCAGGCGCTGGGGACGAAATCGACTATCCTTCACCGGATCGCGGAAAAGGGGCTGGTAACGGTCGCGCGCACGGGCAAGCATTTTACCTATTTTCCAAAGATAACAAAGGAAGCGTATACGCAGGCGTTTTTCAGGGAAAAGCTGGAAAAAGAATTTGGGATATCTTCCTTTGAGGGCATGGTCGCGGCATTCTGTGGCAGGACGGCATTGACTCCGGATGAAGAGGAGCGGGTAAGGCAGCTTTTGAAGGAGTTACGGGATGATGTATGACTCTTTGCCTAAAAGGCAATTTTTCAAATAAATCCAAAATGATAAATAAAACGGAGCGTTGGGGGAAAGAAAATGAAGGATTTATTTTTATACGCGGTTAATTATGTGCTGACCGTAGCGCTGACTGTCTCTGTGGCGGGAAGCGCATTGTTTTTTCTGCTCAGGCTGTCAGCGTTTTTCCTCGGCAGCTGTTATAAGGTTCGGCATCATTACAACCTGATGCGTGCGGCGGTTCTGTTTTGCCTGATGCCCGCAGTTGTTCTGGCAGGAACAGTTGTGATGGTAGAGACGAATGTGGAATGGGGGCTTTTAGATACGGGATACGGTGTGGAGGCAGTGAGTTTTGCGGATTATTTTGGCATTATGATGATTGAAAACCATAAGCTGAATCTTGTCAGGGTGGGCATATTTGCTATCTGGCTGACGGGCTTTGCTGTGACGTTTTTTTGCCGGCTGGCGCATGAAAAACGCGCGTTAAGGAGGATTATGGGCTGTGCTGTGGTGTGGGATGCAGAGCCGGTGGAAAGGCTGCGCAGGACGCTCGCGCGGGAGTCCGGTATGGGCAGGCGTGTGTGGATTTACCGGAGCAACATGATAAAAACGCCATTTTCCGCAGGAATTTACCGTCCGAGGATTTATTTTCCGGAAGCGGAGTTAAAGGAAGCTGACATTTACAGGATTTTAAAGCATGAGATCATTCACTGTAAAAGGGGTGATATCGTATATCGGCTGCTTTTCATGCTGCTTCGGGGGATGCAATGGTACAATCCGCTTTTTGCTTTTTTTGAGCGGGATTTTATCCTTTACAGTGAGCTGGCATGTGATGAGGCGGCGCTGGAATATGCGGACACAGAGGAGCGCTTCTGCTATGCAGGGCTGACGCTTTCTATGGCAGCGGCAGAAGCCGGACATATACAGGCGGTCTGCAGAACGGAGTTTGCCAGCAGAAATGAGAGGGAGATGAAAAAGCGCATGGTGCATATCATGCGGGGAAAACAGGATCTTACAAGGGCGGCAGCAGTATCCGGCGCAATCTTTTTTTCGGCGCTGTGCCCGGTAACCGTTTATGCTGCGTCACAGGGGGTTGCTGCCGTTGGCAGGTATGTATCAGAGATGGCAGAGACCGAGGTTTCGACATGGGAGAAAATGGAGGAGTATTTCGATTTAGAGTGGACGGAAATGGATAAGAAGCCGCTTTCGGCTGAAATTGGCCGGGCAACAGAAAAAAGAGAAATCTGGAGGGCGCTGTTAAAAAAGGGCGATACGATAACCATACGGATTGCGTCTGACAGAAAGGAAGATGTCTTTTCCGTTGGGTTAAAGGATTTTTATGGGAAATCTGTCCGCCGGGCAGAGTCAGAAAATGGAGCCTGTCTTTATACGTTTCGGGTGGATCGAACTTCGGATTATATAGTATTCATAGAAGGGAGACATCCGGTTGGCAGCAGGGGGATTTATGTCGCCGGTTCGATTGTGGCGCCTGAATTTGTGGAACGCGTCAGGTAGTCAGAAATCAGTATCATCGGTCTGTCAAATGTCTGATGATCTTTTCAACAGCATGTTTCTATGCAATTATATTTATTTAATAAATGTAATTATACTATTGACATTGAACGATGATTGTGTTAGTGTATAACTACAGTATAGATAAGAAAATTTGACAGATGAAGCTTCAAATGACAAAAGATCGATTCATAAACAAACTGTGTTTATAGATATATGCATGTGAGAGCGTATAATTCTAAGAGGTGTTTTATGAGGAAAAAATATACTGTAAATTATAAAAAAGGAGATTATTAATGAAAAATATAATTAAAAAAATAGTTAAAATAGTGTTGGCTGGAACTGCGGATAGCATATGGTTACATGTCAGGCTGTCATTGTATTAAGGAGGGATTTTGCTTTTATGAGGGAGATTAAAAACAGGAAACGGTATTTTATATTTGTGACATTATTTGTAATTTTAGCTGCAGTGGCAAGCGTTGCCATAGAAGCAAAGAAAAGAGAAGATTTTGATAAAAGATATTATCAGGTTGTAGACGAATATGATACCCGTCGATTTACGGAGAAAGAATTAAACGAAATATACAGCAGAGAAGATTTTGTCGAAAATCTTCAGCTTTATAATGGCGCGTTGGAAAACAGTCATGCGTATCAATTTATAGGGATGAATACAATGCCCATTGAAATAATCGGTCACTGGGATAAACCGGACAATCTTGTAAATGGATATGGACATAAAGATTTGAAAAACCAGAATGTGGAATTTGAAGGCGACCGGATAGAGATTACGCCCGTAGATGCTTTGCAGGTGACAAAAGAGAGTCAATCAGAGTTGTTTCACAGAGCAATATTTCAAAACAATGATTTCAGGCAGAATGGAAATGCCATTTCCCTGATTCTTGGGAGTGGTTTTAAAGAATATTATAAAATTGGGGATCAGATAGAATTTATTTATCTCGAAAAAAAATGGAAGGGGATTGTTACAGGTTTTTTGGAGAACGGGGAGAGAATGGAACTGGATGATTCCCTTGCGTTTGACATGGATAAGTTTATGGTTCTGCCATTTTTTGAAGAGTTGGATATTGAAAATAATTCGTATTATGACCATATATTTGAAATCAATTTTTGGCTGGCAAAAAATTTTGCCTATTTAAAGTTGGAAAATAAGGAAGATTATGAAAAAGCAAAGAAATACATCGAGGATACGGCTATGGAATATGATCTGAATTATACCCTGTTAAGAGGGTATTGAAAATAATAATCATAAAGAAATGGAGACGAAAACCTATGAAAACGCCGCAAAAGACATTGGAGCCATTGGGCATAAAGAAGCTTTCCAATAAGGAGCTGGAATTTATGGAGGTAATCTGGGCGCATCCGGAGGGAATCCAAAGTGAGGAGATTTATGCAATGTTTGGCCAGGCGCTGGGGACGAAATCGACCATCCTTCACCGGATCGCGGAAAAGGGGCTGGTAACGGTCGCGCGCAGGGGCAAGCATTTTACCTATTTTCCAAAGATAACAAAGGAAGCGTATACGCAGGCGTTTTTCAGGGAAAAGCTGGAAAAAGAATTTGGGATATCTTCCTTTGAGGGCATGGTCGCGGCATTCTGCGGCAGGACGGCATTGACTCCGGACGAAGAGGAGCGGGTAAGGCAGCTTTTGAAGGAGTTGAAAGAAGATGAATGATCTGTTTTTATATGCGGTTAATTTTACGCTGGTCATATTATTGGCCGTTTCTGCGGCGGGGAGCGTTTTGTTCCTTCTGCTGGATATTTTTGTCGGCCTTTTTAGCGACCGTTATGAGGTGAGATGCCATTACAGCCTGATGCGGGCGGTATTGCTGTTTTACCTGCTGCCTGTGATTGTCATGGTTGCCGCGATCGTGGCAGTCCAGACGAATGTGGAGTGGGGGATCCTGACGCCGTCGCGTGGCATGGAAGCGGTCGGGTTTACGGATCATTTTGGCATCATGATGCTGTCGAACCATAAGCTGAACGTTGCAAGAGTCTGTATATTCGGCGTATGGCTGGCAGGGTTTGCGGCTGCGTTTTTCTGGCGGCTGGCGCGTGAATGGCATACGCTGCGGGCGATCAGAAGACGCTCTGTGGAATGGGACGCGGAGCCGGTGGACAGGCTTCGGCGGAAAGCCATGCAGGAAACAGGATGCGGCAGGAAGATCTGTATTTATAAAAGCGGCGTGATCACTACGCCGTTTTCCGCGGGGATCCTGCGTCCGGCGATTTATTTTCCGGAAACTGTTTTGGACGAAGATGCGCTCTACAGTATTTTAAAGCATGAGTATATACATTGTAAAAGGGGCGATCTGATCTGCCGGCTGTTTTTGATGCTGCTGCGCGGGCTGCATTGGTTTAATCCGGTCGTTTCTCTTTTTGCGCGTGATTTTTTCCGTTACAGTGAGATGGCGTGTGATGAGGAGGCATTAAAGGGCGCGGATACGGATGCGCGCTATCGTTACGCGGAACTGGTGCTTTCCATGCTGGATACGCGGCGGGGGACTGCCTGCGGGAGCGCGTTTGCAGGCAGAAATGAGGCCGAGATGAAAAAACGCATGGTGCATATCATGCGGGGGAAGCGGAAGGTCGCAAGGGCTGCGGCGGCATTTAGCGCGGTATTTTTTATGGCATTATGCCCGGCGGCTGCCTATGCGGCATCGCAGGGGGTTGCGGCTGTCGCGGGCCGGATTTCGGAAATCGCTGAAGAGGAAACGATGTTCCGGGAGGAAATGAAAGAATATGAAGCGTATACCGCGCATGTGCGGGTGGGGGATGTGAATCCGCTGCGGACATTGAATGTCCCGTCAGCAGTCGAAGACGGGATTGCTATTGACGCCGCCATAAGGGAAAAAGAAGAAAAGAGGCTTTGGGGCGTCTCGCTGAAGGAGGGGGATATGGTAACGGTAAATATCCGTTCCGGCAGCGCGGGCGATGCGTTTTCCGTCGGTTTCATGGATCTGGACGGGGACGCCGACTGCGTGGATTCTGAAAACGGGAGCTGCGCCCATACTTTCCGGGCGGACCGGGCGTCTGATTATGTGCTGTTTATCAAAGGGAAGTGCGCGGCGGGCGGGGAGATTCATGCGGCAGGCCGCATTACGGAAATGCTCGGAACGTCCGGGAATGTCCTTGCAGCCCATGCGCCGGTAAAAATCTCCTGCCGCTGCTGCCGGGTTGGCTCTGCAGTCATAAAAGTATGGGTCAACGGCAGGCATTACGAGGATTATGTGATCCCGCCTGACGGAACCGCCGCGGGGGAGATCGTCCATACGGTTCATTGCAGTGTGGGCGATACGGTTACGTATACGGCGCTGCCGGATCTGGCGCATTATGTCCGGGCGGACGGGTCGTTTACCATTTATTATTGAGTGCGGGAATATTACGGGCAAATAAAATATTTACATTTTTGAAAATATTGTAATTATACCATTGACGTTTGGATACCGGTATGTTATGGTGTCAGTATCAAATCGATTTGATCTATGTATAAGTACGGTATGGACAGAAATGACCGGCGGATAAGCGGCCGTATGGAAACATGGTTTTTCATACGGCTGTTTTTTAGATGGAGGAGGACGTGATATGACGAAAAAAAGATTATTATTTATCGCCGCTCTTTTGCTTGCGGCGGGACTGGGCGCGGCTGTTTACCTTGTGGCCCATAAGCCGGATCCGGCAGACAGGTATGCAAACCATACGGAGGTTTCTTTCCGGCGGGGCGAGCTGGATGTTTTAAAGCCCCAGACCGGGGAGGTTACGGCCTCGGGGGATTCGGTCATGCTCTCTTATTCTTATTGTACGGTTGGAGAGGCCGTTGTGAAGGTGGAGGTAAACGGTGAAGCGTATGACAGCTATATTATCCCGGCGCACAGCGAGTACCGCAATACGGAAAAGCAGGTCGTGATCGGCTGCAAAAAAGGCGATACGGTCACTTACAGGATCAGCATTAACCTGGATGCGCATTTTGTAAAAACCGAGGGCACATTTACGGTTTATTATTAAGCTGCGGGAATGGAAGGCAGGAGAAAGGACGTGAAGGCGGATGGAGCGGATGGTTACGGTTAAGGGACTGAGCAAAACGTATGGGAAGGGGGAAACGGCTGTATACGCATTGAGGGACGTGGATGTTTCCTTTGCGTGTGGGGAGTTTGCGGCGGTCATCGGCGCTTCCGGCAGTGGGAAGTCTACGCTTTTAAACCTGATGGGCGGGCTGATGGCGGCTGACAGCGGCCAGATCCTCTATGGCATGGACGGGACGGATATCTTAAAGCTGCCGGATAAGAGGCTGGCGGAGTTCAGGCGGAAGAGCATTGGATTTGTGTTTCAGTTTTTTAACCTGATCCCGGAGCTGACGGCGGAGGAAAATATCCTGATGCCTGTGCGGATTGGCGGGGAGAAGCCGGATATGGATTATTACAGGCAGGTTACGGACACGCTTGGGATTGCGGACAGGCTGAATCATTACCCGGTGCAGCTGTCCGGCGGGCAGCAGCAGAGGGCGGCGATCGCGCGCGCCCTGATCAATAAGCCGGAGGTGATACTTTGCGATGAGCCGACGGGGAATCTGGATTCAAAGTCCGGGCATGATGTGCTGGAGCTGTTGGAGGGGCTGAGGCGCCAATATGGGCAGACGGTCATCATGGTGACGCATGACAGAAAGATCGCGGAATCCGCCGACCGGATCGTAAGGATTGAGGACGGGGAGATCGTTGCGGACAGCCTGCAGTGACGGGCAGCCAGATGAGATGCGCTTTTCACAGGGCTGTTTTTTGAAAGAGGGGAGATGATGCAGATGAAATATGACCTGTTCCTGATTTTCAGCTACTGGAAAATGCACCGGCGCAAGGCGGCGGCAATCCTGCTGACATATCTGCTGATGATGACGTTTGTCATAGTATCGTTTGGTATGCTCCGTACGGAGCTGCGGAGAATCTATTTTGATAATTTTTATTCATCGGGATTTTATGACGCGCCCGCTTATGGCCGGACAGGCGGGGCCGGCGCATATAATGCGGCCTTTATGGGGATGGCGGCGGAAGATGCGGCCGCCCTTGCGTCCGAGCCGTCCGTCACACAGAGCGGCCGGCTTTATACGTCCCGCAGCTGTCTCGGAAACGAAGCGGCATATTATACTTATGGCGCCTATATGGACGGGACGGCGTATGAATTGTCCGGCATAAAGTTAAAGGAGGGGGCATTTCCGGAAAGGCCGGGCGAGACGGCGGTTTCGGAACTGGCGCTGTCCAATATGGGGATTGACGCCGGAGTCGGGGATACGATTACTCTGACGGAATATGAAACAGACAGTGACGGGGAACGCCATGCTGTCGGCGCAAGGGTGTTTGCGCTGACGGGAATCTTCAGGGACGACGGGACGCGCGACGGATGGGAGACGTTTCCTTCGGACGGCATTTACAGGCTGTATGAACCGGTCATTCTGCTGGCGCCTGAGGATATGGATTTGAGCGGAGCTGTCCTGGACGTCATGTTCCGCGTGAAGGGCGGGAGCCATATGGCGTCGCTGTCGGAACAGGAGATAGAGGAATGGGATGCTTTATATGGAAAATATATGGCGAAGGCGGAAAATGGCGCGCGGGTAGGCGCATATGACAGCAGTTATTTTACCAGAGTCATAAACCTTGGGGAAAATTATGGAGGGACGCCAAAGAGCGGAAAAAGTGTTTTTTACCGATATGCCTGTTTTGCCGCAGCCGCTGTGATGGCGTTTGCCCTGGCCTGTTCTGTTCTTACGGTTATGCCGGGCAGGCTTTCCTCTATGCGGATCATGTGCCGGGCGGGATATTCCCTGCGTCGGCTGCGGAGAATGCTGGCTGCGGAGTGGGGGCTGTTTACCGTCGCCGGGCTGGCGGCTGGCTTCCTTTCCGGTTGCGGCATTTATGAAATTTTCCTGCAGATACAGCACAGGTTTTTCGGGCTGGAGCTTTGCCGGGCCTGGGAAGCGGAGTGGGGAATCCGGCAGGTTACATACCCGCCCTGCCTGATGGCGGTTCTGTTTACCGTCGCTGCGTCGGCTGCCGCGTTCTTTGCGCCGGTCGTGTTTTTAAAGCGTCTGCTGTTCCATGCGGGACGGATGGCGGGGAAGAAAGCAGCGCCTGTAAAGAGCTTTTCCGGCGGGATTGGGAAGGTGTTTGGCCAGCCGCTGCTCCGGTTTCTGCAGGTCGTGTCTTTGTCGCTTGCGCTTGTGGTCGGCTGTGCGGCCATGATGTTTTTTTCAACGGACGGAAAAGGCGCGTATTCAAATCCGCAGATCCTTGCGCAGGGCAGGATCTTTGAAACGCAGCTTGGCCTTGATATGCGCAGGGACGGGATTGACTGCGCGGTGGAATGCCGGGACAGGTATGACCCTTATGCATTGGCTGATGAAAGGGACGCAGCAGACGGACTGCCTGCGGAGGATGTGGAGCGGCTGTCTGGCAGCGGACTTTTGGAAAACTGCTTTGCATGGACGCCGCTGAATGTATATGGATGCTATGTCCATGGTGAAGAAGCGCCGCGGGAGTTTGTGCGGTACAGGGAGGTGTTGGGCGGCGCTTTTGAAAGCAGGGAAAAGCAGGCGATGGAGAAGCTGGGCATGGGGCGGTACGAGCTGTATAATGTCAGCTGTCCGCTCATGGTGAGTGACGGGCTCCTTCGGAAGCTGGGCGCGGATCTGCGCGATATGGATGAGGGAAAAGCGTTCGTGCTGTCCCTGTCCGGGACGGGGCTGTTTGAAGGCGTAGATTCGCTTTCACTTTTTGCATATGCCTGTAAGGACGTTTTCCCATGCGCCATCTCGGATGTGGCTGCGCTGGATCCGGCGCTGTCCGCGCGGGAGCCGCTGCTGTATGGGCTGATGGATACGCTCTATGAACGCTGTAAAACGACGGACTCCGGCTATCTTACGCTTTTTTCGTGGGAAGGAGCCAGGAAGCTGGGGATCGGCAGAGGGTTTTCTGAAATGTACCTGGCGTATGCGGACGGGACAACGGACCGGGATATGCGCCGCCTTTTGGACGGCGTGAACCTTACGGAAGCCAATCTGGACGTCTCCACCTTTTCGCAGCGTCAGAAACGGTATGACCGGACGATGGCAAAGGAGTACAGCATTGTGATTACGATTTTCCTCATGTTCATCGCGCTTGCGTTTACCGGATATGTGCAGACGATGAAGCTCCAGCTCCTGCAGCGGGAGCGGCAGATCGCCATGCTGCGCTCCATCGGGGCGTCAAAACGGAAACTGTGGGCGCATATGGCGCTGCTGCTTATGAAAGCGCCCGCCCTGGCGTTTTTCCTTGGCGGCGCCGCAGTCTTCGGGCTGAAACGGTTTTTGGAATGGATGTACCGGTACGGCATGAAGTATTATGAGATGGCGTCAAGGGCAGGGGACAGTTCTTCGGCTGCTTATATCAGCGCATATACCCGTTATGTGGAAATCAGCGACCGGTTTCTGACGGAGTACGAGATGTGGAAAGTCCCTGTCGCGCCGCTGTTTTTGTGCCTGGCGGCGTTTCTGGCGGCAGGCGTCTTTCTGGCGGCGTGCCGGATTGCGTGGCAGGCGGTCAGCGGGGATATCGTGTGATATGGCGCGGCGAAGTGCAGGATGTTTTGGGGAAACATATTTTTATACAATTATGTTTAAAAAATATTTGTAAATATACTATTGACACAAATTAATTAACATGATATTGTATAAATACGGAATGATTGGCAGATGAAGCTTCAAATGGCAAAACATTGCCGAATAATGAAAGGATGGTATTTATAATGAAATTTACAAAAAAATTGTTATCAATTGTTATGGCGGCAGCAACGTTGATGGTCGGTGCAGTCAATGTAAGTGCGGCAGTATATCTTGCAGATGGTGCGATTGCCGGGATCAGAGGTGATGAAATGGAACCGCGGTATGAAACGTATAAAACAGTATCTTTTGATGTTGGGAGTGTACATCCTAAAACAGGAAGTGTTACTGTGGTAAGTGCGCCGGTTAAGATTGCTTATCATTGCTGTTCCATTGGTTCTGCGCGTTTAAGTGTATCTGTTAATGGCAGCCATTATGAAGATTACGTAATTCCGTATTGTTCTGGCCCATCATATGAAATAAATCAAATCATTAACTGTAAAAAAGGTGATATAGTTTCATATAATGTGACAGCCTATACTGGATATGATAGAGCTTCTGGATCATTTACAATTCATTACTAAGAAAAAATATTCAAATTCTGGTGTGGTGTAGACCAGACAGAAATAGTTGTTGGATAATAGAGCGGGTTTATTGTACAAGTGGTGATGAACAGTGAGGAATATGGTAGCTATATGATTCCAAAGCGAATATTACAATAGCAAAAGAACGGGGTGTTATTGAATGTACGAAAGGTAATGCGGTTTCCTACAAGATATATATTGATGTGGTAGCACATTTTGAGAAAACATAGGGTTTGTTATTGATATTCTTTGTTTTTTGTCAGGCATATGGAAACACGCTTTTCTCAAAGCTTGGGGTGGATTTGGAGGAGATGAAAGAAAATCTTGCCCATATCGTGCGGGAAGCCCGCATGGGGCTTGGACTGTCCAAGGAAAAGCTGGCTGAAATTTTGGGCTTCGATTCCCGCACAATCCTCAATATTGAGGTGGGACGCGGAATCCCCAAATTTGACAATCTCTGTTCCCTTGTCAAATACCTGAACCTGTCTGCCGACGATATATTTTATCCGGACAGTGCAGGGGAAAAGCCAGGCATACAAAAACTTTCCATGCTCTTAAACGGCTGATCCCTGCCGTCCGTTATCTGCTCTCGCTGATGCGTCAGCAGGATAACCATAAGTAAAAATATTTGACACAATGCAGAAAAACCAATAGCGCCTTTGTAAAAAAGGCTATTGGTTTTTCTGTTTTCCTGTAAGCAGAACGGAAATATAATACCCGACGCCCACGAACAATCCCATAATCGCAACGTAATCCAGCAAAAACAGCGCCAGCGGTTCTTCAAAATCAAAAAACACAAAATGATACCGCAGGAGCATATAATTTCCAAAGTCCCGCCTGATAAAAGCATACGCCCCATAGCCCGCAAT
>CANQQG010000082.1 GCA_947625875.1 uncultured Lachnospiraceae bacterium
GGGCTGGAACAGATCATTATCCGCGGGGCGGGCTGCCTGCTCGTATCGGCGCGGGAATTGGAAGCGGACGTCAGGCGTGAAAATGAGCGGATGCAGAAAGAATATATGCCGGGCGCCGCGCAGGGGCGGAACCGTCCATTTGAATCTGTTTTAAAAAGCGGAATGCCCTGAAAAATTGTCAGTAGATATTTTGACTGAATCGTGGTAGCATAGTTACAGGCAGGATAAATTTAAGAAAAGAGGAGAAACAGCTATGGCGGATATCAGACCATTTTTCTGCATACGCCCGAGCCGGGAAAAGGCGGAGCGTATCGCGGCGTTGCCGTATGATGTGTACAACAGGGAAGAAGCAAAGGCGGCAGTCGCCAAAAATGCAGATTCGTTTTTGAAAATAGACCGCGCGGAAACGCAGTTTCCGGACAATGTGGATACGTATGACGCGCGCGTGTACCAGAGGGCGCACGATACGCTCTGGGACATGGTTGCGGACGGCTCTTTTGTGCGGGAGGACAAGCAGTGTTATTATCTTTATGAGCTTACGATGGACGGCAGGACGCAGACGGGCATTGTGGCCTGCGCGTCCATTGACGATTATCAGCGCCGGATGATAAAAAAACACGAAAACACGCGCGCCGATAAAGAGGCGGACCGCATCCGCCATGTGGATACGTGCAATGCGCAGACCGGACCGATCTTCCTTGCGTACCGCTCCAATGCGGCCATTAACGAGGCTGTGGAAGAAACGTTAAAGCAGGAAGCGTTATATGATTTTGTCTCAGAGGACGGCGTCCGCCACCGGGTGTTTGCCATACGTGAAGACGCGCGGATTGAAAAAATACAGCGGGCGTTTGCCGGCATGGACGCGATTTATATTGCGGACGGGCATCACAGGGCGGCGTCCGCCGTTAAGGTCGGGCTGAAGCGGCGGGAGGAGCATCCGGGATATACGGGGGAAGAGGCGTTTAATTATTTCCTGTCCGTTTTATTTCCGGACGACCAGCTGATGATTATGGATTACAACCGCGTCGTAAAGGATTTAAACGGCTGTACAAAGGCGGCGTTTTTGGAAAAAATGAAGGAGTTATTTGATGTGGAGGCAGTTGCAAAAGAAGCGCGCAGGCCGCAGGAGAAGGGTGTATTTTCCATGTATCTGGACGGGCAGTGGTATCGGTGCAGGGTGCGCCCGGAGGACGTCCCGGACGATCCGGTCGGCAGCCTGGACGTTTCCATCCTGCAGGAACGCCTGCTGCGCCCGGAGCTTGGCATTGCCGATCCAAAGACGGACAAACGGATTGATTTTGTCGGCGGCATCCGCGGGCTGGACGAATTAGAGCGCAGGGTGCAGACGGACTGCGCTGTGGCGTTTGCAATGTATCCGACGGATATCAGGGAGCTGTTTGCCGTTGCGGACGCGGGGCTTTTAATGCCGCCGAAATCGACCTGGTTTGAGCCGAAGCTGCGCAGCGGGCTTTTTATCCACGCGCTGGACGATTGACCGTCGGGGTTTGCGGGCGGCGGTTCTGACGGACAGGAGGAGAGGTTATGTTATTGACGAATGATGCGGCGGTCATCAAAGACGGGATCGAAAACCTGCAGAACGTGGACAAAAATGTGATCGAAGAATATCTCGACGCCCTGATCCCGAAAGTGCTGAATTTTGCGCTCAGCGTCGTGCTGGCTGCGCTGCTTTATGTGATCGGGCAGCGTGTGATCGGATTCGTGCGGAAAATCCTGCGCAGGTCGCTGGAGCGGCGGGACGTGGATATCGGCGTGCGCCAGTTTCTGGATTCCGTTGTAAAATGGCTGCTCTATCTTTTTTTGTGCCTGATGATACTGACAATTTTTGGCATTACGACCGCTTCAGTCGTGGCAGTGCTTGGTTCCGCGGGGCTGACGCTCGGCCTTGCCCTGCAGGGCAGCCTTGCGAACTTTGCGGGCGGGGTGCTGATCTTGCTGTTAAAGCCGTTCCATGTCGGGGATTATATTATTGCGCACAGTACCGGCAATGAGGGTACGGTAAAAGAAATATCCGCATTTTATACCAAAATACTTACTTTTGATAACCGCACCGTCATGATCCCGAACGGCAAGCTGGCGGACGGCGCGATCACGAATGTGACGGGGCAGCAGACAAGGCGCGTGGATCTGCTGGTTGACATTTCCTATGATGCGGATATCCGAAAGGCAAAGGAACTGATCGCGGGGCTGGTGGCGGACGATCCCCGCATTCTGCCGGAGGAGGAGACCGATATTTTTGTCTCAGAGCTTGGGGAGAGCAGCGTAAAGCTGGGCTGCCGCTTCTGGGTCAATACGGATGATTACTGGGGAACCAGGTGGGATATGCTGGAACGGATTAAATATACGTTTGACGGGCATGGCATTGAGATCCCGTACCAGAAGCTGGATGTGCAGGTACAGGAGCCCGGTTCAGCGCATGAAAGAAATGCACAGGATAAAAAATAAAAACAAGGAGTATACTAACAAAAAACAGGAGGAGAGACATTTGCAGTTATCAGAACTTCGTGCATACGAAATAATAGAAGAAAAGGAACTTGCGGACATTCATTCAAAGGGCTGTATATTGAGGCATAAAAAGAGCGGCGCGCGGATTAGCCTGATCGAAAATGATGATGAGAACCGGGTATTTTATATCGGGTTCCGCACGCCTGCGGAGGACAGTACGGGCGTGCCGCATATTATTGAACATACCGTACTTTGCGGCTCGGACGAATTTCCGGTCAAGGATCCGTTCGTAGAGCTTGTGAAAGGGTCGCTGAATACGTTTTTAAATGCGATGACATATCCGGATAAGACCGTCTATCCGGTTGCAAGCTGCAATGAAAAGGATTTTCAAAACCTGATGCATGTATACATGGATGCGGTATTCCATCCGAATATTTATAAATACCAGGAGATTTTTAAACAGGAAGGCTGGCATTACGAGCTGGAATCCGCAGACGCGCCGCTTACGTTAAACGGAGTCGTATATAATGAGATGAAGGGCGCGTATTCAACGCCGGAGAGTGTTCTGGAACACGTCTCTTTAAAGGCGCTTTTTCCGGATACTGCGTATGCGAATGATTCCGGCGGCGCGCCGGAGCATATTCCGGATCTGACCTATGAGCAGTATCTGGATTTTCACCGGCGGTATTACCATCCGTCCAACGCTTATATTTATCTCTACGGAGATCTGGATTTTGCAGAAAAACTGCAGTGGATGGACGAAGCGTACCTGTCACACTATGATAAAATCGATCCGGACTCCGCCATAGAGCTGCAGAAGCCTTTTGGGAAACCTGCCGAGGTGACGGAACGGTATCCGATCGCAAGCTCCGAATCGGAAGAAGGCAATACGTATCTCTCCTATGATGTGGCGGTGGGGACGGCGCTTGACAGGCAAATCTGCATGGCGTTTGACGTATTGGATTACGCGCTGCTGAACGCCCCGGGCGCGCCGTTGAAAAAAGCGCTTCTGGACGCGGGCGTCGGCAAGGATATCATAGGCGGTTATGAGACGTCGTTATACCAGCCGGTATTTTCGATAACGGCAAAAAATGCAAATGCGTCGGACAAAGAGAAATTTGTGGAAACGGTTGAGCGCGTCCTGCGCGAACAGGCCGCAGGCGCGCTGAATAAAAAAGCGCTGCGCGCGGGCATTAACAGCAATGAATTCCGTTTCCGCGAGGCGGATTTCGGATCTTATCCAAAGGGGCTGATCTATGGCCTGCAGTGTTTTGACAGCTGGCTGTATGATGATAACGCGCCGTTTTTATTCCTGGAAGCGCTCGATACGTTCCGCTTTTTAAAAGAGCAGGCAGAGAGCGGTTATTTTGAAAACCTGATACAGACGTATCTTTTGGAGAATGCGCATAAGGCGGTTATTGTAGTGAACCCGGAAAAGGGGCTGAATGAAAAGCGGGAAAAGGAGCTGGAACAAAAGCTTGCGGCGTACAAGGCGTTGCTGTCAGAAGAAGAGACAGCCGCGCTCGTGGCGGATACGCTCCATTTAAAGGAATACCAGCAGGAGCCGTCGCCAAAGGAGGCGCTTGCAAAGATCCCGATGCTGACGCGCGCGGATATGAAAAAAGAGGCGGCGCCATTGTACAATGAGGAAACGACGCTTGCGGGCATACCGGCCCTGCACCACAACCTGTATTCCAACGGGATCCAGTATGTGGACTTATTGTTTGATCTGTCAAATGTCAGGGAAGAGCTGATTCCATATCTTGGCGTATTAAAGGCGGCGCTTGGCTATATGGATACGGAGCGGCATACGTACGAGGATCTGGCAAATGAGATCAACCTGCATACGGGCGGTATTTATTCCAGTCTCAACGCTTATATGGATGTGAAACATACGGATTCCTTGCGCCCGAAATATGAGGTGCGGATAAAGACGCTTTACGGAGAGACAGAGGCGGCGTTTTCCCTTGTCAGGGAGATCTTATGCACGACAAAGTTCGGTGACGCGAAACGTCTGTATGAGATTATCGCGCAGGCGAAGTCAAGGCTGCAGATGCAGCTTTCACAGGCGGGGCATTCGGCGTCGGCTGTGCGCGCGATGTCTTATTTTTCGCCGGCGGCCCGCTTTAACGACATGGTGGGCGGCATTGCTTTTTACCGTCTGCTTACGGAGCTTGAGGCGGATTTTGAAAATAAAAAAGAACAGGTGCAGGCGGTATTAGAAGAGCTTGCGCATACGATCTTTCAAACCGCGCATTTATTTATCTCTGCGACCTGCGACGAGGAAGGGTTTGCATTATTGGAGCCGCAGGCGCAGGCGCTGGATGCCGCGCTCTCCGGCGGGAAAAGGGAAGCGGAAGGCGAATTCTGCATGGGCGCATGCGGAAAGAAAAATGAAGGATTTAAAGAAGCTTCCCAGGTGCAGTATGTGTCAAGGGGCGGTAATTTTATTAAGGACGGATTTTCCTATACCGGTGCGCTGCGTATTTTAAAAGTGATCTTAAATTATGATTATCTGTGGATGAATATTCGCGTGAAGGGCGGCGCATACGGCTGCATGAGCGGCTTTGGAAGAAACGGGGACACGTATTTTTCTACGTACCGCGATCCGAACCTGCGCAGATCGAATGAAGTTTTCGACGGGATTCCGGCATATTTGGAGCAGTTTGACGCGGACGAGCGCGATATGGCGCGCTATATCATCGGGACGGTCAGCGAGCTGGACGCTCCGTTGACCCCTTCGGCGAAAGGCGCGCGTTCGCTGACGGCGTATCTGAGCCATGTAACGGATGCGGATTTCCAGAAAGAGCGTGACGAAGTGCTGTCCGCTTCGCCGGAGGATATCCGCAGGCTGAAGGATCTGACAGCGGCGGTTTTAGCGGAGGAAAATCTCTGCGTCATTGGAAATGAAACGGCATTGGAAAAAGAATCCGGCCTGTTTTTCACAGTAGAGGATTTGTTTTGATATCGTCAAACCAACAGGAAAGGAAAAGGCATGGAAAATAATGCAGGATTTAAGTCGGG
The DNA here is from genome assembly GCA_947625875.1 of uncultured Lachnospiraceae bacterium. GTDB lineage: Bacteria > Bacillota > Clostridia > Lachnospirales > Lachnospiraceae > Eubacterium_J. The sequence continues at coordinate 5,488 of CANQQG010000082.1, forward strand.
ATTCGTAACGATTATCGGCAGGCCGAATGTGGGAAAATCGACGCTGATGAACCGTATTATCGGGCAGAAAATTGCGATCACGTCCAGGAAACCGCAGACGACGCGCAACCGGATCCAGACGGTTTATACGGATATGGAAAAGGGGCAGATCGTATTCCTTGACACGCCGGGCATCCACAAGGCAAAAAACAGGCTCGGCGAATATATGGTGAACGTGGCGGAGCGCACATTGCGTGATGTGGATGTGGCGCTCTGGCTCGTGGAGCCGACCGATTATATCGGCGCGGGCGAGCGTCATATCGCGGAGACGCTGAAAAAAACGCACATTCCGGTTATCCTTGTGATCAATAAAATCGATACGCTGGCAAAAAAGGACGAGCTTTTAAAATATATTGATACATACCGCAGGATCTATGATTTTGATGAGATCATTCCGGCCTCCGCGCTGCGCGGGGAAAATGTGGACGACGTGATTGCGACAATTTTTAAATATCTCCCGTACGGGCCGATGTTTTATGACGAGGATACAGTGACCGACCAGCCGGAGCGTCAGATCGTGGCGGAGATCATCCGCGAAAAAGCGCTGCATGCGCTGGACGAGGAGGTTCCGCATGGGATCGCCGTTACGATTGATAAGATGAAGCCGCGGAAGGGAAAGGATCTGATCGACATTGACGCGACGATCGTATGCGAGCGCGATTCCCATAAGGGGATCATCATTGGCAAAGAAGGCGCAATGCTGAAAAAAATCGGGTCAAACGCGCGGTTTGAGATTGAAAAAATGCTGGAGAAAAAAGTAAATCTGAGGATCTGGGTAAAAGTAAAAAAGAACTGGCGCGACAGCGATCCGCTGCTTAAAAATTTCGGCTATAAAGCGGACTGATAACTGCCAGATTTTATCTCGTATCAGAAACGGCCGATATGCAAAACCTAAGAACAGGAAGGATCTATAAACGAAAGAAGGGATTGCATATGGCGCGGGACTGCTGGGAGGATTTTGCCGCCAGCGGCAGGATCAGTGATTATTTAAAATACCGCGAACAGGCATACCGCGAAAGGCAGGATGCGCGGCAGGCGGTATTGTCAGGTGGAGTGGAGCATGGGGCAGACGGTTGTCCTGACAGGCATGGTGTTGTCTGCGATGCCTGTGGGCGAATATGACAAAAGAATCGTGATACTTACAAGGGAACGGGGGAAGATTACGGCATTTGCGCGCGGGGCAAGGCGCCCGACAAGCGCGCTCCTTGCGGCGGCAAATCCGTTTTCTTTTGGCAGCTTTGAGGCATATGAGGGGAAAACCGCATACACGCTGGCAAAGGCGGACATTTCCCACTATTTCCGCGAGCTGACTGCGGATACGGACGCGGTATATTATGGGTTTTATTTTCTGGAAATGGCGGCGTATTATACGCAGGAAAATATGGACGCGACGGATTTTTTAAACCTTTTGTACCTCTCCCTGCGCGCGCTGCTTGCGCCCTCGCTTGACAACCGGCTTGTGCGCCGGATCTATGAACTGCGCGCGCTTGTGCTGTTCGGGGAATATCCGAATGTATTTTCCTGTATGAAATGCGGCGCAAAAGAAAACCTGCGTTATTTTTCCGTACAGAGGCATGGGACGCTCTGCCCGGACTGCCTGCGCGGGGAACATGCTGTACCGCTGGACGCCTCTGCGCTCTATGCCATGCAGTATGTCATTACTTCCCCGCTGGAAAAGCTCTATACGTTCCGCCTGAATGAAGATGCGTTCGGGCAGTTCTGTGAAATCGTTTCGCGTTACATACAACAGTATCATGGACATCATTTCCGGGCGGAGGAGCTGTTGGAAGGAAGTAACGGTTCTGTAAAAATATAGATTGAAATAAAAACGGCGTAATAGTATAATGGCGTGTGGCGTGAAAAATGCGTGAGAAGGAAACAGGGACAGGAAGGCGGTATCATATGAAACGGAAACTGTGTGCGGCGCTGTGCATAGGTCTGGCGGCGGGAACAGCCGCGGCGTGTGGAAAATCTCTTGAGACGAATGAAAATACCGTATATGTAAAAAAAGACGGGACGATCATCGGCGCAAGCATTGAGGATTTTAATGAGGATTATTATGACGAGGCGGAGCTGGAAGCCTATATTACAGAATCTGTGGATGATTATGTCGCTTTAAACGGCGACGGCAGCGTCTTGCTGGACCGTTTTCAGGTAGAGGAAAAGGACGGCGGGAAGTCTGCGCAGCTCTATCTGAATTATGGCACCTATATAGATTATGCGCAGTTTAACGGCGTGGAGATGTACGCGGGGCAGGCCGCGCAGGCGGAAGAAGACGGGTACGAGCTGGAATCGACGTTAATAAAGGTGGAAAAAGGCGAGACGGCCGGAAAAGCGGATCTGTCGGAAGCGCTTGCGCTGGATGGCGCAAAAGTCGTCATTCTCGGCGAGGAAACGACGCTTAAAGTGGACGGGAGCATTTTCTATGTATCGGACGGGAACGTGGAAGTGACCGGAAAAAATACGGCGAAGCTGCATTACGACCCCGAAGGGGAGGACGCCGCTCTGGCGTATGTGTTTTATAAATAAACTGGGTGGAAAGTGATGGAGGAAAAAGGAATGGAAAAATCAATGGACAAGATCGTTGCGCTGGCAAAGGGAAGGGGCTTTGTTTATCCCGGATCGGAAATTTACGGGGGGCTTGCCAACACGTGGGATTACGGAAATCTTGGCGTTGAACTGAAAAATAATGTAAAAAAAGCATGGTGGCAGAAGTTTGTGCAGGAAAACCCGTATAATGTGGGCGTGGACTGCGCGATTTTAATGAACCCGCAGACGTGGGTGGCGTCGGGGCATCTGGGCGGTTTTTCGGATCCTTTGATGGACTGTAAAGAGTGCCATGAGAGGTTCCGGGCGGATAAGCTCATAGAGGACTTTGCAGAGGAAAACGGCATTGCGTTGGAAGAGAGCGTGGACGGCTGGAGCAATGAGCAGATGGTGAGTTTTATCGAAGAGCATCAGGTATGCTGCCCGTCCTGCGGGAAACATAATTTTACGGATATCCGCCAGTTCAACCTGATGTTCAAGACGTTCCAGGGCGTGACGGAGGACGCGAAAAATACGGTGTATCTGCGCCCGGAGACCGCGCAGGGCATTTTTGTCAATTTCAAAAATGTGCAGCGCACGTCCCGCAAGAAGATCCCGTTTGGCATTGCGCAGATCGGGAAATCGTTCCGCAATGAGATCACGCCGGGCAATTTTACATTCCGCACAAGGGAATTTGAGCAGATGGAACTGGAATTTTTCTGTGAGCCGGGGACGGATCTGGAATGGTTCCAGTATTGGAGGAGCTTTTGCCGCGACTGGCTGTTAAGCCTCGGCATGAAAGAAGAGGAGCTGCGCCTGCGCGACCACGACCCGGCGGAGCTTGCATTTTACTCCAAGGCGACGACGGACTTTGAATTTTTATTCCCGTTTGGCTGGGGCGAGCTGTGGGGCATTGCGGACCGCACCGACTATGACCTGACGCAGCACCAGAACACGTCGGGACAGGATATGTCTTATTTTGACGACGCGAAAAATGAAAAATATATTCCGTATGTCATTGAGCCTTCGCTCGGCGCGGACCGCGTTGTGCTGGCGTTTTTGTGCGCGGCTTATGACGAGGAAAACATCGGTACGGAAGAAAAACCGGATATGCGTACCGTCCTGCGCTTCCACCCGGCGCTCGCGCCGGTAAAGATCGGCGTCCTTCCGCTGTCAAAGAAGCTGAACGAGGGGGCGGAGAACGTGTTTGCGCAGCTTTCCAAAAAATATAACTGTGAATTTGACGACCGCGGGAATATCGGCAAGCGTTACCGCAGGCAGGATGAGATCGGGACGCCGTTCTGCGTGACATACGATTTTGATTCGGAGGAAGATCACGCGGTAACGGTGCGTTTCCGCGATTCCATGGAACAGGAACGCGTGGCGATTGCGGATCTGGAAGCATATTTTTCAGATAAATTTGATTTTTAGTGTTGCTTAAATGGAAAAATATGTTACAATGGATATGTGCGCAGGTGGAATCGGCGCGGACATTGTTAACAATGTGGATAGAGATTGGACAGGTTTGTTTGGTCAATATTCACACAAAAAATAATATTAAAGTAATTTTTTAGGAGGAATTGTCAAATGGCGAACAAATGGGTATACATGTTTAGCGAAGGCAACATGTCAATGCGTAACCTTCTTGGCGGCAAGGGTGCAAACCTGGCTGAGATGACGAGCATCGGTCTTCCTGTACCGCAGGGATTCACGATCACAACAGAGGCTTGTACACAGTATTATGAGGACGGCCGTAAGATTAACGACGAGATCATGGCACAGGCGATGGAAGGCGTTAAAAAGATGGAAGAGATCAACGGGAAGAAGTTTGGGGATCTCAAGAATCCGCTTTTGGTTTCCGTCCGTTCCGGCGCAAGGGCTTCCATGCCGGGTATGATGGATACAATCCTCAACCTCGGGCTGAATGACGATGTAGTGGCTGCTATGATCGCGGGCAACCCTGACCCTGCTTTCGAGCGTTTCGTATATGATTCTTACAGACGTTTCATTCAGATGTTCTCTGACGTAGTTATGGAAGTCGGCAAGAAGTATTTTGAGCAGCTGATTGACAAAATGAAAGAAGAAAAGGGCGTTAAATATGACGTAGACCTTACCGCGCAGGATCTGAAGACGCTGGCGGAGCAGTTCAAGGCTGAGTACAAGAACCAGCTCGGCTCAGATTTCCCGTCTGACCCGGTAGAGCAGTTAAAGCTTGCGATCGAGGCTGTATTCCGTTCATGGGATAACCCGCGCGCTAACGTATACCGCCGTGACAACGATATCCCGTATTCATGGGGAACGGCTGTCAACGTAATGCCGATGGTATTTGGCAACCTGAATAATGAGTCCGGCACAGGCGTTGCATTTACGCGTGATCCGGCTACCGGCGAGAAGAAGCTCATGGGCGAGTTCCTGATCAACGCACAGGGTGAAGACGTTGTTGCCGGCGTCCGCACGCCAATGCCGATCAAGCAGATGGAACAGGAATTTCCGGAAGCATACACAGAGTTTATCAAGGTTTGTGAGACGCTTGAAAACCACTACCATGATATGCAGGATATGGAGTTTACCGTAGAAAACAAGAAGCTCTATATGCTTCAGTGCCGCAACGGCAAGAGGACAGCTCCGGCTGCGCTTAAAATTGCCTGCGACCTCGTTGACGAAGGGCACAAGACAGAGGAAGAAGCGGTCGCTATGATCGATCCGCGTAACCTTGACACGTTGCTCCATCCGCAGTTTGACGCCGCTGCGCTTAAAGCCGCGACGCCGATCGGAAAGGGCCTTGGCGCTTCTCCGGGAGCTGCTTGCGGGAAAGTCGTATTTACTGCGGAAGATGCGGAAAGCTGGGCTGCAAGAGGAGAAAAGGTCGTATTGGTGCGTCTGGAGACTTCACCGGAAGATATCACCGGCATGAAAGTTTCTCAGGGTATTCTGACTGTCCGCGGCGGTATGACGTCACACGCTGCCGTTGTTGCGCGTGGCATGGGCACCTGCTGCGTATCCGGCTGCGGCGACATTGCAATGGATGAGGCGAATAAGAAGTTTACGCTGGCAGGCCAGACATTCACAGAGGGTTCGGAGATCTCGATTGACGGTACGACGGGCAACATCTATGCAGGGATCATCCCGACGGTAGACGCTCAGATCGCCGGCGAATTTGGCCGCGTTATGGCATGGGCTGACAAATTCAGGACGCTTAAAGTGCGTACGAACGCTGATACTCCGGCAGACGCAAAGAAAGCGCGCGAGCTTGGCGCAGAAGGCATTGGCCTTTGCCGTACCGAGCATATGTTCTTTGAAGAGAGCAGGATCGCGGCTTTCCGCGAAATGATCTGTTCGGATACCGTAGAAGAAAGAGAAGCGGCTCTGGAAAAGATCCTTCCATATCAGCAGGGGGATTTCAAAGCATTGTATGAAGCGCTTGAGGGCTGCCCGGTAACGATCCGTTTCCTGGATCCGCCGCTTCATGAGTTCGTTCCTACGGAAGAGGAAGACATTGAGAAGCTTGCAAAGGCGCAGGGCAAGAGCGTAGAAGAGATCAAGACGATCATTGACGGCCTGCATGAATTTAACCCGATGATGGGACACAGGGGCTGCCGTCTGGCTGTAACCTATCCTGAAATCGCAAAGATGCAGACAAAGGCTGTCATCCGCGCGGCGGTAGAGGTTCAGAAAGAGCATCCGGACTGGGATGTTAAGCCGGAGATCATGATTCCGCTTGTATGCGAACTGAAAGAGCTGAAATATGTCAAGAATATCGTTGTTGAGACGGCAGACGCTGAGATCGCGGCTGCGGGCGTTGACCTGAAATACGAAGTAGGCACGATGATCGAGATCCCGAGGGCTGCCCTTACGGCTGACGAGATCGCGAAAGAAGCTGATTTCTTCTGCTTCGGTACGAATGACCTTACGCAGATGACATTCGGATTCTCACGCGATGACGCGGGCAAGTTCTTAGACGCTTACTATGACACCAAGATCTTTGAGAACGATCCGTTTGCAAAACTTGACCAGACAGGCGTTGGCAAATTGATGGAGACAGCGATCAAGCTTGGAAAACCGGTGAACCCGAATCTCCATGTCGGTATCTGCGGCGAGCATGGCGGCGATCCTTCGTCCGTTGAGTTCTGCCATAAGATCGGCTTGAATTATGTATCCTGCTCACCGTTCCGCGTGCCGATTGCAAGGCTGGCGGCGGCGCAGGCGGCGATTGCGACAGAAGGAAAGTAGATTATAAGTATATGTATTTTATGACGCTTGTTGCTACAAGGGCGAATGTGCAGGATTTTATGGCACATAGACCAGAGTACACCAAAGCAAACAAGTTCAAAGATATTATATTTAAAATCTATCTATAAAGAATCGGGGGAAACTTGAAATATAGTTTCCCCTTTTGTATTTGGTTTTCACTGAGGATTATATTCTTTCGAGAAAAGGATATAGTCCTTTTTTCGTGACAAAAATTCATAAAGGAGGTCATGACAGTGACAAACACAGCGTTAAGAGCAGAGGCGCAGAGCGCCGACAACACACACATGGTTTTTGCAAACGAGGAACATGAGAAGTT
>CANQQG010000083.1 GCA_947625875.1 uncultured Lachnospiraceae bacterium
TCCAGATCGCTCCCATCCTTAACCGCCCTTGGAAGATACTTTGCAATATTTTCAATGGCAGATAATGCAATCGCCTCGGATAAAATGTTGAGCGAGGTGGACATCATGATTTCAGTATTGTGGAACAGCGCATCAAAGCCCTGATATGCCGTGTATTTCGGCGGTACAGTCACCATATAGGTCGGATCGACTACCGCAAGATACGGTTTTCCGATGCCAGGGATATTTTTCGCCTCATTCTTGCGTTCTCTCTTCCGGCTGCTTTTCCTTCAGGGAAAGACACTTGCCGATCACATCTCCGGTTCTTAAATATTGATAAGTCGGGAACTCGAACAGCGCCGGCTTTAAGGTGTTATAGTTGATCTTACCCTCCGCGTCCAGATGTTCTTCCGCCACATACGTATTGTCGATCGTGCAGATAAAGCTTTCAAAATTCGGCGTTTCGTATACATCCGCCACGCTGCACTCCAACGTCAGCGGCGCATCTTTGATAATCGGCGCTCCCGCTTCCCCCTGCTCGTAAGCAAACACTTCCGATTTATCCTCCTTGCCGCCACTGACAGAACCCACATAATCCGCCTGCGGCAGCATAGGCTCATCCACGAGATTGATGGAAAGCTTCTTCGTCTCCTTAATCTTACCGTTAATGAAATGAGGCGCGGCAAGGCTTACCAGCACGCGGTCATGCCCGATAATCCCCAAATGTCCCACTAACGTCCACGTGGGTTTATCACCGTTCATCGCACCGATCACCGTAATCGGCATAGGATAAAGCGCAAGCCTGGAACCAATGTTTTTCTTCATATCGTTGTTACCTCCTTTTTATTATGACGTTGTGTCAATATGAAGTATAGCGCCATTCTGACGCTGCGTCAATATATTTTCCAAAAGTTTCCGGTTTTATCTGCACTTGATACCGGTTTCACGATAACCCAAGTCCCGAAACCCAACTCTCTACATCTGATTTTGGCGAACTGCCCGAAAACCTTTTTCCGGTTAGCCACTTTGCCCCGCTTGTATCTGCCGCCTGAAGATTTGCCGCACTCGTTCCGATGCCGCTGCTTGCAGAAGTGCAAAATGGAATCACTGTCTTTCCTGACAGATTGCAGCTCTCAACAAACGTGTACATGATTTTCGGCGCTTCGCCCCACCATATGGGATATCCGAGATACACGATTTCATAATCCGTAAGGTCCGGCAGGCTGCCTGCTAGACCCGGTCTTGCTGTTGCATCATTCTGTTCTCTTGATGTGCGGCTGTCATCATTTCCATAATTCAAATCCCCGGAAGTATATGGCACAGACGGTTCAATCCTGTAAATATCCGCCGCCGCACAATCCTTTATGTACTCCGCAATCTTTCGTGTGTTGTCAGTACAGGAAAAATAGACAACTATGCTTTTTCTGTTCGCAACCGGATCCTGCGGCTGTCCTGCATCCGGTGTATTTTTATCTGCACCGGAAGATTTCGTTACCCTGACCTTCATCCATGTTGTCTTCTGGCTTTTGCCTGCTTTAACAGTCACCTTGATTTTCGCTGTCCCGACTCTCCCTGCTGTAATCGTTCCACTTTTACTGATTTTTGCCACTTCTGCATTGCCAGTTGTAAATTTAATGCTCTTCTTTCCCTTTTCAGGCGATACAGAGACTTTCAGTTTCTTCTTCTCACCCTGCTTCATCTGATAAGTCTTTTTGGTGACTTTCTTATTGCCAATCCTGAGTGAAACGGACTTAATTGTATTTGTCTTACTTCCCTTTGCCATGACCTCTGCGGATGCCTCTCCGCATAACAGAGAAAATACAAGGACAAATACAAACACCCTCGACAGATACTTACGTTTTTTCATGTTTCTCATAAAAATCTCCTTTCTTCACATCAATGCCCATCTTACCGGTTCGCCCCGACAGGGCGATTTCCCTGCAAGCCGGAGCCGCTTTTTTCGGATAAAAAAAGTAAGTGCGGTTTGATTTCGTTCTGCTTCGCATGATTGATTCTCGCGTCAGTAAAACTTCAAACCCTGTGCACTTACATTATATTTCCTTATGCAGTTCATAGCAAATACTTAGTTTTTATGCCCCGTTCATGCCCAAAAAGCATTTTGCGTGCTCCATAAATTTTGTCGCTGCAAGACTGAATGGCTGCTGACGTTTCCACGCCAACACGCATGTCGCTGTCAGTTCCTGCGATAACGGACGGTATGTGATCCTGAGCGGAGCACAGAAAAGGACAAAGCCTTCAATTACCACCGAATACGCCAGCCCGTTCCTTACCAATACCGCCCCATTTGTGCTCAGGTTACCGGCAAACAATACATGCAAATCCGCATAAGCGTGATTTTCCTTGCGCCTCTGTGAAACAGTCTGACGCCGAGATCCTTCTCCATCTGGGACAGTTGACGGCTGAGTGTTGGCTGCGTAATATGAAGCGCATCTGCAGCCTTCGTAATACTTTCTTCCCTTACCACAGTGAGAAAACAGCGAAGAACACGAATCTCCATAGGAACCGCGCCTCCCTGTAATCGTTTTGTTTCATTATAACAAGGCAATGTCCAAAATACAATATTCTTTAGTTCTTCCCCACTGCGCTTCAGCCATAATTTCCCATGCTTTTTCCTATAATTTCACAGATTGATAGCCTTTTTTGTTTTTTATATAGTAGTTTTATACACAAAATTCAAAAAAGGGAGGATTTTTTATGTTAAAAGACAAAAAACGAGTAAAAACGCTTTTAAAAAAGGCGGCCTGCGTGACATTATGCTCTGCCATGGCGGTTACTGGCGCAAGCGGCGCAACGCCTTTTAGCAGCGGCATGGCAAACGTATATGCCGCTGAAACGAATCTTTTAGAGAACGGTTCGTTTAACGGCAATGCGGACGGCTGGTTTGCAACGACCGTGGACACGGCGAAGCTGGAAGTGGTAAACGACGGCTATGACAGCGAGGGCGGCTGCGTCAAAGTAACAGAGCGGTCAGACACATGGAATTCACTGGCTCAGGATATTACGGCAAAAGTGAAAAAAGGCACAAAATACAATTTCAGCGCATGGGTAAAATTAAGCGATGAATATACGGCGGAGTCAACCGTAAAAGCCGGCCTTACCATTGTTTCGAGCGGAGATAACGGCGGTGAGCCGATCTATGACGGATGGGGCATTTCAAATAATACAATTACCGCCTCAAAAGACGAATGGCGTCAGATTAAAGGCAGCTTTACGGCAAACTGGAATGGGGATCTGACGCAGTTACAGTTTAAGATTGCAGATGAAACCTGCAAAAATACCTTCTTTGTGGACGCGCTTTCTCTGACGGAGGATACTACAGACCGGACGATCGAAGAGAACATTCCTTCCCTCAAAGATTATTTCATTTCCGTCAATCCGGCATACGATTTTAAAGTTGGCGGCGCAATGACGGCGGATCTGCTTACAAACGAAAATAAAATGAAACTGGTAGAAAAACATTACAACAGCGTGACGGCAGGCAATGAAATGAAGCCGGATTATATTATCAAAGGCGTAAATGCGGACGGCAGCTTAAAGCTTGATTTTACGATCCCGGACAATACACTGCAGACATTCTGGGATTACAATCAGGGCAAAAGCGAGAGCGAGCAGATCCATATGCGCGGCCATGTACTCTGCTGGCATTCCCAGACCCCGGAAGTATTTTTCAAAGACCAAAACGGCAAGCTTTTGAGTAAAGAAGCCATGAACGCCCGGCTGGAAGAATATATCCATGCCGTGCTCGACCATGTACAGGCCAAATATCCGGGGCTTATTTATTGCTGGGATGTCGTAAACGAAGCAATCAATCCGGACGACGGCGAAGCCGGCGGGCTGCGCGTGGCAAATGGCGGCGCGGAAACATTCTACCATCAGATTTATGGCAGCAGCAACGAATATATCATCAATGCGTTTAAATATGCAAATAAATATGCGGACGCTTCCGTAAAACTGTTTTATAATGACTTTGGTGAAACAAATCCGACAAAAATGCAGTGCATCTGCGACCTGGCGGACGCGATCAAAGCGGCGGACGGCGCCCGGATCGACGGAATCGGCATGCAGGCGCACTATTCCGTGGAAAGCCCAGACGCAAACGAACTGTATACAGCGATCACGACATATGCAAAACATGTTGATGAAGTACAGATCACAGAACTGGATATTCTCGCAGGCAAAGATTATGACGGCAGCGACGCCATGAAAGAAGCCGAACAGACGAAAGAAGCTTACCGTTACAAAGAAATCATTGACGCCATCTTAAAAGCAAAGGACAATGGCGCAAACGTAACCGCTCTGGTATTCTGGGGCGTTGCAGATGATGATTCCTGGCTGCTTTCCCCGGAATTTTCCGATGGCAGGCACAATATGCCGCTTCTTTTTGACGAATATTTAAAGGCAAAGCCTTCCTTCTGGGCAATTACCGACCCCGGGAAACTGGCTCCCTATATCAATGAAGCCCCTGTTTTGCAGAGCGGCGAAAAAGACTGGTCGCTTGCCGCGCCAATCCCGCTCGGGACAGACGGCAGCGCTTCCATGAAGCTTTTGTGGAATGACGGCAGGCTGTATGCGCAGGTTACTGTTAAGGACGCAACCAATGACAAGGGCGATAAAGTAATCTTTTATTTAGATAAAAATAATGCAAAGGCGGACAATGCATCCGGTGTAAAATCCGTTACGGTAAAACGCGCGGACGCAAAGAAAACCAAAAACGGATATGTCGTAGAAAAATCATTTGCGATCAAAGGAAAAAATGCAAATGCCAGGCTTGGCTTTGACGTTGTTGTGACAGACGCAAAAACCAAAACTTCCCGGTGCTGGAACGACCTGCAGATGAAACAGGACGAACGGAGCAAATATTACGGCACACTGACGCTGCGCCCGTTTATGTCAATAATAAAAGGCTCTGCAAAAATCGACGGAAAAGCAGACGCAAGCTGGAAAAACGCGGAGGCGTATCCGCTGACTGTCAATTCCAACCCGTCCAACCAGACAGGCGGAACGGTAAAAGCCATGTGGGAATCCGGCTATCTGTATGTACTGGCGCAGATTCAGGACGCCTGCCTGAATAAAGAGAACGCAAACGCATGGGAGCAGGATTCTTTTGAAATATTTGTTGATGAAAACAATGGCAAAACCGCCAGCTACGAAGCGGACGACTGCCAGTACCGGATTAACTATGAAAATGAACTGAGCTTTAACGGCGCAAACTGCAACGAGAAAAATATCCAGAGCGCGACGAAAAAAACGGCGGACGGATATGTCGTAGAAGCGAAAATAAAATTAAATACCGTAAAAGCAAAGGCAAATAACCTGATCGGCGTTGATTTCCAGATCAACGATGCAGACGCAGGCGGCGCGCGCATCGCTACGGTCAACTGGTACGACGCTTCCGGCATGGGATATGCCAATCCGTCCGTTTTTGGCACGGCAAAACTAAAGCAAAATATCAGCTCCGCAAAAATTACCGGCATAAATAATTACACATTTACCGGCAAAAAGATCACACAAAAACTGACCGTAAAAGCGGGCGGCAAAAAACTGGCAGCCGGCAAAGACTACACAGTAAGCTATAAAAATAACGTAAACGCAGGCAAGGCATCGCTTACCATAACAGGCTGCGGAAGCTACGCCGGAAAGATCTCCGGAACTTTTCAAATTGCAAAAGCAAACCAGAAACTGACCGCGAAAAAAACATCTTATACAAAAACCGTCGGCGCAAAGAGCTTTTCGTTAAGCGGCGTCAAAGGCTATGGCGCGCTCAGCTACCAGAGTTCTGACAAAAATGTCGTCACGGTGAACAAGCATGGAAAAGTCACCATAAAAGGCGTTGGGACGGCAAAAATCACCGTTACAGCGGCAGGGGATAAAAACCATAAAAAAGCAAAAATAACCATCCGGATCCGGGTGGTCGAAAGCTAAAACAGAACCTTCCGGTTACTCCCCTCCTCTGCCAAACGAAGCAGGCGCACAAAAAACCGGCCGGGACAAATCGTCATCCCGGCCGGTTTTGCTTTCACCAGTAAAAATCAGTCTTCGTCTTCTGTCATATCATCTGTGATCGCATCTTCATCTTCCGCCTTTTCTTCCTTTGCAGGCTCTTCCGATTCCGCAGGCTTTTCTTCTTCGTCTTCAAAAAAGTCGTCGTCAAAATCATCATCGAAGTCGTCCTCAAAATCCTCCAGATAATCCGGCGCAAAGAAACGATACAGTCCATAAATCGCCGCCGCAGCAACTGCAACAATGCCAAGAACCGCAAAGATCCATACGACCTTGCTCTTCTTCTTTTCCACTTCCTCTTCCTTTTTCAGAAGATCCGTTACCTTCGACACGTTTTCTGACAGTAATCCATGTAAATCGTCCAATTTGCTCATTTGGCTGTTCTCCTTTCCGTTCTATTTGAAAACAAGGCTGCCTGACAGCCGTTGTCTTTCAATATCTCTGTTATTATAACATATCTTTCCCTTATATCCACCAAAAAATTTATAATTTATACAAATTTTATATTTATGTTTTCCATACCGCGATTCCCGCCCGCGAAAAAAATATACAAACTGCACAGTTTTGCGGTCAAAAAACTCATATACGCTTTAATTTCGCAAAAACCGCAAACATCTTTCTGACGCCCGCCGTATCAAACTGAACCGTCACCTCGTAATCGCGTCCGCCCGCTGCAATCTTCGTGACTACGCCCTCTCCAAACTTCTGATGCACCACGCGGTCGCCTGTCCCATACCCAAGCTTTCCGCGCTGCGCCTCCACATCTGCCCCTGACGTCCCGGAGATGTCCGCCGCGCCGCCCGCTGCCCCAAAATCAAATACCGTATCGGAAACCGGCTGATAACTGCCTGCAAACGGCTTTGCATGGAACGCTTCCTTCGCCCGCCAAAACGCCTGCACTTTCTGCTCCCGCATTTTCACAGGCTCGCTGGCCGACTGCGACATTAAAGCCGGCGGGATTTCTTTCACGAAACGGGACACCCGGTTATACTGCGCCTCCCCGCGCACCATGCGCTGTTTTGCGCACGTAATGCTCAGGTTCTGCATTGCCCGCGTGATGCCGACATATGCAAGCCGCCGCTCTTCTTCGATCTCCTCTTCCGCCTGATCGCTCGTGATCGACAGATAGCTCGGAAACAGCCCGTCCTCCATGCCGGCCAGATAGACCTGCGGAAATTCCAGCCCTTTGGCGCTGTGCAGCGTCATAAGCACGACATAATCACTGTTCTCGTCCAGGGAATCCACATCCGCCACCAGTGCAACTTCCTCCAGAAAACCGGAAAGCGTCGGCTGCTCCTCGTCCATCTCATACGCCGCCACCTTGCTCTGCAGCTCCTCGATATTTTCAATCCGCGCCCTCGCCTCGTCTGTCCCTTCCGCTTCCAGAGCCGCCACATACCCCGTCTGCTCGATCAGCTCTTTCAGCAGATCCGATAACGGGATCAGCTCCGCCTTTGTGCGCATCGCGCGTATAAACGTCACAAACGACTCGATTTTTGCAGCCGCCCGCCCGACTGCCGGGATCTCCTGCGCATTGCGCAATGCGTTATAAAAACTCATGCCCTGCATATTCGCATAATCCTGCACCCGGGCAATCGTCGTCGCACCAATGCCGCGCTTTGGTATGTTGATAATCCGCTGCACCGCCAGATCGTCCCGCGCATTATCGATCGTCTTTAAATAAGCGAGCAGATCCTTGATCTCCTTCCTCGCATAGAAATTCACGCCGCCGACAATCTTATAAGGAATATCGGACGTGATAAAACGCTCTTCAAACAGGCGCGACTGCGCATTCGTGCGGTATAAAACGGCGCAATCCCGATAGCCGTACTGCCCGTTCCTCACTTTTTCCTTAATATCCCGCGCCACGTATTCCGCTTCCTCATAAGCCTCCGCAAACTGACGGAAAAAAATCTTATTCCCCCTTGCGTTCTCCGTCCAGAGCGCCTTCTCCTTGCGCCCCAGATTATTGGCGATCACGCTGTTTGCCGCATCCAGGATATTCTGCGTCGAGCGGTAATTCTGCTCAAGCTTGATGACGGCCGCATTTGGAAAGTACTGCTCAAAGTTCAAAATATTTCTGATATTCGCCCCGCGAAATTTGTAAATCGACTGGTCGTCATCGCCCACAACGCACAGGTTTTCATATTTTGAAGCCAGCATACGGATAAACGCAAACTGCGCGGTATTCGTATCCTGGTACTCGTCCACCATGAGATACCGCAGGCGCTCCTGATAGCCCTCCAATACTTCCCTGTCCTTTTGGAACAATTCCACTGTCTTCATGAGCAGGTCGTCAAAATCCAGCGCATTGTTTTTCTGCAGCATTTTCTGGTATTCGTCATACACCCTTGCGATCTGCTGCTGATGATAGTCTGCGCCCGCATTCTGATAATATGCGGCGACGTCGATCAGCTCGTCCTTCGCATGGGAGATCGCATTGAGAAAATACCGCTCCTTATGTATTTTTGTATCGATTTCAAGCCGTTTGCAGACATCTTTCATAAGCTGCTTCTGGTCGTCCGCATCATAAATCGTAAAATTTGTCTCAAACCCGATCCGGTCGATATATCTGCGCAGAATGCGCGCGCAGGCGGCATGAAAGGTCGAGACCCAGATACTCTCCGCCCCATAATCGACGAGGCTGTCGATCCGCTCCCGCATCTCCCCCGCCGCTTTGTTTGTAAATGTGATCGCCATGATATGATACGGGTTCACGCCCTTTTCTTCTATTAAATATGCCGCGCGGTGCGTCAATACCCTCGTTTTGCCGGAGCCCGCCCCCGCCAGGATCAGCAGCGGGCCTTCCGTATGGCAGACCGCCTCTTTCTGTTTTTCATTCAGGTTGTCGTACATAAAAACTTATCCTTTCTGTCCGTCCGGTTATCGTATTTCCCTGCAGCAAAAAATGCTGTGCTTTCAGGAATCATTGTTTTTCCATTATACACCCTGCCGCCGGGCTTGAAAAGCAGATTCTTTCCATGCCTCCCCTATATGCGCCGTTTCACAGGATTTTTCCCCTTACCTTTGATTTCCTGCTTGTCATATAGTATCAAAAACTATATAATATATCTCAGGGGGTGAGATCATATGACAATTGATGAAAAAGATTTACTGAACAGTATCCTGGCGAGCTTAAACCGCATTGACTACATCCGTCCGGAAGATATTCCCGACATCGACCTGTATATGGATCAGGTGACGACTTTTATGGACGAACATCTGGCTTCCACCAAACGTTATCCCAAAGACAAGATCCTGACCAAAACCATGATCAACAATTATGCAAAAAATGACCTGCTGCCTCCGCCTGAAAAGAAAAAATATTCCAAAGAACATTTGCTGACTATGATCTTTATTTATTATTTCAAGGGTATTTTAAGCATCAATGATATCCAGAGCATTTTAAAGCCGATCATAGAACGTTACTTTTCCGGCGGCGGCGAAATCAAATTAACCGATATTTATAAAGAAGTATTCGGTTTGGAAAAGGACGAGACGTCCATTCTCGCAAAAGACATCACGCGAAAATTCAACACCAGCAGCCATACGTTTGAAAACGCGCCGGAACAGGATCGGGAAAACCTGCAGCTGTTTTCTTTTATCTGCATGTTAAGCTTCGATGTCTATGTAAAGCGGATGCTGATCGAAAAAATCATTGATACGAAACTGACAAAACAGCCTTCGGAAAAACAGTAACTGTTTTAAAAAAGCAGAGCCGGAAACGCATTCCCAAAACTCTGCTTTTTCTTTTCTATGTTCCTTTCACGGTTCGCTTCCCTGCGCGCCCAGACGCCCAAGCACCATATCATAACCGTCATATCCATAATTCAGCGAACGGTTCACCCTGCTGATCGTTGCCGTTGAAGCCCCTGTTTTCTGCGCGATATCCACATATGTCTTTTTTTCGCGCAGCATATGCGCCACCTCAAAACGCTGTGAGATCGCCTGCAGCTCATTTACGGTGCATACGTCCTCAAAAAACCGGTAACACTCCTCCCGGTTTTTTAAAGATAACACCGCGTCAAACAATCGGTTCACCGCTTCTGTCCGCACTTCTTTACTCATTTTGCTTACTCCTTCAATAAACACTGCCAATTACTCCGCTTTTCCATTTTAGCACAGGAAAGCCTTAAAGTAAACAAAACGATCATGATAAAATGATTCAGATCCTGTTTAAATTTTTCGTAAGAATGTAACCGCGGTACGTCTTCCCATTCTTTTTGCACTGCACATAATTCCAGCTCCTGCCTGTTGCATCCGTTGTCGAGCCACAGATCGTCACCTGCAGATCCGCCGGAAGCGTGGTTGCTTTATCCGCGGACATCGACGCGCTATCCCGAAGCGGCAGCTTCACCTTTGTCTTCGCATAGGTATAAGTCGTTACATATCTCCCCGACAAATATCCCGCATAGGATTTCCCATTCGCCTTATAAGAAACTTTGTACCACTTATTCCCGTCTGCGGAATACGTGTATTTTGGATATGTCAATACCGTTCCCGCCGGAAGCGCCGTTACGATCCCGTATTCCGTGCCGGCCTGTTCCCGCAGGTTTAATGACACATTCGTACGCAGTTTATATGTATAGACCTGTTTTAAATAAGCTGTCAGAATATCGGATTCTTTGCCGTAAAGCGTCTGATCCCCATCCACAGTGAACGCGGCGACTTTATAATAATACTGCTTTCCGGCCGTGATCGGGAAATCCCCGTTGCGCCACGTCACCGTATCCCCGTCCGGAATGGTCGCAACAAGCTTATAAGAGCCGCCATAGACGTCACTGCGGTATATTTTATATCCATCCGCGCCGTTTACCGGATTCCAGGAAATCCGGACTGCCGTTGATGAATTTTTATACATTTTAAGCCCGGTCACCTGCTTCGGCCCGCCCGCGTCGCCATCGGCGTTATGTCCGTCAGCATTCTCGTCCGCGTCTGGCGCGTCAGTGTCTTCGTTATCCTTCTGTTTTATGTACTGGAAATTACAGTCCACATTTCCGCTGATGCCGGCTACGCTTCCTGTACTGGAATATTGCCAGAAATCATAATCTCCCGTATATGACGTCTTTGTCGTGTAATTCGCCAGCCAGCAGTTATAGGAGCCCACCCTGGACAGGTCAAAAAACACTTCCATAAATGCCGGGCTGCCATAGTACATCGGCGTATACCCCTCATCCTGGATCAGGCCCATAAAGGCAAGCGCGTTGTCCGTAATCTGTTTGGTAGACAAACCGTAAGCGCGGTACGATGTATTAAAAGCCTCAAAATCATATACGACCGGCATTGTGATCATATTTTTATAAGGCTTAAGCAGGCTGATCGTCTTCTTCGCCTCCTGTTTCGCCTCGGATACGCTCATGGAATTCGAAAAGAAATAAACGCCAACCTTTATGCCCGCATCATATGCATTTTTTATATTCTGTTCAAAATAAGAATCCTCCAGCATGGAAAAAGATTTGCCGAGCGATGTATAGCCGCAGCGGATAAACGCGTATTCCACGCCCGCTTTTTTTACTTTTTCCCAGTCAATCTCCGCCTGCCATTTTGATACGTCGATTCCGTCTACAATCTTATAACCGTTCAGCTTTGCCGCGTGCGTATATGTCAGGCCGGTAAAGGGGCTCTTTGTCTTAAAGGCGGTCGCGCTGCGGATTGTCATTACGCCGCCTGTTTCCTCCCCCGCTTCCCCCTGATCCTGAACGATAAATCTTTTCACATAATCCGGATCCTCCATATCCGGCTCCAGCCCGTCCGGCAGTTCCACGGCGCTTTCCACCGATGTTCCTGCAGAATTTCCCTCCGCCGCCTGATCTTCCGCCAGGACAGGCGTTGCCGCTGCCAGCGCGGCGCACAGCATCCCTATAATGATCCCACTTCTCTTACTCATCTGATAACGTTCCTCTCTATACTTATTCATCGCTGATTCATCCAGAATCTTCTTTTGTATATTTTGTCCTTTTATCCAAATATTGCATATCCAAAAGCATATGCCTTTATTTATTACGAATAGACACATATTTTTTTTAGTGTCGAAAACTGGAAGTTTTTGTGAAAAAACTGTGAATACGCATTATGCCCGGACTTCCATTTCCTGTTTTTGCATATTTTCCACCCAATGTGCGCATATTAAAAACATCCTATAAGCGATAGGAAAAAGAAAAAAAGGAGTAAATATCATGGATGCAGATGAAATTATATGCAGCTGCCTTGACATCACAAAAGGCATGATCCGGGACGCCGTAAATTCCGGCGCAAGAAGCTTTTCAGAAGTACAGGAAATGACACAGGTGGGAACCGTCTGCGGCGCATGCATCGAAGATGTGGAAAATCTCATTGACGAGCTTATCGCAAGCGCCTGATTCCAAAAAAATGCAGCTATTTCTCACACGCGCATGGGCAGGGAAGCTGTTCTTCCCGCCTGTGCGCAATCGAGTAGGCGGATTTTCTCCGCCCTCTCACACCACCAGGGAAGGAATGGGAAATTTGAGTATAGGAAAACCACCGTACAGGATTCCATTCCCATACGGCGGCATCTTTATTTCCCGAACAGGTCACTGTGCGTCCCGGTGCGGGCCAGC
>CANQQG010000084.1 GCA_947625875.1 uncultured Lachnospiraceae bacterium
CTTGCGGTTGCAACGAGTATTGACGCGCTTGCAGTGGGCGTTACGCTTGCTTTTTTAAATGTCCCGATCTTGTCTTCTGTGACGCTGATCGGCTGCATTACTTTTATTACGTCAATTGCAGGCGTTTTTATCGGCAATTATTTTGGCAACCGTTTTGAAAAGAAGGCGACGCTTGCGGGAGGCATTATTCTGATTCTGATCGGAATTAAGATATTAGTGGAGCATCTGATCGGATAAAAAAAATTATGGTTTTTGAAAGAAAGTTCTTTACGGGAAATGGCAAATATTGGTTTTCCTGTGCATATTTCTTATAGAAATCATATTTATGATAGATAAAGGATTTGAAAGAAGGAGGGTAACGTATATGTCTTATATTATGAATTATGTTGTTTTGGTCTTAGGTTTTGCGCTTCTGGCGAAGGGAGCGGATTATTTTGTGGAGGGTGCTGCCGCGGTGGCAAAAAAGATGCGTGTGCCTGCGTTTATCATTGGTATGACGATCGTTGCGATGGGAACGAGTTCACCGGAGTGCGCGGTCAGTGTTACGGCTGCTTTAAAGCACAATAATGAACTGGCAGTCAGTAATGTTGTGGGGTCGAATATTTTTAATCTGATGTTTGTATGCGGTTTTTGCGCGCTTATCACGCCGATCGCAGTGGAAGCAGGTATGTTAAAGAGAGAATATCCGTTTTCTGTTTTTGTGACAATCTTGCTCCTTGTTACCGGCCTGATCGGAATGTCGGTTGGGCGTGTAGATGGAATCATTATGCTGGTCGTGTTTGTCCTGTTTTTATATTTTATGGTGAAGGCGGCGAAAAAGGCAAGGGAAGGGCAGAATGCGCCTGCGGCGGAAGAAGAGGAGATTAAAGATTTATCGCCGATCCGCTGCCTGATTTATATTATCGGGGGATTGATCGCTGTGATCATTGGCGGGGACTGCGTTGTGGACGCGGCTTCTGTGATCGCAGAGTCGTTTGGCATGTCGCAGAATCTGATCGGCCTTACGGTTGTCGCATTTGGCACGTCGCTGCCGGAGCTGGTGACGTCGCTCGCGGCGGCGAAGAAAAAACAGGTGGATATGGCGCTCGGGAATGTCATCGGATCGAATATTTTTAATATTTTACTGATTATCGGCCTTGCAGCAGTGATCAGCCCGATTTCGTTTAATATGGAAAATGTGGTTGACTTGATTGTGCTGATCGCAATGAGCCTGGAGGTTTATCTTTTTGCGCGGAAGGATTATGATATCCGGAAATCAGAAGGCGTGTTTATGCTGGCGGGATATATTGTTTATATGGTATATATCTGTTTGCGGTGAAACGGCGGCTTCTGTATGGGAGAAAGATCATATGAAAAAATGAGTGATTTTATTTAACAAAAACTAATGTTTTGTTTCTGATTGACCGATATACTTGTAAGAGATATGACCAAATAAGTACGATAAGGAAGTCGGGCGGTAGTTTTTATAAAGTACGGCGCTACAGGGGAGGTAGGGAGATTTGGTAATACAGCATAATATGAGTGTTTTGAATACTGGCAGAATGCTGAAAGATAACCGGTTGAAAGTAGCAAAATCGACAGAAAAGCTGTCGTCAGGTTATAGGATCAACAGGTCTGCAGATGATGCTGCAGGGCTTGCGATATCGGAAAAGATGCGTAAGAAGATCAGAGGTCTTGAAAGAGGGATGGAGAATGTTCAGGATGGCATTTCCCTGTGCCAGGTAGCGGATGGCGCATTGAATGAAGTGGCGGATATCCTTCAGCGTGTACGCGAACTCAGTATACAGGCATATAATGGAACAAATTCAAAAAGTGACAGGCAGATAATACAGGATGAGGTTGATCAATGTATCGAAGAGTTGGACAGGACATTTGAAACAACAAAGTTTAACGAAATTTATATTTTCCATGACGGAAACAGGGTGCAGGGAGATATGTTTCATCCAGAAAGCCATATTGTAAAAGACCATGTACGTACACTCAAAGATATACCTTCCTGGCTGAAGATTAATGACAAGTCAGTAAAACCGGGTGATCATCCGCAGATAGAAAAGCATTCGGGTTATCTGACAGGGCAGGAACAATATCTGGACGGTATTATGAAACAAACCTTTGAGTATGGCAATAAAAAGGAAATAAAACTCTATTTTGGAGATGATCATGGAACGACTGCTGACGGATACCGCTGGGCGGGAGATTTTATTAAGAATGATATAGGAACAGAGGCTTATAATGCACTGATGAAAAAGGGAAATGCATTTTACGATTATATTTCAAAGCATCTTGACAAGAATGGCGATTATACAGGATGGACGCCGAAGCTTTCGGATAATGTATCCGCAAAATTAGATTTTTCCGAATTGGCAAATACGAAAAATGCATCAGATTTATATAATAAACTCAGTGAGCTGGTAGGAACGGAGTTAGGCTTTCCATGTGGTTCATGTCCTTTAATGGAAGCGGTTCGTTTCGGAGGCGAATATATCGGTGTGGGGGGGGGTAAAATTCTATGATGTAAACGATTATATGGCAAAAGTTGAGATTAATTTGTCTGAAAAGGATTTTAACTGGAATGGCAAGGATTATAACGGATATTTCGATGCCATTATGGAAGTTATGGCAATGGATGATAGTGATTCTGGCAAATCCAAAATGACAACGGATCTTGCTAAGGCAATTGCGGGGGATCTTGCACAATCAACATATGATGCTCTTAATAGCGTAATGACAAATCATTTTGACCGAGCCATTCAGGATCCGAAGGATCCGTACAGTGTTTATATTTATGATTACAGAGATACAGATGCTGTTTCACCGGGAAGCACGATAAGTCAGGATATCTGGACATATTCCAGTATAGAATATGATTATGACAGAGAAGTTGATGGTGGGTATTATACACATTATGATTATTGGGATGCCAATCAGATCTGGATACAGGCAAGTGACGAGGTTGGAGACGGGATTCCGATCTATTCCCAATATCTATCAGCAGAAGTTCTTAAATTACAGAATTATCGGGTTGACACATATGCTTCTGAAATGATATGGGAAGATGAGGAAGCGTATCAGAAGAGATTACTGGACTGGCTGGCAAAGATACCGGAACCAAAGAAAGAGATATACCAGCAAAAGTTTAATGTGCATAAACAGACAGCTCCGGCTGAGTTTCGTGTCTTTTATGAGAATGGCGAACCGAAGAAGGAATTAATTAAACCGGCAACCTATGAGACAACCGAAGAAGTACGTGATATGATCCGCTATGTTTATGATGAAAATGTAGCTGGTCCAAAACCAATCCGAAAATGTGATGCGCATGAAGTATATGCGCCATCTGAGTTATCTTTGCTGGATGAAGCATTTGCGAAGGTCATGAGGGCGCGCTCTTATTATGGTGCGGTTCAGAACAGGCTTGAACATACTTATAATAACAATTACAATGCTGATGAAAATATCACTTATGCGGAATCCCGAATTCGTGATACAGATATGTCAAAAGAAATGGTTAGGAATTCGATGTTAAATATTTTGCAGCAGGCAGGTTTGTCGATGCTGACGCAGGCAAATCAGATGAGTCAGAGCGTGAATATGTTGTTGAGTTAGATGGAAAGACGGGAAACCGTCTTTCTATTTTTTATCAATTATAAAAATTTGAATGGAAAAATCAAAACTTTGGCGTATTGTATTATGACTGTGCAGATGGTAAAATAAAGGTGCGGATGTAGAGGGATGCTCCGTCAGTTTTATATGAGGAGGGATGGAGCATGGATTTATCTGATAAGAAGATTTTAGACGTTTCCGGGGAGAAAAAAATAACAACTGTGTTGAATGAGATTGCACAGAATTTAAAAGTGGCGGACGAAGACGCCAGTTACAGGTACGATGAGTCGGCCCGGAATATTGTTGCGGAGAAGCCGGTGCTGGCATATATTTTAAAGAGTGCGCTTGAAGAGTACGCAGAGTATACGGTGCAGGAGATAGCGGAGACGTTTATCGAAGGAGAGCCGGAACTTAGGAAAATAGCAGTTCATCAGGATCATCCGGACAGAAAAGACGCTGAATCAGGAAAGAAAGAAAATGCCGGCGCTGGAATGATGAGCGGCGATGATAAAGTGGAAGGGATTTCAACTGTGGACAAGTCGCAGAGAGACGGCACGATTTACTATGATATCCGTTTCCTTGCGGTACTGCCATTGAGTGGTGAATTGGCTGAAATTTTTGTAAATTTGGAAATACAGAATAATGATACGCCGGGATATCCGATTCCAAAACGAGGTATTTATTATGCTGCGCGGATGATTTCGTCCCAGCGTGGCACAATATTTAAAGATCAGGAGTATGATAATATTAAGAAAGTCGTGAGTATCTGGGTGTGTGAAGATACGGCAAACTGCCGTTCTGACACGATCAACAGATATTCTTTTGTGGAGGAGCGTTTAAGAGGAGACTTCCAAGAAGAAAAAAAGAATTATGATCTGATGACGGTCGTGGTGTTGCGGCTTGGCAGCAAGGGTGAGAACAGTGGGGATAATGCCATCCGGCTTCTTAGCAAGATGTTTTCCATGAATCTAAGTTATGAGGAAAAGTTGGATACGCTGCAGAATGAGTTTCAGATCAGTGTGAGCAGGGAAATGAGCGAGGAGGTGCAGAAGGTGTGTAATCTGAGTACCGGTGTTTATCGTAAAGGGTATGATTCCGGATATGATTCCGGCATTTCAGAAGGCAGGATGGAGCAGGCGCGGGGAACGGCGTACCGTCTTTTAGATAAAGGGATGCCTGCTGAAGAAGTCGCTGAAATGGTTGAGACTGGCATTGACACGCTGCGGGAATGGATGGAAGAGCGTGAAAAGGCGCCTGTAAAATAGCAGGTAAAAGTGAATTTCAGTCAAATAAATCGTAATCAGGAGGGTAAGCGTATGGTTGGAAGGATCGTGGGCATGGCGTCTCTTTTCTTATGTGCATTCCCTTTCTTTATTATGAGCATGAATAAAGAAAGCAGCGAACCTATTAATTTTTGGTCTGGGGACACTTCGTTAAAAGATAAGGTTAAGGATGTAAAAGGATACAATATGGAAATTGCCGGGTTATATAAAAAATGCGGGCTGTTTTTCTTTCTGACCGGAATTATAACTGCCATTTTTCCGATTGTGGGAATGATTTTAACGATATTGGGCTGTTCTGTCGGGATTTATTTTGTATATCGGGTTTATATGAAAATTTTGAAAAAATATTCGTAAACCAGCAATGACAGGGGGATAATCAGGTTTTGACAGAAAAAAGCGGGCGGTTTAGGAGCTTTGCTCGTGCAAAATTGGCGGAGAAAGCCGCCATAATTACAAAAATTCTTGCAAAAAAGAACCGCCCATATTATAATGGTGTTATTAAAAATTGGGCATCTGTCTCAAGCAGGCGCCGGAAAGGTGTGTGAGGAATGGAATTGTTTGATAAATTGAGCGATACGCTTGTCACTGTATCAAGAGATGCGAGCCAGAAGGCAAAGGATCTGTCCGAAAAGGCAAAGATCCGGGTGGATATTAAAGCAAAGGAAGATTATATCAATAAGCAGTATCTGGAGATCGGAAGGGCATATTATGAGATGCATAAGGATGATCCGGATCCTGCATATGTGCAGATGGATCTGATAAAAGAAGCGGAAGAAACTTTGGGTGAATTAAAGCAGCAGTTGGGAGAATTAAAGGGTATTCAGATATGCCCGAAATGTGGAGAACAGGTGGCGCAGGATGCGGAATTCTGCAGCAAATGCGGGGCTAAACTGGATATTTTTGAAGAAGAATAAGATATCATGTGGGAAAACCCGTTTTCAGGATAACTGAAAGGCGGGTTTTCTTTATTAATTTTTTGGAGGAATACAATGGGCAATAAAGGGAAGTATTACATGACGACAGCGATTGCGTATGCGTCCGGAAAACCGCATATCGGAAATACGTATGAGATCATTCTGGCGGACGCGATTGCGCGCTTTAAGCGTTATGAAGGCTATGACGTGTTTTTCCAGACAGGTACGGATGAGCATGGGCAGAAGATTGAATTAAAGGCGCAGGAAGCAGGGATCACGCCGCAGGAGTATGTGGATAAGGTCGCGGCGGACATTAAGCGCATATGGGATCTGATGAATTGTTCGTATGATAAGTTTATCCGCACGACAGATGATTACCATGAAAAACAGGTGCAGAAGATTTTTAAAAAGCTGTATGATAAGGGCGACATTTACAAAGGCTCGTATGAGGGGCTGTACTGTACGCCATGCGAGTCATTCTGGACGGAATCGCAGCTGGTGGACGGAAAATGCCCGGACTGCGGGCGGGAAGTGAAGCCTGCAAAAGAGGAAGCGTATTTCTTTAAAATGAGTAAATACGCAGACCGTTTGATTGCGCATATTAATGAGCATCCGGAATTTATACAGCCTGTCTCGAGGAAAAATGAGATGATGAATAATTTCCTGCTGCCGGGCCTGCAGGATCTGTGTGTCTCAAGAACGTCTTTTGACTGGGGAATACCGGTTGATTTCGACAATAAACATGTCGTTTATGTCTGGCTGGACGCCCTTACGAACTATATTACGGGAATCGGATACCACTGTGACGGGGAATCAGATGAATTTTTCAATAAAAACTGGCCGGCGGATCTGCATCTGATCGGAAAAGATATTATCCGTTTCCATACGATTTACTGGCCGATTTTTTTGATGGCGCTCGATCTGCCGCTGCCGAAGCAGGTGTTTGGGCATCCATGGCTTTTGCAGGGCGGTGAGAAGATGAGCAAATCAAGGGGCAATGTGATCTATGCGGATGATATGGCCGGTTTGTTTGGCGTAGACGCCGCGCGTTATTTTGTGCTGCATGAAATGCCGTTTGACAATGACGGGATCATTACGTGGGAGCTGGTCGTAGAGCGGTTAAATTCGGATCTGGCAAATGTGCTTGGAAATCTGGTAAACCGCACGATTTCCATGAGCAATAAATATTTTGGCGGCATTGTCGCAAGTACGGGCGTTACAGATGCTATGGATGCGGATTTGAAGGCGGTCGCTGTCGGGACGAGAGCGAAAGTAACGGAAAAAATGGACAGGCTGCGCGTAGCGGATGCGATTACGGAGATATTTAACCTGTTTAAGCGCTGCAATAAATATATTGATGAAACAATGCCATGGGCGCTTGCGAAAGAGGAAGCGAAGAAAGACCGTTTGAGTGAAGTTCTTTATAATCTTGTGGAAGCAATCACGATTGGAACGGGGCTTTTGCAGAGCTTTTTGCCGGAAACGGCGGAAAAGATCGCCGCGCAGTTAAACACGCCACTTCGCCCATATGACGATCTGGATAAATTTGGTTTGTATGAGAGCGGTACGAAGGTGACGGATAAGCCGGAGATTCTGTTTGCGCGTCTGGATATGAAAGAGGTGCAGCCAAAGGTAGACGAGATCCGCAGGAAACAGAAGGAAGAATTTGAAGCGGAGCAGCGCGCGCTCGGCATTCTGCCGGAAAGTGAGGAACCGGAAGCTGTCATTGACATTGAACCGAAAGCGGAGATCACGTTTGAGGAGTTTGAAAAAATGCAGTTCCAGGTAGGGGAGATTCTCTCCTGCAAGCCTGTGGAAAAATCGAAGAAACTGTTGTGTTCCCAGGTAAAAGTCGGAAACCAGGTAAAGCAGATTGTTTCGGGCATTCACAAGCATTATGAACCGGAGCAGCTGGTCGGCAAGAAGGTTATGGTTCTTGTTAATTTAAAGCCTGCGAAGCTGGCAGACGTGTTGTCAGAGGGGATGCTCCTTTGCGCAGAGGATGCGGAGGGCAATCTGGGGCTTATGACGCCGGATAAGGATATGCCTGCCGGAGCGGAAATCTGCTGATAAGCATACTGAGGGAATAATGGGTGAGGTTATGATATTTGAGACGCATGCGCATTATGAGGATAAGGCGTTTGATGGAGACAGGGAAGAATTATTGTCTTCTTTAAAGGAAAAAGACATTTTTAGAGTCGTTAATGTAGCTTCTTCTTTGGAAACGACAGAAAAAAGCATTGCTCTCGCAGAACAGCATGCGTTTATCTATGCGTCTGCGGGGGTTCACCCGAGTGACGTCTCGGAGCTTTCGGAAGAAGGCATGGAGCAGCTTTTCCATCAGACACAGCATCTGAAAGCAGTCGCGGTCGGGGAGATCGGACTGGATTATTACTGGGAGAAGGATGCGGACGCGCAAAAGGAGCAGCGTTATTGGTTTGCAAGACAGCTGCAGTTAGCAAAAGAGACCGGGCTTCCGGTTATCATTCATTCCAGGGACGCGGCTGCGGATACGCTCCGCGTCTTGAAAGAGGAACATGCGGAGCAGATATCAGGCGTCATTCATTGTTTTTCTTATTCCATGGAAATGGCGGAAAGTTTTCTGAAAATGGGCTTTTATATCGGGATCGGCGGCGTTGTGACATTTAAGAATGCAAAGAAGTTAAAAGAGGTTGCCGCTAAGATTCCGTTAGAGCGCATTTTACTTGAAACGGACTGCCCATACATGGCTCCGGAGCCGCACAGGGGAGAGCGCAACAGTTCTTTGTATCTGCCGTTTATCGCGGAAAAGATCGCGGAGTTGAGAGGCATTTCGGCGGAAGAGGTGATCGAAGCGACCTGTCAGAACGCGTTTCGGATGTATGGTAAGATGCCGCAACTAACAGAATAAAATTACGAAGTGAGGAAAAATATGGCAGATCTGGGTATCCCGCAGAATACAATCGCAGTTTTAAAGAAATATCAGTTTCATTTTCAAAAAAAGTTTGGGCAGAATTTTCTGATCGACACGCATGTGCTGGATAAGATCATTGCTTCTGCTGAGATTACAAAGGACGATTATGTATTGGAGATCGGGCCTGGCATCGGGACGATGACGCAGTGTCTGTGTGAACACGCAAAATTTGTTACCGCGGTGGAGATAGATAAAAATCTGATACCGATTTTGCAGGATACGCTTGGAAATTATGGCAATGTAGAGATTGTACATAGCGATATTTTAAAGGTTGATATCAATAAGCTGGTGGAAGAGAAAAATGAGGGAAAGCCGGTAAAGATCGTCGCAAATCTGCCGTATTATATCACGACGCCGATCATTATGGAGCTGTTTGAAAGGCATGTGCCGATAAAAAGCGTTACGGTAATGGTGCAAAAGGAGGTCGCCGCCCGTATGCAGGCGGGGCCGGGGACAAAAGATTACGGCGCGCTTTCGTTGGCTGTTAAATATTACGCAAAGCCTCTGATGGTTGCGAATGTGCCGCCAAACTGCTTTATGCCGCGCCCGAAGGTCGCCAGCGCGGTGATCCGTTTGACCTGCCATGAAACGCCGCCGGTCCGGGTAAAAGATGAGGCGCTTTTGTTCCGTCTGATTCGCGCTTCGTTTAACCAGCGCAGGAAGACGCTTGCAAACGGGCTCAGCCATGATCCTGAATTGCGCATGGCAAAGGAAGTTGTCCAGAAAGTGATTAAAGATGCGGGATTTCCGGCCTCGGTACGGGGGGAAATGCTGACATTGGAGGAATTTGCAGATCTGTCAGACCGGTTTTCAGATGCTGTGCGGCAGAGCTTTTAGGGGGAAAATGTATGGCGGAGAGTTTAATTTACACGAATCAAAAGTGCGTAGGGTGCAACCGTTGTATTTCTGTTTGTCCGGTTTTGACGGCAAATGCGGAGCATGAGGAAAATGGAAAGAAGAGCATTCAGGTAAATGGGAAACAGTGCGTCGCCTGCGGCGCGTGTTTTGACGCCTGTGAGCATGATGCAAGGGAATATGAGGACGATACGGAACGGTTTTTCCGGGATTTGAGAAAAGGGGAAAAGATATCAATACTTGTTGCGCCGGCTTTTTTGGCGAATTATCCGACGGAATACGGACGTGTTTTAGGCGGCTTAAAGGCGATGGGTGCAAAGCGGATCATCAATGTGAGTTTTGGCGCGGATATTACGACATGGGCGTATATTAAATATATTACGGAACATCATTTTACGGGCGGAATTTCGCAGCCATGCCCCGCGATCGTCCGTTATATCGAAAAGTATATTCCGGAACTGATCCCGAAATTAGTCCCGATCCACAGCCCTCTGATGTGTGCGGCGATTTATCTGAGGAAGTATCAGAATGTAAAGGAAAAACTGGCGTTTATCAGCCCATGCATTGCAAAAAAACATGAGATCAATGATAAAAATACGTATGGGTATGTAAATTATAATGTGACGTTTTATCATTTGATGGATTATGTCAGGAAAAATAATATATCCGGAACATTTAAGAAAGAAGAGCTGGAATATGGCATGGGGGCTGTGTACCCGATGCCGGGCGGTCTGAAGGAAAATGTATACTGGTATTGCGGGGAAGAGATGTTTATCCGCCAGATGGAAGGGGAAAAGCATGTCTATCAGTTCCTGGAAAACTACAAAGACCGCGTAAAGCAGGGAAAAGAAGAGCCGTTTATGGTAGATGCGCTCAACTGCAGCCAGGGCTGTATTTATGGGACGGGCATTGAGCCACAAAAGGTGGAAACGGAGGATACGTTTTATGAACTGTGGCGGATTCGGGGAAAGATGCGTAAGAAAAATGGCTCTTTCAAATCTCCGGCTGCCCGGCTGCGGAAGCTGAATTATAAGTTCCGCGCGTTAAAGCTGGACGATTTTATACGGAATTATACGGATCAGTCGAAAGAAAGCAGGATACAGTATCCGAATGAATCGGAGCTGAACCGGATTTTTCTGTCAATGGATAAAAAGACGCAGGAGGAGCGGTCAATCAACTGCGGCGCGTGTGGCTACGGAAGCTGTAAGTCTATGGCTGTTGCGATTTATAACGGCTGCAATTCGGAAAACAGCTGTATCCATTATGAAAAGAAAAAGATTCAGGAAGAGAGCAATGAGATCCTGGAGCTTACAAGGCGGATGCAGGAAAAGAACGAGGATCTGTCAGATTTTGTCTCGGAGGATTTTAAAGCGCTGGAGCAGTCCATTACGGATATGATGGAGGGAAACAGAAAGACGGCGGAAGAAATCGGGATCGTATATGAGGCGGTAAAGCAATTGGAAAAATTCCGCGATGGCGTAGACGTCTCTTTCCAGGAGATCTTAAAGCTTTTAAAGGATTTGGAGGAAAACAGCAACCATATCAGCATGATTGCGCGGGAGACAAACCTGCTCTCGCTGAATGCGTCGATCGAAGCTTCCCGCGCGGGAGAGTCGGGGCGCGGTTTCGCTGTCGTCGCAACGGAGGTAAAGACGTTGTCTGAATCCAGCGAAAATGCGGCAAAAGACAGTATCCAGAACCAGAAGGAGATTACGGAAGCGATTATTGACCTGAATGAAAAGGCGAAGAATCTGCTGAAATTGATCAACGGCGTAGATGAACGCATCGAAAACCTGACGGAAAATACGCATAAGATCAGCGGGCTGACAAATACGGTAAATGAGATCTCACAGACAGCGAAGGAGAAAATGCAGAATATGATGCAGTGACATAGCAGTCATTTTTTGGATTATTGGACATACATTTATAAGGAATGACGATGATGCAATAAGGTTTTTATGTTTAAAAGGAAAAAGAGAAGTTTCAGGAAAAGAAGTTCGGTAAACAGAAAACTTTTTTTCATAGAGGAAATGAAAACCGCACTGTCCCTGTTTCTTATTATTGTATGCCTTCCATATCTTGTGACATTTGTTGTGCAGGGAGATTTTCTGAGTGAAGCCGGGCAGTCCGATGAAGCGGACGGGAATGCAGAGGCGGATACGGAAAAGCTGATCCTGATTCTTGCAAATGAAATGCCGGTCACTTATGAAAAGGAAGCCCTCAAAGCGCAGGCGGTCGTTGCAAGGACAAATCTGGCTTATGCGAGAGCGCATGACCTGACAGAGCCGGAAGCCCTTGAGCGGGAAGAAATGCAGCGCATACTGGGAACGGAGGAGTATTATAAGCGGTACGACCTGTTAAAGAGCTGTGTGGAGGAGACGGCTTTTGAAGTCATTACTTATCATGGGGAAGTTGTCTCCCTCCCGTATCATCTTGTGAGCGCGGGGAACACGCGGGAGGATCCGGAACGGGCATATCTGCAGTCGGCGGCAAGCGGCGCGGATTTGCAGTCAGAGCGGTTTTTGCACATCTCTTTTATGAGTAAGAAGCAGTATCTGAATAAATTGAAGGACGCATTTCCGCAGTATGAGTTTTCGGAAGATACGATTGCCGACGCGGCAGCGGTAAAAAAGCGTGACAGCGCGGGCTATGCGCTTTCTATGGAGGTTGCGGGGAACGGAGTAAGCGGCGATGAATTTGCGTCTTTGCTTTCGCTGCATTCGGCATGTTTTTCGATTAAGGAAGTGGACGGGCAGATTCGGATTGTGACGAAGGGTTATGGGCATGGTTATGGCATGAGCCAGTTTGGGGCGAATCAGATGGCTCTGGATGGCAG
>CANQQG010000085.1 GCA_947625875.1 uncultured Lachnospiraceae bacterium
GTGCCGCTTCTCCGTTTTCTTTCAATCCTGCACACCGTGCTGCGGTTTCGGATGCGCTGATAGCAGCAATATCGCCGCCATCGTACACGCTTTCTGTCCCATCATACATGCAGTAAACGTTCCCGCCCTCCGTCAGCACGTAACCGCCCGACAGCGCCGCCGGTGTTTCCCCGGGCAGGGAAACACGCCTGAAATCATCCTCATCTTCACACAGCAGTTCCCCGGATTGGAGCAGCGCCATAAAATCCAGACGCTCCAGACTCCCGTTAATTCCAAGAAACGGCTCCGTTTTGTTATATTCCAGCGCTTTTCCGGCCATATAAATGCTATAACCTGCCATGAGCGGAAGATGGTCTTCATCTGGCGGATAATCTTGCCCATCATAATAAAGGCTTCCGTCCTCCATCAGCACGCAAAGATGTTCACCGGAAAAAACCTGCGCGGCCATCCCGTCCAATTCAATAACCGACCATGCATGGGCATCCGTATGATATTCACAGAGAACGCCGTTATCAATTTTCAACGGTATCACATCGGCGCTGTCTGTCTCTTCTGAATAGCGGAACCAAAGCGCAGACTGATTTGGCCTTGCGGACTGGCTTTCGTTCTGACGGAGAGCGTTGTACAGCAGGACAATGAACATTGCCGCCACACATGCTGTACGGATTGCTTTATTTTGGAAATGCCTGTTCATATGATACACTCCTGCTTATAATTGAAATAAATGTACATTTTTTATCAAATCTCCATTACATTTAAGGGTAGCGCTTGTTGTTCCAGTGCAGCTCGCAAATATGCCGGAAAAGTCGTCATATAATTTTCAATCGAAACTTTTCCACCCTCTCCCCTTTACAGCGTCTGCATACTCCCGGCAATAAACCCGGTGTCCTTTTTCGTGAGCCTGCTCCTATAAACCTTTACGTATTTATCCGGCACGTTGAACACCGCGTTCTTGTCTATCCCCGTAAACGCCTTCGTTCCGAACTTCGCGTCCTTCCCTTTCACCACGACCTTTCTCATATCCACGCACCGCGCGAACGCCCGCTCGCACACCGTCGTCACGCCCTTCGGGAGCGTGATCCCTTTCAGCCCGGAATACTGGAACGCCCCTTTCCCGATCCACGTTACGGTCGATGGGAGCTTTATCCTTGTCAGGCTTTTGCAGCCGTAGAACGTCCCTCTACTAATCCCAGTAATTCCCTCTGGCAGGTTTATGGATCTTAACGAAACGCAGTCACGGAATGTGTGCCGCCCAAAATCTGCGCCATCCGGCAGCTCAACTTCCGTAAGTGAGCTGCAGCCGCGGAACGCTCCCCACCAAATACTGGTCACGCTCTCCGGCAAGTGAAGCTCTTTCAGGGAAGCGCAGTTACGGAACGCCTCTATTTCAATTTCTTTCAGGTTTTCCGGCCAGACAATTGTTTCCAGTGAGGTGCAGCCCAAAAACTCCCTTTTGCCAATAATTCCAGGATAGCGCTTATTAACTACATCATCAATGTATATCAGTTCCTTTGGAAATTTTATCTCACGCAGCGATGTGCAGCCAGCAAATGTACAGGAATAGCTTTCATATGGATGTCCAAGCTGCATCGCCGAATCCGGCAGGATAATCCGCTCAAGCGACCTGCATCCAGCGAACGCATTTGAACCGATCCGCTCCAACGTTTCCGGAAAACTGGGATCCTTTAACGAAGAACATTCATAAAAAGCCCAGCTATCAATCACACGCAGCGCCTTCGGCAGCTGGATATTTTCCAAAGATGTACAGCAATAAAATATGTAAACACCAAGCGTTGTTACCTTATCTGGTATGCGGATGTTTTTTAAGGACGTACAGTATTCAAATGCGCAGTCCATTTTCTCCAGGCTGTCCGGCAGCGTGATCTCCGTCAGGTTGGCGCAGGCCCCGAATGTCCCGCTTACGCTTATAGCGATAGCTCCTTTGCTCACCACGCTGCGTGTCGAGCCCGCCAGCTCCCTGACCTGGCTGCCCATTTCCACCGTCGTCAGATTGGCGCATCCTGCAAACCCGCCAACGCGCGTCACACTGTCGGGAATCGCCACTTTTTTGATTGTTTCGTTCCCGACAAAGCAGCCGGGCCCGATCTCAACGACCGGCACGCCGTCCAGCTCCTCCGGTATCATGACCTCTTCGGCGTCCCCAAGGTATTCCACCAGCATCATGCCCCGCCCGTAGTCGTTCGTGACACGCCTGTAACGGTATTCCCCATTATTTGCCGCCTCCGCTGTATATACGAATGCACATAATGTCATCATACAGGCAAGGAAGCAGAGCGTTGTCCATATGCGTCTTTTCATTATCGGCTCCTTTCTTTTTGACAAACCGTATGAACCATTCCGTTCACTGATATATTTTTAAATCATACGATTCATGCCGTCTTCTTACTTCACGACCAATCCGGTTTTATCATACGTCAATTTACCAAACAAACTCAACAAATAAGATTCTTCAAATCCATAATTGGCCTTTTTTGCACATGTCATCAATTCTCCAAGATAATATCCTCTTTCATTCGCCGTATCCACCGGACGGAAATCTGTCAGGCCTCCAATTGCCGTATCATTATAAGTTATAATTACCCTGCGTGCTGCGCGTTTGGCATCTTCATACCGATTTGGACGCACTTCTGGATTATCTGCATCTTTTATATTAGGAACATATGCTTGACACATTTCGTCTGTCCGCACTAAAATAAGCATACTCCGAGAGGATTTCCAATCCTTTCAGATCCATCTAAAAAGCCTTTGGCAAATCTGCCAATTACCCAGCAAAAGCCACTGCCAGTCAAACCACATCAGGAAAGGAGCTTTATGCTTAAAAACCAGCCTACTATGCCAGCCAATGCCCACGGGATGCTTCATGATGCGAACGACCGTAAATGTTGAATCACCGGATACCCACAACCCTGCATTCGCTTTCCTCAAACTGCGCAAACGGTTTCTGAGCCAGCTGATAAATCACAACCCCGTCCCCGCTCACATCCATCTGGTAAACCATCCCATCCCCTGCCATTTGTACTGAGCCGCACCGCAGCGGCTGCACGCCCTCCGGTATCGCATAGGCCTGTGCCGCGCCCTCATTTTCTATGGTAATATATTCCGACAGCTTTCTGCTATTTTCCGGACTTTCACAATACATATTTACTGTATGTGCGCCATCCGTCCCTGCCAGCGTTCTCCTCCCTTCAACGGGTTCCTCCTGCGCATTCTTTTTTTCATACTCTTCCACCAATACTGTTTCATTTTCCCGTTCCCCTAAATAGTTGGCGAGCAGATTCCCCGACGTATCAAATGCATACCCCAGGATGTCCTTTAATTCCTCCTGTTTTGTAACCTCGCCGGTTTCCATGTCAATCCCGCCCAAACAGGTGTGGACCGCACCATTATCCCCGACCGTTTCATAAACTGCTTTCAGCGTCTGCCCCTGCGCATCGTAATACAGCAGCTTCACGTCTATATTCCATGGAATCGGAATACGCCGTTCCAACGTTCCGTCCCGGTATACAAATATCCGCCGGTCAGAAACGCCGTCTCCCATCCCGTCTTCGCTTATCCCATTATCTAAAAACAGCAGGTTTCCTGAAACAAAAAACGTATCCGTCATATCAAATCCGCCTTTCGTACTGTACCACAGCGTATCGTTCCCTTTATTTACCGCTGTGCGGAAAATCTCTTTATTTTCCTGCGCCTGCTCTTCCACGCCTGCCGCTGTCTCCCCATCCGTTATGGTTTCTTTATCTGGCATGGTTCCCTTATCTGCCGCTTCTTCCTGCTGCTGCACCTGCTGCCCACTGCCCGTCCCTGTTTTTCCCTGTCCACATCCACTCATTGCCAAAACAGCTATGCCAAGAAAAACAGTCGGTAAAAATGTCCGTCTCTTCATAAAATACCCCTTCCTATGATTTGCCTTAATCCCGTACGGGAATATGATATATGCCAACCACCAGCTTCCTGCCGGCATAACCGGATGGAAACTGGCGATACCTTAATGCGCTTACTGTATCATTTTTCTTTTCTGCCGTCCCCGGCATCTGGCCATTCCGAAACTGTTCCTGAACAGCAAAATCATACATTCCCAATGTATGAGATTTTCCTGCTTCAAACTTTTCCCCTTCACATAATAGCAGAATGCCGATTTTCCAGATTTTCCCTCTCCATGTATGTTTTTCCCAAAGCTTTTTAACCCCTCCTCTCATCTAAAAGCTTGTAATCCCGTCATCAATCATTTCTGATTCAGATCGCTTTTTCAGCGAATCTCCCAAAAAACTGTCAAGTACACTATAAATGCCTTAAAACAGCTGATGCAAAAGCAGGGATTTCATTTATAAAGTTGTAAAGTCGTGTTATAAAGTACAATCTTTTGACCAAAAGCATCTAACTTAAATCTATATAGATATATGAGTTATTTTTAATTATAAAAAAAATATATATATCTGTCAATATCGTTTTTAAAATATAAATTCGTTTTTTTATTTGACATCATTTTAGAGTTAAGTTATAGTAAAAGCAGAAAACGCAGCCGAATATGCACTGTTTCCACAAACCAGCGCATAACAGGAAAGGAAAAACA
Source organism: uncultured Lachnospiraceae bacterium (assembly GCA_947625875.1). Taxonomy (GTDB): domain Bacteria; phylum Bacillota; class Clostridia; order Lachnospirales; family Lachnospiraceae; genus Eubacterium_J. The sequence goes on from CANQQG010000085.1 coordinate 4,592, forward strand.
GAGAACTATGAAAGGGAACACATCAGATATCAGCTACTTCTGTCTCTCACCAAAAGAAGAGGCCGCCATGAAAGTCCTGTGGAGCACGCAGGAGGCGTTAAGCGCTTCCGCAATCGCCGAGGGCATACCGAACCGCACATGGCCGGTGTCTTCCATTCAGGCTATCCTGCGGGGACTGGAAAAGAAAAAAGCCATCCGCGTGGATTCGGTCGCAAAGCTTGGGAAATCCTACGGCAGACTCTTCCGCCCGGCTTTATCCGCCAACGAATACGCCGCCATGCAGTTCGGAAGGTTTTATCAGAGCGGCAGGCAGGACTGCTTTGCCATGCTCTCCTCTCTGCTGGGAAATACAGGCCATGGGGACGAAGAGATCATCGAAGCCCTTCACGCCCTGATCAAAGAGTACGAGGGAAAGAGGTGATGGACGCCATGGGCATTACGATATTTACCCTGTGCATGGCCATCTTCTGGACAGGCGTCTTCCTCAAAGCGCTCCCCCTGCTGCGGGATCACATGCGCGTATATCCACTGATCTTTCTGCTGGCGCTGTGCATGATAAGGATTCTGCTCCCTTTGGAATTTCCTTTTACGATGGTTATCAATTCAAGGAAAATTCTTCCGGCTGTCCAGAGTTTTTTCTGTGCGCCATTTGCACATTTTTTTCATACAGACGTCACGCTGTACCGCTGCCTGATGGCAATCTGGATTGTGGGCGCGGTTGTCTCGGCCATCCGCCACGCGGCCGGGCGCTTCCGTTTCTGCCGTACCGTCAGCCTGCTCCCTGTTTCCGACGAGAAAAGGCTTTATGATATTTTAAAGGAGACCGGAATAAAAGGGGCGGAAAACATCCCCATCAAAGTCAGCTCCGCTTTTTCATCCCCGGCAATCCTGGGCTGCAGACGGCCTGTCCTTCTTTTGCCGGACATCCCGTTCAGCCGCGGACAGCTGCTCGGCATTTTTATCCATGAGCTTTCCCACTACAGGAAAAGACATTATGTGATGAAAGCTTTCGCCGAACTGATCCATCTGATCTTCTGGTGGAACCCGCTGTTTTCAGATTTATCCGGTGAAGTCTCTCACGCACTGGAAATGCACGCTGACCGGCTGGTCTGTGACAGGCTGGACACAGACCAGCGCATGGAATACCTCATGGGAATCCTGAAAACGCTGGAAAATGGCAGAGATAAAAAAACAACGCCGGAATCCGCATACTGTTTAAAGCTTGCAGAAAAAGAAGGCCGCAAAATGCTGAGACAACGTTTTCAGATGGTTCTGGAGTACAATTGCAAAAGCAACGGCAAATACGCCCTTATCATTTTCCCTCTGATAAGCGCATTGTTTCTTTTGTCCTATGGCGTTGTCCTGCAGCCCTACAGTATGCCAGAACGAGAAAATTATTTATTGGAATCAGACTGTTATTTTTTAGTAGATATGAAAAACGGTTATGATTTGTATTATTCGTCTGGTGAATACTTTTTTCATATAAAAGAAAATAATATACAAAATTCGGATTTTCAAAATTTACCTATTTATCATAATTTAGAGGAGGCGCTACAATGAAACGATTTTTCACAATTTTTATGAGCGTATTGACCTTGTCAATCCCTGCAACCGGTAAGCTGCATACAGACGTTCCTGTCCGACTGGCATCCGATGAGCCTGACATACATCCATATGCAAATCAAACCGGATACATATACAGAACAATAAATGGCAAAAGATACAAGAGACTCTGGTCCTATACCTATAACCGCTGGGAAGAGCCATATTGGCATCTTGCATAAAAAAGCATCTGCTATAACAGGCTGCTGAAAATCAATCTGTCTTCTGGAATCATTGCCGAAATTTCTCTTTCCATAATAAAAAAAAGCATCCGAAAATCGGATGCTTTTTTTATTCATTTTCAATTACAATGCTGCGGATATTCTGGCCATCCAGATAACCGCAGGCCTGCAGCCCCGCGGTTATCACTTTATTCCATTTGCACGCCGACAGATGAAATACCGTATCGTCATCAAGCTCTACGGTGCAGGCTTTTTCTTCCCCGCATCCATGGCCGCAAGCATTCCCGCAGGTTTCAACGCAGGCGATTTTATACATATTTTTCCTGCTGATCGCCCCGATCTCCTCCAGCATATTGACCATCCGGTAAACCGTCGCCGTCCCGATATGCTCATCTATTTTTACGGCCTTATAATAAATCTCCTTACAGCACGAGCATTCCTCTTCCAGAATAATGTCCAGGAGCATCTGCCGCTGTTTTGTGATCCTGCAGCCCCGCTCTTTTAATTCCCGTATGATCATTTCCTTTTGCATCTGCGTCCTGCGATAATTTCCGGGGCTATGTGTTTTCCTGTCCGACCTTTCTGCTTCCGGCGACATAATCCCACCTCCGGACGCCATTAACGGCAGCCCCTGCAGCGGCTGCAGTCGCCGCCGCACGTTGATTTTCCCTGCTTTTTGTCGCGTATCAAAGTCCGTATGGCCATACACGCCACACAGAGCAGAACGCTCCCTGCGAACACCGTTCCCATAAATATCCCTCCCTGTATTTCCTTCGCGCGACAGCGCCTTCCATAAACCGGCCTTACCGCGCGCCGGCCATCTTCTTTACATCAACGCTTAATGTCCCGCTTTCTTTATACGGGCGGAACAGCAGATACAGGAACGCTGCAACGATCACGATCGCCGCCACCGTACCGATACCGAACGCGCCCGTTGTAAACAGCGTCCCGATCTGGTAAATGCACAGCGATACAAGATAAGCCAAAACCGTCTGGTATCCGATCGCAAATGCAAACCATTTTGTATTGTTCATTTCGCGCTTGATCGCCCCCATCGCGGCAAAGCAAGGCGCGCACAGCAGGTTAAATACAAGGAAGGAATATGCCGCAACGCCCGTCATCGTCGCCCCGAGGATCTCCCAGATCTCCGCTCCGTCTTCCGCCACCTCGGAAAAGCCAAATAATATGCCAAAAGTCGCCACCACATTTTCCTTCGCAATCAGGCCCGTAACAGCGGCAACCGCCATTTTCCAGTTTCCCCATCCAAGCGGCGCAAAAACTGGCGCGATCACGCTTCCGACTGCTGCAAGGATACTGTAATCAAGCTGCTCCGCTTCCAACATCGCAAATTTCCCGTCTACCCAGCCAAAGCCCTGCAGGAACCACAGCACGATGGTTGAGAGCAGAATAATCGTGCCCGCCTTTTTGATGAACGACCAGCCGCGCTCCCACATGCTCCGCAAAACATTGCCAACCGTCGGCATATGGTATGCAGGCAGCTCCATTACAAACGGCGCAGGCTCCCCTGCAAACATCTTTGTTTTCTTTAAGATAATGCCGGAGCAGATAATCGCGGCAATCCCCACAAAATATGCGCTCCATGACACCCAGCCCGCATTGTCAAAAAACGCGCCCGCGATCAGCGCAATGATCGGCAGCTTTGCGCCGCATGGCACAAACGTCGTCGTCATGACCGTCATCTTGCGGTCCCTGTCATTTTCAATCGTCCGGGAGGCCATAACGCCCGGAACGCCGCAGCCGCTTCCGATCAGCATCGGGATAAAAGACTTTCCGGACAGGCCGAACTTGCGGAAAATCCTGTCCATAATAAACGCCACGCGCGCCATATAGCCGCACGATTCCAAAAATGCGAGGAAAATAAACAAAACAAGCATCTGCGGCACAAACCCAAGCACCGCGCCCACGCCGCCGACCACGCCGTCCGCAATCAGCCCTGTGAGCCAGTCCGCGCATCCGATCGCTTCCAACGCACCCGTCACGCCCGGAACGATCCATTCGCCGAACAGCGTATCATTCGTAAACCCCGTCACCCAGTCGCCGACCGTCGTGACCGACACATAATACACCAGGAACATGACCGCCGCAAAAATCGGAAGGGCGGCAAAACGGTTTGTCACGATACGGTCAATCTTATCCGAAACCGTAAGCGCGCCCGCCCTGCGTTTCGTGCAGCATTCATTTATGATCGAAGAAATATACGTGTAACGCTCATTCGTGATAATGCTTTCCGCATCGTCATCAAACTTATCTTCCAGCGCTTTGATCTCCGCAGAGACGTCCGGCGCATGTTTTAACTGCGCATCGATCTTATCATCTCTCTCCAAAAGTTTGATCGCAAAGAAACGCCTCTGCTCCGCCGGGATGTCTGTGAGCTTCTCCGATGCCGCTGTGATCACGCGCTCCACATCTTCCGCAAAGCGGTGCGCCGGAGGCGTCGCGCCTTTCCCCTGCGCAAGCGCGACGGCTTTCTCCGCGGCTTTCTGGATCCCCGTCCCTTTCAGCGCGGAAATCTCGACCACTTCGCAGCCAAGCTTTTTTTGCAATTTATCAATATGTACCTTATCGCCCGTCTTCTCCAGAATGTCCATCATGTTGACCGCCATGACGAGCGGGATCCCAAGCTCCATAAGCTGTGTGGAAAGGTATAAATTGCGCTCAATGTTCGTGCCGTCCACAATATTCAATATCGCGTCAGGGCGTTCCCCGATCAGGTAATTCCTTGCCACAACCTCTTCCAGTGTATAAGGCGACAGGGAATAAATGCCCGGCAGATCCATGACCGTAACATCCTTATGCCCCTTCAGTTTCCCTTCTTTTTTCTCAACCGTAACGCCCGGCCAGTTCCCGACAAACTGGTTCGAGCCTGTCAGCGCGTTAAACAGTGTCGTCTTCCCGCTGTTCGGGTTTCCTGCCAATGCAATCTTAACCGCCATTTTTCTACTCCTTCTTTACAAATTTTAACGCAAAAGCCCGTATCCATGCAGGGCTTTCATGTCCCGTCCGGTTTGTCTTTGCTGTCTGCTATCTGTCTGAACTATCATTTATTAGCATAGACTAACCGCTGTGCAAAAAAATTACTGCACCTGGATCATTTCCGCATCCGCCTTACGCAGCGAAAGCTCATACCCGCGCACAGTCACCTCCACCGGATCGCCAAGCGGCGCAACCTTCCGCACAAAAATGGACACGCCTTTTGTAATTCCCATGTCCATGATACGCCTTTTTACAGGCCCTTCGCCGGTCAGCCGCGACACCGTTACCGTCTGGCCGCAGCCCACATCTCTTAATGTCTTCATAACGATACTCCTTTAAACCATGATTTTATTTGCCATGTCCTTTCCGATGGCAACCCGCGCGTCCTTTACATTCACGATCAGATTGCCGCCTGTCTCCGACACGACCGTAACCGTACCCCCGGTCACAAAGCCCAGATTTTCCAGAAATCTGCGCGTTTCCTCTTTGCCGCCAATTTTTTTAATGACGTTTTGCTCTCCCGCCCCGGCCATCGTTAGTGGCATCCTTTTACCCTCTCTCTTTATTGAATTTTTGAAAGCGCAGATCACTGTGCTTACAATGGTTAGTATATTCTAACGCCTGTTCGTTGTCAAGGATATAAATGATAAAATTTTCTCAATAACGATGCCGGTCACTTTTCCTGAAAATGAGAAGTTATCTCCCGTCAATCAGCACGTCCTTCCCCTCAAATGCAAATCCATACTTATGAATCCGCTCCGCCGGAACGCCTTCCGCTGACAGCCCTGCTGCGTAATGTTTTTCCTCAATCTGGCGCAGCGCCGCTTTTACAGTGTCCGCAAGCGACTTATCCCTGCGCCGGTTAAAGACCTTAAACTCTATGATAATCGCATCGCCGCCCTTATCCTTTGGCTTTAACATCACGTCATACCTGCCAAAACCGCTCTCGCGGTTTGAAACGACCGCATACCTGTCCTTTAACTCCACAATCAGCCCGAGGACGAACCCATGGTAAAAACGCTCCGGCTCCGTCCGCCCCGAGCTGCGCCCGCCTGTGTCAAAGCTGCTGAAAACGTCTTCCGACACCCGGTTCATATATTCATTCATCGCGTCCAGATCGCCGGAGAGCAGCGCCCTCACAAATTCCCCATAACCCGACGCCGCCTGGAACCATTCCCGGATTATCTTCTCAAACATAATGGCGACCTCATGGTTCGTAAGCGCCAGCTCATACCTCGGACGGCCGTCCACCCCGGCGTCTTCATAGCCCGCATGCGCTTTCACACGCAGATATCCGGACGCAAGCAACAGGCTCCAGAGCTTTTCCGCGCTGCCGTCAAGCCGGCTGTACACAATCTGCTCGTCAATGTCTGTTATGACCGATCCCCCATTAAGCAGGGATTCAAAAAGTTCTTTCACGCCCGCATCCGCTTCGCGCACCAGCCTGCTGACCAGGCTGTTTGAACTGGTGTCCGCCCAGTAGGGCGCAAGCTTTCCTGAATCAAGATAATTTATGACAGACCATGGATTATAAATAGCGCCGGCGTCGCCAAAGGTAAACCCATCGTACCAATCTTTCACCGCCAGCCCAAATTCATCCATTGCGTCAAACACTTCCCGCTCCGTAAATCCAAAAGCATCTGCGTATTCATTCGACGTCGTTGTCACCACTTTCAGATTATTCAAATCCGAAAAAATCGACCCCTTGCCCACCCGCGTGATTCCGGTCATCACGCCGCGCTCCAGCCAGGGGTTTGTTTTGAACGCGGAATTGAACAGGCTCCGCATAAATGATGCGAACTCGTCCCAATAACCACCCACATACGCTTCCTGCATGGGCGTGTCATATTCATCCAGAAGAATGATTACCTTTTTGCCATAATAACGGCTCATAAAATCCGCCATCCGGTTTATCGCAGAAGTCGCTGTGCTTTCATCCATATCCATGGAAACCATATCAAAAAACTGTTGGTCAAGCGGCGTCATAAAGCCGCCGTCCCTTAAAAAAGCATATCTGGAATAAAGCATGGTAATCAACTGATATATTTTCTGCTTCGCCACCCGACAGTCGGCTTCTTTTATATTCGCAAACGACAGGCTGATGACGGGATATGTCCCCTGCAGGCTGCGGTATTTTTCCTCCTGCCAGATGGAAAGGCCCTCAAACAAATCGCTCCGTCCCGCATAGTCCACAGAAAAAAATTTTTCAACCATGCTCATTGTAATCGTTTTCCCAAAACGGCGCGGGCGCGTGATCAGCGTCACGCTGTCGCCGCTCTCCCACCATTCCTTCAAAAAGCCTGTTTTATCTATATAAAAGTAATCATTTGATATCAGCGTTTCAAAATCCTGTACCCCGATAGCGACTGTCCTTGCCATATCCACGCCTCCCGTCTGCAACCCATCAACCGCGTTTTCATGCTTCATGACTGGATTCTACCACACTCTTTTCGTTCTGACAACTCCGATACAAAAGCGGCAAACGGTCAGTCATGCCGCAGCCGCTGCAGAAGGCCTTCCTTCCGGTCCATCGCGCAAAAAATCAGGGCCGGCAATTTAAATACTTTATATAGACGAAATAAGCGCATAAAAAACACCCCTCTGAATCAGAACCGAAAACCCCGGCCACCGGAAATTGCAAGAGTCTTACGGGGCAGATACGAGTTCAGACATCAAAACAGAAATCCGGTCAAAAAAATTGTCCGTTTAAAAGAGGAATTTCTCTCCTTTGACTATGGGGCTGAACGATTACAAAAATCAAGTTCAATTTCAAAATTACGCTTGACATTTACTGTCTGCCCATGCTAAGATACACTTGTTTCAGGGGAATGTTCCATTCCCCTATCTGTCAAGGTCTTTGGCGCGTCTGCCAATTACCCGGATAAAAACATTGACACATACATCTAAACCTGAAAGGAGAATCTTAATTTATGTCTGAAAATCCATCGACCATTTCCAATCGCTTATCCAACGCGTTCCGGAACGCCGCCGGCCCCATCCGGTACGGCTTTACCAACGACTATATGTTCCACGCCGTCCTGCAGAACAGTAAGCCTGTG
>CANQQG010000086.1 GCA_947625875.1 uncultured Lachnospiraceae bacterium
ATCCGCAGCGGGTTGCGCAGATCCGGCTTATCTGTGCCAAATTCCAGCATCGCCTGCTGATAGCTGATCACCGGGAACGGCGCGTTTGTCACTGCGCTTCCCTGCGGCGCAAACTTTTCAAACACCGCCGATAAAACCGCTTCCCCGACTGCAAACACATCCTCCTGCGTCGCAAAACTCATTTCAAAATCCAGCTGGTAAAACTCGCCCGGCGAGCGGTCCGCGCGCGCATCCTCATCGCGGAAGCACGGCGCGATCTGGAAATATTTATCAAACCCCGACACCATCAAAAGCTGCTTATACTGCTGCGGGGCCTGCGGCAGCGCATAAAACTTCCCCTTAAACTTACGGCTCGGCACGATATAATCCCTTGCGCCCTCCGGAGACGACGCGCACAAAATCGGCGTCTGAATCTCCAAAAAACCCAACTCCGTCATCTTTTCCCTTAAATAAGCGATCACTTTTGAACGGAACACAATATTATCCTTTACTTTCTGATTCCGCAGATCCAGATAGCGGTACGTCAGGCGCACATCCTCGCGCACCTCGCGGCTTGTCTGGATCTCAAACGGAAGGTTCCGGTACACCTCGCCAAGGACAGTGATCTCATGCGCCTCCAGCTCGATCGTCCCGGTCGGGATCTTCGGGTTATACGTCTCCTCATCTCTTTTTTCCACTTTTCCTTTTACCGTCAGGGCCTGCTCCCTGCGGACGCCCTTCAGCAGCTCCGTATTGCGGATCACGACCTGCATAACGGCGTACATATCTCTCAGGTCAATAAAAGAAACGCCGCCATGGTCCCTGATATTTTCCACCCAGCCCGCGATACGCAGCTCTTTATCAATGTCAGCTTCACTGACCTGATCCAACGTTACATCTCTGTAAATATGACTCATGGTAAGTCTCCTTTCCTTTCGCGTCCCTGCGCATAAAAAGTCCCCGGAACACAGCTTTCACTGCATTCCGGGGCGAATAATCATTTATCCGCGGTACCACCCGCTTTGAGCCGTCCTCTTTCTGAAACAGCCGCAGAAACGTACCCGTCCGCGCGGCCGCTCCTGACAAAACCTGCCATCGGCTCCTCTCTTTTATGCTTAACGCGCATCACGTACCGGCCTACTTCCCGCCCGCATTCCGCAAACGCCCCATTCAGCCGGTCTGCTCCGGAGTGTTCCCTTCGTCTCCTCTTCCAAACAGCGCTCTCAGCCGGTGGCGCCGTATTTCTGTCGGCCTCTGAAAACAAGAGTCTCCTTCTTCGCATTTTCCACATCTGCTATCCTATCATAAGAAATCAGGGATTGCAAGAAAAAATTTTCCGATCGTCAATCCAGCCTTACGACACAGTTCTTTCCGGCCGCCTTCGCTTCATACAGCGCCTTATCAACCCTGCTGTAAAGCGTATCCGCCAGTTCGCCCACGCGCGCCTGCGTCACGCCGACGCTGATCGTCTGGTTCCCCGCCTTATCAAACGCCCGCTCCGCAAACGCCGCGCGTATCTCCTCCGCCACGTCCATGGCGTCCAAAACGTCATGGTCCGGAAGCAGCACCATAAATTCCTCCCCGCCCCATCTGCCGACGGAAGCGTCTTTTATTTTTTCCGTAATCCCGCGCAGGACATCCGAAAGCCCGATGATCACATGGTCGCCTTCCTTATGCCCGTACACATCATTCACGCGCTTAAAGTTGTCAATATCCATCATGATCAGCGAAACGACGCCGCTGCCCTTCCCCAAAGTTTCCCGGATACGGCGTTCGATCTCCGCGCGGTTGTAAAGCTTTGTAAGCCCGTCAGTGATCGCCGTCAGAGCCATTTTTTTGTTCATCTCTTCCAGCTCCGCCGTCGAGGCCTCGATGAACGACACAAACCGCCAGATCATCGGGATCTTTTCCAGATTATCCACCTTTGCGTCATAAAACGTGACCGGCTCCCCGTTCGCCGCGTCCCCTTCGCGCGCCGCGACAATTACAAGCGTGACATTAAAGTTCAGCATATTTCCGTTGATGCGGATAAACTCCCCATGCGTATAAAAGCCCGCCGTCGGCGCAACCTTGTGGAACAGCGCCGTCTCCTCGCTGATATTCCGGTCGCCCCAGAACGCGCGCCTTGCCGCGCAGGAAAACGTCTGGACGACCTGCGGCCGGAAATCGGCGATCTTCTGCCCGTCCTGACGGATACTGCGCAGGATCGTCTCGGGATCTCCGTAAGCAAGCCTTACGATCGCGCCCTCTTCCATATCCGAGGACATGACAAACGAGTCGTCCTCATTGACCGCAAGCGGACAGCGCAGGATATCAATGCCGTCGCGCTCCATAAAAAACGGGAACTCCAGCGTATTGGAAAAAAACTTGTCATTTTTTTCTATATTCAAAAATTTATGGTAAACATCAAAAGCAGGCTTCCCGTCCAGTTCATATAAAACGGACTTCTCCGCCTTTGTGATGCGGAATTTCCTCTTTAACGGCTTCCACCCTGATATAAACCTGCTGTAGACATGAAAATCCCTGCCTCCAAGCAGCAAAAACACAATGCCATGCGCTAAAAACCCGTTTCCCTTTGAGAAAACGGCCGCCGTCTCATCATCCATATCAGGGTTAAAGGCTCCCCCTCCAAACACCTGGATATCCTCTCTGAGCTTACTCATCTCATCGCAAAATACCTTCATCGACATATCCATGATCGTCGCGACCATCTCAATCGCCTGCACCCATGGATTCGCTTCACAGTACTGCCGGAGCGCGCGGACGTCCTCCTTACAGTTTTCCTCCAGAAACGGGAACTGCAAAAGCGCCGCCTGTGTTGTCTCATATTCATATATCGTGCAGGTAAGGATAATTTTCTCCCTCGTCAGGACGCCGTCCAGGATATTTGCATTGCTCGTGCAGCCAAAATACAAAGCGTCCGGCATTTCCGCATCCAGAATCCCGCATACATGCGCGATATGCGCCTGTTCCATATCCTGCGAATAGATACGGAATACCGTCGTGTACGAAGCATGTTCGGCGCGCCATTTCCTGATCTCCCCTAATTCTTCAACAAAAGCCTCATCATTATGATATATCAGATTAAACTGTTTCATAATCTTTCCCCTTATACAATAAATTTCATTCTCTCCCGCATTTACTGCATGTCTCGTAGCTCCACCCATAAACGCGGGTTTTATCCGGCAGCTTTTTCTACTGTTATCCATTCTAACACAAAAAGTAACTGAATGCTACAAAAAGTAACTTAACTTTTATTATAAAATATGCTACACTTACTTTGCCGGGCACAAAAAGCCCGTAACTGACCGCATTTTTTACGATTACAGACGTTATGGCAAAGAGAGGAGCCGTCATGTATATTCACATCAACCGACAGATATTATATTATGATAAGACAGGCGAGGGCAGCCCGCTGCTCCTTCTGCATGGCAACGGGGAAGACCATACCATTTTCGACGCCGTTATCCCGCTTTTATCCAGGGAGCATACCGTATACGCCATCGACAGCCGCGGGCATGGCGAGAGCAACCCGACCGACGACTATCATTACGAAGCGATGGCGGAAGACATAGCAGAGCTGATCACCGCCCTCGAAATCGAGCGCCCCGCCCTCTATGGCTTCAGCGACGGCGGCATTATCGGCCTGTTAGTCGCCATCCGTTACCCGCAGCTCATCTCCAGACTGATCATAAGCGGCGCAAACCTGAACCCGCGCGGCGTAAAGCGGAGCTGTTACCACGCCATCAAAAAACGCTGGCGCAGGACAAAAAACCCGTTGGAAAAAATGATGCTGACGGAACCGGACATCAGCCCGAAGGAACTGAGCCAGGTGCAGCTGCCGGTTCTTGTGCTCGCCGGGGAACACGACATCATCCGCCCGTCCCATACCAGAAAAATCGCGGCGAGCCTGCCGTATGCGCAGCTTAAAATCGTGGAAGGGGAAGGACATGGCAGCTATATTGAGCACAGCAGCAAACTCTACCCGTATATCCATGACTTCCTTGCCATAAGATAAAAATAAAACGAAAACGAGGTATCCACCTATGAAACAGCTGATCATTCCGGAAAATTACCGCCCTGCATTAAATTTATATGACACGCAGGCGGGCATTAAAACCGTAAAAGACTTCTTCCAGAACCTGCTCTCCTTACAGTTAAACCTCACGCGCGTCTCCGCACCGTTATTTGTCACGCCGGAATCCGGCTTAAACGACAACCTCAACGGCGTGGAACGCCCCGTAGCGTTTGATGTCAGCGGGCCGGACGGACAGACCGCCGAGGTCGTCCACTCCCTTGCAAAATGGAAACGGTATGCCCTGCACAAATACGGCTTTTCCGTCGGCGAAGGGCTTTATACGGATATGAACGCCATCCGCCGCGATGAGGAGACGGACAATATCCATTCCATCTTCGTAGACCAGTGGGACTGGGAAAAAATCATCACAAAAGAAGACCGGACGATGGCGTTTTTACAGGAGACCGTAAAAACCGTCTACCGGACGCTCCGCAAAACAGAGAAATTCATGGCGGTTCAGTATGATTACATCCATGAGATCCTGCCGGAACATATTTTTTTCATCACAACGCAGGAACTGGAAAACCGTTTTCCGAACCTCTCACCAAAAGACCGCGAATATGCGATCACCCGGGAGAAAGGCGCCGTCTGCCTGCTGCAGATCGGAGATCTGCTCGCGTCCGGCGAAAAACATGACGGCCGCGCGCCGGACTATGACGACTGGGCGCTCAACGCCGATATCCTTGTGTACTATCCGGTCTTAGATATCGCGCTGGAGCTATCCTCCATGGGCGTCCGCGTAGATGAAACTTCGCTTGCCGCGCAGCTTGAAAAAGCAGGCTGTCCGGAACGCGCAAAGCTGCCGTTTCAGAGCGCGGTCTTAAACAAAGAGCTGCCATACACCATCGGCGGCGGCATCGGGCAGTCGCGCATCTGTATGTTCTTCCTGCGCAAAGCGCATATCGGCGAGGTGCAGAGTTCCATCTGGCCGCAGGCGGTCGAAAAAGAATGCGCGGCGCATGGAATCCCGCTTTTATAAACCGCGCGGAAAGAGCTTCGCGCAAAAACGGCAGGCAGAAAATCCACGCCTTTGGATTCCCGCCTGCCGACAGACACTTGCTGTATGCGTTACCTTTCCCGAATCACATCTTTCATATCATACATTCCCGCTTCTTTTCCGGCCAGAAACTTCGCCGCCTCTACCGCGCCTTTGGCAAAGACCGCTTTGGAATACGCCGTATGCTGAAAAGTGACCACTTCATCTTCCCCGGCAAAAATAATCTCATGCTCCCCGACGATATTCCCGCCGCGGACTGCCGAAATGCCAATCTCATTTTTCTCACGCTGTTTCCGCTCTCCGCTCCTGTCATATCGATATTCATAGATACTGCCCATCGCCTCATTTACGGAATCCGCAAGCGCAAGCGCTGTCCCGCTCGGCGCATCCAGCTTTTTATTGTGGTGCTTTTCTACGATCTCCACGTCAAATCCGGCGGGCACAAGTATTTTTGCCGCCCGCTGCAGCAGATCGGACAGCATATTAATGCCGAGCGACATATTCGCAGACCTTAAAACCGCCACTTTTTTGCTCAGCGCGGCTGTTTTTTCCACCTGTTCCTCTGATAAGCCCGTTGTGCAGAGCACGAGCGGCATCCGCCGTCTCTCACTGTATTCCAGCAGCCCGTCGACCGCTCCTGCATTTGAAAAATCAATGATCACATCCGCCTGTGCGTCGCACTGCGCAATATCCGTAAAAACAGGGTATGCATTTTGAATCCCATCATACAGATCAACGCCCGCTGCGATCTCCACCGTATCGTCTTCCGCGCAGATTCCGGTGATAACCTGTCCCATTTTTCCATTGCACCCATGCATGATAATCTTTATCATCTGAACGTCCCTCCATCTCATTCCCCGGACCACGAACCAAACCGGCCAATCTTATCATTTGGCGAATGCCGCGGGATATTTTGGTTTTCCTGTGTAACGGCGGGCGGACAGGAAAAGCGTTCCGGCCTGTACGAAGATCAGGAAAGCTTTTCCCCTGTCCGCCTGCTGCGTCAGCAACTGTATTTATTATCCGATCCGTTTTTTAATCCGGCATCATCTGCAGGCCATATGTCTGCAGCGCTTCAATCATGCGCCTTGTCCCCTCCGGGCTCATTTCTTCCAACGGCCGGCGCAGCGGGCCAACTTCCATGCCCATCAGGTTCATTGCCTTTTTCACCGGTATCGGGCTGACCTCCGAAAACAGCGCGTCGATCAGAGGCAGGCCCTTCCGCTGCAGCTTGCGCGCCGTTTCCAGATCTCCGTCAAAAAAGCTCTGGCAGAGATGATGCACATCCGTCGGCGCGACATTCGACCAGACAGAGATCACGCCGATCGCGCCGATTGCAAGCATCGGCAACACCAGCCCGTCCTCGCCGGAATACAGATCCAGCTTTCCGTCCGTCAGATCCATGGTTTTGGAAGCCTGCGCCATATTTCCCGTCGCTTCTTTTAAGCCGACAATATTTTCCACATTCCGGAACAGATATGCCACTGTTTCAGGCAGAAGGTTACACCCTGTCCTGCCCGGCACATTGTACATGATAACAGGCGTTTTTACCGATTCTGCGATCTCCGTATAATGCGCGATCAGCCCATGCTGCGTCGCCTTGTTATAATACGGCGTCACGACCAGCAGCCCGTCCACGCCCGCTTTTTCCGCTTCCTGCGACAGATAAACCGCGGTCTTCGTGCAGTTTGAGCCGGTCCCCGCCACAACCGGAATGCGGTGGTTCGTATATTTTACACACGCGCGAATGACCTCCAGATGCTCCTCCTCCGTCATCGTCGCCGCTTCCCCGGTTGTCCCCGCGATAATGATCGCATCCGTCCCGCCTGCGATCTGATCGTCTATGATCTCTTCCAGTTTTTCAAAATTGATCTCCTGATCCTCTTTCATCGGTGTAACAAGCGCTACACCTGCGCCCTTAAAAATTGACATAACAGTTCCTCCTGCTTCTTTACATTATCTTACGCCTGTTCCCTTGATATGTACCTGCATTTTCCTTTCGGCGCTGCGCGCATGGATAAAGTGAAAAAAACCGGCTCGGATGAGTCGGCTTTTCTGAAAAATCAAAAACAACAGTTCCGATAGCGCCCCATCTGTTTTCAGATGACAGTCATGCAGCTGTTCGCTGTATGCCCAAGTATGCATCTGCAGAAGAATGCATCCTTTCGGCGCGATCCCCTTTCACGTACCTTCCCCTGCATCTGCCACATCCGATACATTACTCTTAAACCACGCAACCTCTATCCTTTCCGTATTCATTTTGTCTTTATCTCAATCTCATTTCTACATTAAAACCACTATATCACTCCTGCCACAGCATGTCAACCTTATCCGGGCAACTTTTCCGCCTGTATGCAATAGACCGCGTCCGCGTACCGCCTCAGCCAGTCCGGGAGGCTGCGCCCCGTTATGATGATCTGCGTCTGCCCCATCCGCGCCTCAAGCAAAGACATCGCCTCATCCTCCGATATGATGCCGTAATCGACCACGCCGAGCAGTTCATCGAGCACCAGCAGGTCGCATTCCCCCGTAAGAAGGACTTTCCTTGCAAAATTAATGCCATTTTTCTGGTTTATATGCTCCTCCTGCCGTTCCTGTCCGGACAGTTCCTCATACCGCTCCTCTGATTTTTCAAAATGGAACACCTTGATCTCCGGCTCCAGCCGCTGCATATAAGCGGACTCTACTGTCATCCTGCCTTTCAGGAACTGGATCACGAACACATTGCTCCCCTGGCTTGCCGCCCGCAGCGCATATCCGAGCGCGGCGGCCGATTTTCCATGCCCTTCCCCATAATAAATCTGAATCCTGCCTGCATCCATATTTATCCTCCTTCGGAACGCTCCCGCGCTCCCAAACTCTCTTCAGATTTTTCTAAGATACCACATATTTCCGGAAAAAGCAATTTTTATTTCCCCGCGCGCGGACATCCGGCAGGACAGCTTTAATATTCCTTATCCTCCAGATACTCTATTTTGCTGACGGAGACTTCATAAGCCACACGTTTTTCTGTCTCAATCTCGTTTATCTTCTTTACATATTCACGGCTCTGTATCCTGCCCCATACCTGCACATGCGCGCCTACCGCAAAACCGGACGCAAACCGCGCGTTCCTGCCCCAGCAGATGCACGGGATATAATCCGACTTCCCGTAAGACCTGTTGACCGCGATCAGCAGATCCGCAATTTCCCGCCCAAGCGGCGTCTTCCGGTAGATCGGCTCTTTGCAGATATAGCCGTCCAGATAGATCTGGTTGCTCTTTACGTCGTCTTCCTCCTGCTCCATAAATTCCAGTTCCCGGGCAAATACGGACAGCACCAGACGGTTCTTTTTTTCTTCGTGGCGGTTATAGGAACGGAACTGGCCTGTCACATAGATATACTGCCCTATGTAATTTTGCGCCGTATCAATCAAACGTTCCGATATCATGACCGGTATATAATCCACAAAATTGCTCAGGCGGTTGACCGACACGTCCACCATATAAAAGCCTTCTCCGTATACTTCGTGGCTGAACCGGAAATCTGACACGATCTTTCCTGCAATTGTCACCTGATTGTTTTCAAATATTTTATCTGCCATGAATAAATTCTCCCTTCCTCTTTTCAGACATGGCTGCCTGTTTCCCGGCGCCATGCGGTACTATTCTCCATGCCGCCTTTGGCACAGACGGCATGATTTTTAGCTACTACCAATGTATTCTCCTGGCGGGGCGTTTAGAACTCTGCGCGCGCCATCATTCTCGTAACGGTCTAAACTTATCAGATTTTCCACAAAAAAAAGAATGCAATTTGTCGACAATCCCCCTGCTTTATGGAAAAAAACCGCTTTTTTTGAACTTCTTTCCAAACTTCCTTCCAAAAATCCTTGCGCTCTCTATAAAATATGTTAGAATAAGTACGTTGGGCAAAAATATAGGAATGGAAAGAAGGATTTTTAATTATGAAAACCACAAGAGATGATGTCCGTAATATCGCGATCATCGCCCATGTCGACCACGGAAAGACAACACTGGTCGACGAGCTGCTAAAGCAGAGCGGCGTGTTCCGCGCCAACCAGGAAGTCCGCGAACGCGTCATGGATTCCAACGATATCGAACGTGAAAGAGGGATCACCATCCTTTCTAAAAATACGGCTGTTTTTTATAATAATGTAAAGATCAATATTATTGACACGCCGGGGCACGCCGACTTTGGCGGCGAGGTCGAGCGCGTCTTAAAAATGGTAAACGGCGTCGTCCTTGTCGTAGACGCATTTGAAGGCGCCATGCCGCAGACAAAATTCGTCCTGATGAAAGCATTGGATCTGAATCTTCCTGTCATCGTATGCATTAATAAAATTGACCGGCCGGAAGCGCGCCCGAATGACGTCATCGACGAAGTGCTCGAACTGTTTATGGATCTGGACGCGTCTGACGAACAGCTCGACTGCCCGTTCGTCTTTGCCTCCGCAAAAGACGGCTACGCCATGACGGACTTAAACGACGAACCGAAGGACATGACGCCGCTTTTTGAAACGATCATTGATTATATTCCCGCTCCGGAGGGCGATCCGGACGCAAACACGCAGGTGCTGATCAGCACGATTGATTACAATGAGTACGTAGGGCGTATCGGCATCGGCAAAGTGGACAACGGCTGCGTAAAGATCAACCAGGACGCGATCGTCGTAAACCACCACGATCCGGACAAGCAGAAAAAAGTAAAGATCAGCAAACTGTATGAATTTGACGGGCTGAATAAAATCGACGTAAAAGAAGCGGGCATTGGTTCGATCGTCGCCATTTCCGGCATTGCGGACATCCATATCGGCGACACGATCTGCGCCCCGGAAAACCCGGTGGCGATCCCGTTCCAGAAGATATCCGACCCGACGATCTCCATGAACTTTATCGTAAACGACAGCCCGCTCGCGGGACAGGAAGGCAAATATATCACTTCCCGCCATCTGCGCGACCGCCTGTTCCGCGAACTGAATACGGACGTCAGCCTGCGCGTGGAAGAGACTGAAGACACCGACAGCTTTAAAGTGTCCGGGCGTGGAGAGCTGCATTTATCCGTATTAATTGAAAATATGCGCAGGGAAGGCTATGAATTTGCCGTCAGCAAGGCGGAAGTTTTATATAAAAGCGATGAAAAAGGGAAAAAACTTGAGCCGATGGAAATCGCCTATGTCGACGTGCCGGATGAATTTACAGGCGCCGTCATCGACAAGCTGAGCCAGCGCAGGGGCGAACTGCGCAATATGCACTCGATCGCGGGCGGCTATACGCGCCTGGAATTCCGCATCCCGTCCCGCGGCCTGATCGGCTACCGCGGCGACTTTTTGACAGACACAAAAGGGAATGGCATTATCAATACGATCTTTGACGGCTATGACGCTTACCGCGGCGATATCCAGTACCGCAAGCAGGGTTCGCTCATCGCTTTTGAATCGGGCGTTTCCGTTGCCTACGGGTTATTTGGCGCGCAGGAACGCGGGCAGCTGTTTATCGGAGTCGGGGAAAAGGTTTACGCAGGCATGGTGATCGGCCAATCCTCCCGAACGGAAGACATTGAAATAAACGTCTGCAAGAAAAAGCACCTGACAAATACCCGTTCGTCCAGCGCAGATGAAGCGCTGACGCTGACGCCGCCGCGTATTTTAAGCCTCGAACAGGCGCTTGACTTTATTGACACAGATGAACTGCTCGAAGTGACTCCGAAGAGCCTGCGCATCCGCAAACAGATCCTGGATCCGACGCTGCGCAAACGCGCCTCTTTTAAAAATAAATCATAAGAATACGATGGAGCTGTCGCAATAAGGAGAAAACATTCCTTCGCGCGACAGCCCCATTTCATTTTTGCAAAAGAAGCGCGCTTCTTAAAGCGCCTGAATCCGCTCTAAAGCCGCAACGGTATTTTCATAACTGCCAAACGCCGTCAGGCGGAAATACCCTTCCCCGCTCGGGCCGAATCCGGAGCCCGGCGTGCCGACCACATTTGCCTTTTCCAGTAAGTAGTCAAAGAAATCCCATGAAGTCATGCCGTCCGGCGTCTTTAACCAGATATACGGCGCGTTCACGCCGCCGAACACTTCATAACCCGCAGCCTGCAGCCCGTTTTTAATCGTATTGGCATTTTTCATATAATATGCGACCTGCTCTTTTAACTGCGCTTTCCCGGTCTCTGAATAAACCGCCTCTCCCGCGCGCTGGACGATGTATGGCGCGCCGTTGAATTTCGTGCCATGCCGCCTTGCCCACATCGCATGCAGCGAAACATCCCCGCATTTTAATTCCTCCGGCACAACCGTAAAGCCGAGCCGCACGCCGGTAAAACCCGCATTTTTCGAAAAGCTGCGCAGCTCGATCGCGCACGTTTTCGCGCCCTCGCATTCATAAATGGAATGCGCCACGTTATCCTCGGAAATATAAGCCTCATATGCGGCGTCATAGAGAATCACAGAGCCATTTTTATTTGCATAATCCACCCACGCCTGCAGCTGCTCCTTCGTGATCGTCGTCCCGGTCGGGTTATTCGGGAAGCAAAGATAGATCATATCCGGCGTTTCCGACGGAAATGCCGGCGCAAATCCGTTTTCCTTTGTGCATGGCATATAGATCACCCGGCTCCACATCTGCGTGTCGTAATTATAATCCCCGCAGCGCCCCGCCATAACGTTTGAATCCACATAGACCGGATAGACCGGATCCGTAACCGCAATGCGGCAGTCCGCCCCGAAAATCTCCTGAATATTTGCGGAATCTGATTTTGCGCCGTCTGACACAAAAATCTCGTCCGCGCTGATATCACAGCCTTTTGCTTTATAATCATGCTCTGCGATCGCATTGCGCAGAAAATCATAGCCCAGATCCGGCGCGTAACCGCGGAACGTTTCCGCAGAGGCCATCTCATCCACCGCTTTATGCAGCGCCTCTATGATCGCGGGCGCAAGCGGCTGGGTGACGTCGCCAATGCCAAGCCGGATCACTTTTTTATCCGGATTCGCCTCCGTAAAAGCCGCCACCTTTTTTGCAATCGTGCTGAACAGATAACTGCCCGGCAATTTCTGGTAATTTTCATTTAACTGATACATCGTCTGTCTCCTCCATAAAATATATTTTCTTTCATTCCGGATTTTCCGGAATCTCGATCTCTCCGTCAAACACAACAGCCGCAGGGCCTGTCATGTAAACGGCGTCCGCCTGCCGGTCCCAGTAAATCTCCAGCTCGCCGCCAGGCAGCTTCACCGTCACGCGCTCTTTCGTAAATCCGTTCAGCACACAGGCGACCGCCGTCGCGCAGGCTCCGGTCCCGCAGGCAAGCGTTTCTCCGGAACCGCGCTCCCAGACGCGCATCTGCGCCGTATTGCGG
>CANQQG010000087.1 GCA_947625875.1 uncultured Lachnospiraceae bacterium
AAATATTTTGCCGCTTTGGAATTTTTCGCGCAGAGCGCGGTTGCTTTGTTTATATCAAATGCGCCTTCTTCAAATGCCGTATTTTTTCCTTCCACAGTGACAGTCCTGACATATTCAAAATTAGGACCGCACACTTTCTTCACAGATGCCGGAAGGTTTATGCTTGTGATCAATGGACAATCGACAAAAGCGTATTCCCCGATTGTCTCAAGCGTGTTCGGCAGGGCGACCGCTGAGATGTTACTGCAGCCATAAAATGCATACGGGCCTATCTTCTTCGTCCCTGCAAGCGCCCGGCAGTCCGGCCGCTCCGCTCTCGGCGAGTAAAACACCAGCTCTGTCCCGTCCTTTGTATATACGGCGTCTCCCACTTCTTTAAAATAGAGGGAATCGTCCGGCACCTCAATCACCGGCTGCATAGTCCCTTCAACAGGCGAAAACGCATCTGACGGCTCTTTACGGAATCCCTCCATGTCGATCAATTTTGTGTTCTTCCCAAGCCGGATTGTCTGCAGCGTCCTGTTGCTGCTAAAATCATTCAGGTGAAATTCTTCCGTACTGTCAGAGCAGATGACGGTTTTTAAGGAATAACAGTCCTGGAAGGATCCGTTCAACGATACAGGGGCGTCAGGAAGCACAACTTCTTTCAGCCCGGTGTTGCCAAAAGCCCAGCTGCCAATGCGTTCTATTTTGGGCGGCAACACCAAATCCGTAAGCTTATAGCATCCGCCAAAGGCATCCGCTTCTATTTCCAGAACGGTATCTGGAAAACGGACAGAAGCTATTTTGGAATTAGCAAAAAATGCATTAGGCCCGATTACCGTTACAGGAGCGCCTCCCAGCGTTGCAGGTATTGCCACATCCGCTTCGCTCCCGGTGTATTTCACAATGGTTGCTTCCCCATTGGAAACGGTGTACTGGTAATCCCCTTCCGTCTGCACATCCGTTTTCTGCGCTGCCATGCTTCTGGCGGATAATTCCATGTTTTTGCTGATAATGCCCGCATTCACAGGCGCATACAACATACCTGCCAGCAGCGCTGCCGTTAATCCCGATGCGATTATTTTTTGTTTTTTCATAAATGTATTTCCTCCCATATTATATTTTTATTCTAATATTCTGTCTGCCTGTGTGATAGATCAGCGGCGCCTCTTTCCTTATATAATACGGCTCTGCAAGCGGATTTTTCCATGTATTGAAATATGTTTCATCTTTTTTCTATCCCCGCCACGTTTTCCCCGTCATCCAAACAGCAGAAACACTGTTCTATCATTTATTTTTTAAAAAATCTTTCATATTTTTCTAAATCGCTAAATTATATTAATCTTATTTAATACATTGTAACAACAGTATATATTTACCGGCAGGATTTGTCAAGCATTATTTTCCTGTCAATGCATCAGGCAGCGGCAGCTTCCATGCGACATAATCAGGCAATGCGTTTCTTGCTTTTGTCCATCTGTCCGCGTATAATGTATGATAGATTTTTCACAGAAGGCGCAGACGATAAAACCATAGGAAAGGCATGGTTTATTCCAAAAATACAGAAAAACCCGTAGATAAACGGACAAAGGCAGGGAGGAAAAAGATGGCGAAATACAAAATCATGATTGTTGAGGACGATCCGGAAGTCCGGTCCGAACTGTCCATATTATTGGAAAATGAGATGTATCATCCGTTTCCGGTCACAGACTTTCGGAACATACCGGAACAGGCAAAACAGATACGTCCAAACCTGATTCTTTTAGACGTCAATCTGCCCGGACAGGATGGTTTCTTTCTCTGTACAGCCCTGCGCAAGGCAATTTCTGTCCCGATCATTTTTGTCACAGGCCGGGACTCCGGAACAGACGAAGTGCGGGCGCTGAGTTTAGGCGGTGACGACTACATCACAAAACCATACAGCGTTCCTGTTTTGCTCGCCAGAATCAAGGCCGTACTGCGCCGGGGCAATGGCGCGGCAGAAGGAGCGGGCGTTTTGGAAGCTGTCGGCCTTCGCCTGAACCTTTTAAATGGAACGCTGACGTTTGGGGAAAAAACGGTGGAGCTTACGCGCACCGAGATACAGATTCTGGACTGTCTGATGAAAAACGCGGGAGAGATCGTTTCCCGCGCCGATCTGATCGACACGCTATGGGACAGCCGGATTTATATCGATGACAACTCGCTCAGCGTAAATATGACACGCATTCGCGGAAAACTTGCAAAACTGGGGCTGCCGGACATCATCCGGACACGCCGGGGAATGGGGTACCAGCTATGACGCTTCGTGAATTTCTCTCCGACCGAATTGGCGGGATCATGCTCCGGCTGACCGGAATCGGAGCGGCGGCTCTTTTCCTCGCTGCGACCGGAACACAGGCCGGAGTCATTGTCATCCTGCTGCTGTTTTTTCTGCTGGCCGGTTCGGCGGCGCTGACGGTTGATTTTCTGCGTCAGCGCTCCCGGATTGCGGAACTGGAAAGCATTATGGAGCATCTGGATCAAAAATATCTGTTTACCGAATGCATCTCCCCATCCGGCGGCGTTTATGAACGCAGGCTTTTTGACCTGACGCGCCGCGCGAGCCGGGCGATGATGCGCGCGGTATCTGATGCGGAGTCGGCGCAGAGGGAATACCGGGAATCCATCGAAAGCTGGGTACACGAGATCAAAACCCCTCTCACCGCCGCCCGCCTGCTCTGCCGCCATTTAGACGGGAATATGCGGAGAAAAATGGACTATGAACTGGCGCAAATCGAATCCCACATTGAGCGCGCCCTGTTCTACGCCCGTACGGAAAACCCGGACCGCGACTATGTGATCCGGCAGACCGATCTGTCCGAAATTGTTTTTCAGGCGATCGAAAACCATCGGACGTTACTGATACAAAGCGGCGTCCGCATCGAAACGCAAAATCTGGATTATCCGATCTATACTGACAAAAAATGGGCTGTTTTTATCCTGGGCCAGCTGCTCCAGAACTCCGCCCGTTATCGGGGAGCAGATCCGCTCATCGCCATTTCCGCCGGGCCGCTTGGCAAACAGATACAGCTTACCATTCAGGATAACGGAATCGGCGTCCCGACTCATGAGCTGCCCCGGATTTTTGACCGGGGCTTCACCGGGTCAAATGGCCGGTCGCGCGGCGGCTCCACCGGCATGGGACTGTACCTGTGCAAAAAACTGTCCGGCTTTTTGGAACTGGACATTCACATCGCTTCGGAGGAGGGCGCATGGACCCGCGCAACGCTCACATTCCCGGCCAGAGAAAACCTTACAAAATTGTAAGGAAAAACAAGATCAATCCGATACAAACGCCGCTGTTTTTGCTGTACCATAGCGCTGTAGAAAGGAGGACGCTTCATGCTGAAAGTACAGAACATTGAAAAATACTATGGAAGCAAAAATAATGTCACGAAAGCGCTTGACCGGGTAAGCTTTGAGGTGGCGGAGGGAGAATTTATCGCCATCATGGGCGCGTCGGGCAGCGGAAAAACAACTTTATTGAACTGCATTGCCACAATCGACGCCGTAAGCTCCGGAGATATTCTGCTCAATGGGGAAAGCATTGCGGAACTGCCTGCCAGCAAGCTGGCGCGATTCCGCAGGGAACGGCTGGGCTTTGTATTCCAGGACTTCAATCTGCTGGACACGCTGACGATTGAGGAGAACATAGGTCTGGCGCTGTCGCTCAATCACGCAGACGCAAAGACGGTGCAGGATAAGGTGAAAGAAACAGCCGGGAAGCTTGGCATTGCGGATATTCTTGCGAAATTCCCCTATCAGGTTTCCGGCGGGCAAAAACAGCGCGCCGCCTGCGCCAGAGCCATTGTTGCCGGCCAGTCGCTCCTGCTGGCGGATGAGCCAACCGGGGCTCTGGATTCCAGGGCGTCTAAAAATCTGCTGGAACTCCTGGCGCAGATGAACCGGGATATGCGCACCACCATCCTCATGGTGACGCATGACGCATACAGCGCCAGCTATGCCAACCGGATTCTGTTTTTAAAGGATGGGAGACTGTTCAACGAACTGCTTCGGGGCGGGCGCAGCCGCAGTGTATTCTACCACGAGATCCTGGATGTGCTGGCCGCATTGGGAGGTGATGTCAGTGACGTTATCTAAGCTTTCCCTGCGCAATGCCAGACGACAAACCGGTGATTATCTGATTTATTTTGTCACGATTGTGATGGTGTGCGCGATGCTCTATGCCTTCAACTGTCTGGCAGTTTCAAAGGAAATCCACGATCTGTCCGGCTTGATGGATACGATGACATTAACGATTGCGCTTGCCAGCATTGCCGTCATTTTCATCATCGGATGGCTGACGTCATACATGACCGGATTCATGCTCTCCCGCCGCAGCCGGGAATTGGGAACCTATCTGCTCATCGGGCTTGAAAACAGGCAGGTGGCCCGCCTGTTCTTTCTGGAAAACCTGTCGGTGGGCAGTGTCGCGCTGCTGTTTGGCATTCCGCTTGGCAATCTGGTTTATCAGGCGCTCCGCGCCATCCTGCTGACCATGTTCAGCGCGCCGTATTACTTTCGTTATGATTTTTCGCTGAAGGCCATCGGGCTGACGCTGGTCTATTTTGCCGCCATCTATCTTTTCGCGCTTATCCGGAGCCGGAAGCGAATCCGCAATATGAAAATCTGTGACCTCATTTACTTTGAGCGGCAAAATGAAACAGCGGTTGTAAAGAAAAGCAGAACGCGCAAGGCCCTGTTTGGCGTTTCCATCGTATTGGGCGGGGCGGGGACGCTTCTTTTGGTGACAGCGTCAAACCTGCTGGCCGGCGTTATCGGCGCCGGATGTATCATTGCATTCATCTACGGTTTCTTTATCAGTTTTTCCTCCGGCGTCCCGGCATATTTTGAGCGAAAGCCGGAACGGAAGTACCGCGGACAGAATCTGATGATCTTCCGCACACTGACCGGCAAGCTGGCAACAATGGGAGTTGTTATGGCAACGGTCTCCCTGCTTTTTACCGCCACCCTGCTCACAGAGGGAAGCGGCATGGTATTTAACGGCATTTTCCAGGGGCGGCTGGAACGGAATGCTTTTGATTTGCTGTTTGTTTCAGATCAGGAAAGCCATGCGGATTTATGCCGGAAAAATATGGAGAGACAACTCCCGCTGACCGCATACCGGCAGTACCGGCTCTACCGGGGCGTTGATGACGCCGTATCTGCATATCTGGAGAAAACCGCCGGATATTACCGATACAGCTATGAACACGATTATAACGGTATGGTATTCATGGCATACAGTGATTACACTGCCCTGCGGGATATGCTCGGACTGCCCGCCGCAAAACGGGAGCCGGACCGCTATATCATTCACTGTATGCCATACCTGGAAGAACCGCTGCGGCAATGGAAAGAGCCGCTTACCTTAGACGGGAAAACGCTGTCTCCCGGACAGATTTATACAGAACAGTTTGCACAGAATCTCTGGAACGGTAACGGGCATCAATTCCTTTTCGTGGTTCCGGACGCGTTCTGTGCGGATCGCCCGACGCTGCGGTTTTGTGTGGCGGCGATGACCGCGCACAGCATTACGCCGGAGCAGGTGGAGACGCTTCAGCGATCCCTCTCTGAACGAACCGTAGATGGCGTCCAAAGCGCCGTCAGTGGATGGGATCTTTTGTATTCCAGGGACGTAAATGTTGCTGACACTGCCGCATGGTCCGCAATGTCGGTTTTCCCGCTTTTTTATCTGGCTCTGACGCTCGCCATGACCGCCGCAACGGTTCTGACTGTCCAGCAGCTCAGCGAAGCCGGGCGCTATCGCCGCCAATTTGAACTGCTCCGCAAGCTGGGTATGGACCGTCTGGAAATGAGGCGGGCGCTGTTTGGACAGCTTGCGATTTATTATATCATGCCGGCCGTTCCTCCGGCGCTGATCGCAATTCCGTTTATTCTGGATCTATGCGGCGCGGTGGAGCCGGGAACTATGGTGGGAGCTAACCGTCCGTCAGTGATCCTGATGATTTCTTTGGGCCTGTTTTTCCTTGTATACCTGATTTATACAGTCATTGCCTATATCAGTATGAAACGGAATGCGCTTCCCGAATAACGGGAATACAGATATAATTTCCATGCGCCTGCCCACAGACAGCGGGCAGGCGCCATAATATGATTATCGGAAAACTGACGGCATGAAACGCTCAGCTCACTCCGTTCCCGCAGCTGTCCAGATACCCGCCGCCGATCAAAACTTTCCGCCCCTCAAAGGCAAACCCGTAAACCCTTATGTTTTTACGCGGGACGCCCCTTGATTCCAATGCGGCGGCATATTCCCGGTCCAAAATCTGCCCGATGGCGGCGTTCACCGTATCCTGCAGACTGCCCTCTTCCTCTTTGTCAATCACTTTAAATTCCAAAATAATGCCGTCATCCGTTTGATTCTTCGGGGCGAGCATCACGTCATACCTGCCAAAGCCGCTCTCCCTGTTCGAGGTTATTTCATACCGGTCCTGCAGCTCTACGATCAGCCCCAGCACGAACCCATGATAAAACCGTTCCGGCTCTGCGGACTCTGACGGCTTTTTTCCTGTGTCAAAATAACTGAATGTGTGTAAGGCCACCTTATTCATAAAAGCATTCATATTTTTAAGGTCATTGCCTGACAGCGCCTTTATAAAACCATTATAGGCGGCTTTCGTGTGGGTGTCCGCAAACCAGCCGGTAAATATTTTCCTGAATACAAGCTTCGCTTCTTTGTTTGTGATGGCCAGCCGATATGTGGGTTCTCCCCACTCCGTCAGGGAACTGCTGACAATCTTTAAATATCCGCCCGCCAAAAGAAGGCTCCATATCGCACCGGGCTCGCGCCCTAACTGGCCAAAAACAATCTCCTCGTCAAAAGATGCGCACAGCTCCTTTCCCTGCAGCAGGTCTTCCATGGCTGTTTTTATCTCAGAGCCGCCCTCCCGGACAAGTTTGTCCACCAAAGTGTTTGCGCTTGTATTCGCCCAGTACGCGGCAAATTTTTTTTCATCAAGGAAATTGACTACAGACCAGGGGTTGTAAATATTGTCACAGTCCCCAAAGCGGAAGCCGTCATACCACTCCCTTACTTTCTGTTCTTCCGTCTGCAGGCCAAATTCTTTCAGGGCGCAAAAAACTTCGCTTTCCGTAAAGCCAAAAGCTGTCTGGTATTTTTCAGAAGTAGTTGTTATCACTTTCAGATTGTTGAGGTCAGAAAAAATCGACTCCTTACTTACCCGCGTCACGCCGGTCATGAGAGCGCGCTCCAGCCAGGGGTTTGTTTTAAATGTCGCGTTAAATAAATTACGCATAAACGCCGCCATTTCATCCCAATACCCGTTTATATACGCCTCCTGCATCGGCGTGTCATACTCATCCAGAAGAATGATGACTTTTTTGTTGTAATGTCTCCCCATAAACTCCGCCATGTTGTTGACCGCAGACGTCGCCGCGCTCTCATCCATGTCCATGGATATCCTGCCGAAAAGCTGTTTATCAAGATCGTCCATAAAACCGCTGTCTTTCAGGAAGGAATTCCTCGCATATAATTTGACGATCAATTCATAAATCTTTTGCCGGACCGATTGGTAGTCATTCCCTTTTGCATTTGCAAAACTGAGAAAAATAACCGGATATGTTCCCTGCAGGTTCCGGTATTTCTCTTTCTCCCAGATGGAAAGCCCCTCAAACAGCTCTCCCCTGCCATGATTGCTTATGGAAAAAAAGCTCTCTGTCATACTCATCGTCAGCGTCTTGCCAAACCTGCGCGGGCGCGTGATCAGGGTGACGGTGTCCCTGTTTTCCCACCATTCCCTGATAAAATCGGTCTTGTCAATATAAAAATCATTGTTCTCCCGAATGTCTTTAAAATCCTGGCTTCCGATATTTACCATTCTTGCCATCTTTATATCCCTTTCTTCTATCTTGCAGCCGTTCTGGCCGGTATGTCCCCAAATATCAACTCTCCTTTTTAAGATCTGTCTGCGGGTTTTCCTTTGCATTTAACACATACACCGTACTTTTATATGCCCCGCGTTTTAAAAGCACATTTTTCTCCGCCAGTTCTTTTAAGATTCCTCTTGCCCTTCTTTGTTTTACACCCAGCACTTCCCCGGCCGTACTTGTAGTTATTTTTTCATTTCTTTGCAGATAATCTATAATTAATATTTCCTGCTTCGATAAACGTTTTATCGGCGCTTTATCGGCGCTTACCGGCATTTTATCGGCGCTTACCGGCGCTTTATCGGCGTTTATCGGCGCTTTATCGGCACTTATCGGCGCTTTATCGGCATTTATCGGCATTTTATCGGCGCTTATCGGCGCTTTATCGGCATTTTTGCTTTCAATTGAGCTAAAATCATAGGAATACGAATCATCTAAGGGAACAATACAAAAAATACTTTTTTACCGTAGAAATTAATTATAGCATAAATTTATCCAACCGTAAATCGCGCATCGGGCAGGAGAAGTCTTTCTCCTGCCCGTTTTTGCCTACACTGTCTCCGCCTGATCCGGATCCAATTCCAGTTTTTCCATTATAAATGCATCCGCCTGCCTGCGGTCTATGCCGAGCGAGATCGCAAATTCCCCGCACAGGTTATCCTGTGCGATGCGGAAGTATTTTTCATCTGACGCCGTCATCTTTTTTCCGATCGCGAGCCGGCTCTTTTTGCGCTGCTCGATCGTCCGCATGACGCGGATCAACTCCCGGCAGTCACAGGTGCGGATCGTTTCTTTATACCGCGCCTCGCGCTGTTTTTCATCCTGTACAAAGAGAGGTTCGATCGAAGGGATCTCTTCCAGTAAACGGAGAATCTCTTCTTTGCTGACCAGAGCGCGCAGCACCGCCCCGGTATGGTCGGCCGGGACAAACAAGCGGCTGTCCCGCGTATAAAACGGGACGAGCGTATAATACACCCGTTCTTCCGGAACGCCCGGGATATCCAGCGGCCCGACGTCGTCTACAATGCACGCGCCATTGTTCCCATAAATCACATAATCACCCTTTTGAAACATAAGCAAACCTCCTTTTCTATCATAAACTTAAAACCTTTGCAACCTGCATTTATTTTACCAGTTTATTTTTGACAATGAAAGAAGATTTTATGCTTTTATGTGTAATTTTGGTAAATATACCACATATTGCAGGATGGTTTTTTGTGCAATTTATTGATTATTTTTTAATTCCGATAACAGCTGCGCGCGCTTCGTGCCGACCAGAAGCTGCTCATTATACTGCAGGTAACGGCTGCAGGCGTGTTCCGCCAGAAAAGCCGCCGCTTCCGCCATCAGCGTAAGCCCGGTAAGGAACACGACCATCTCCTGTCCGTCTGTGAATGCCTGCTCCATAAAATCAAAGGCGTGTTCCAGCGCCGCGGAAGCCGCATCCTCTTCCCGCTCCAGCCGCTCCCGCTGTCTGTCAAATCCCGCCTTTGCCTGCGCAAAACATTCCGCTGCGGAAGCCGCGTCAATGGCAGCGTCTTTTAAGCGGCGCAGCAGCGCCTTTCCCAGATCCGGCTCCCGTTCCCGCAACAGCATATCGTATATTTCCGCCGCCTCTCTGCCTGTTTCCGTATCCGAAAGCCGCCTGCGGTATTCTTTTAAAAACCCGTACCACGCGTCCGTAACCGCGCGCTGTCCCGACACACTTTTAAAATATCCCGTCAGGCCGTCCAAAAGCAGGTTTACCACGCTGAGCCGCTCGTCAAATGCCGCCCGTTCCAGCCTTGCATACACAGCGGGCGCGGCGTTTCCGGCAAGAATCTCCCCGATCCCGTAATCATCCCGATATTTTCCATATAATTCAAAATACGCCGCCGCATCCTGCGCGATCTCTTCATACGGCAGAAATTCCCGCACAACCTCTTCGCTGACGGAAAAGCCGAGCGCTTCATAAGCGGACAGCAGATTGCTCAGGTCTTCCCAGCCCCTCGCCGTAACAAACCGAAGCCCGTCCACATCCGTTTCCACGCGGTAGAAATTTTGCGGCCGCAGTTCCAGATAACTCAGTATCGCGCGGTGGATCTGCGCCTTATACGCATACTCCTTCCATGCAGGAAAATCCGCCTCCACCCGCAGGCAGCGCACGCGGTCGAGCGTCACCATGTCAAAATCCCTCGCCGCCCGGTTGTATTCCGGCGGGTTTCCCGCCGCAACGATGATCCAGCCCTGCGGAACCGCCTGGTTGCCAAATCTTTTGCATTGTAAAAACTGCAGCATGGTCGGCGCAAGCGTCTCCGATACGCAGTTGATCTCATCTATGAATAAAATGCCTTCTCTGTGCCCGCCCTCTATCGCATGGTAAACGCTCGCGATGATCTCACTCATCGTATATTCCGTAACTGCATACGTCCTGCCTTCAAATTGCTCTTCTTTTATAAACGGCAGCCCGACCGCGCTCTGCCTTGTATGGTGCGTGATCGTATAGGCGACAAGCCCGATGCCGCATTCAGCCGCGGCCTGTTCCATGATCTGCGTCTTGCCGATGCCCGGAGGCCCCATCAAAAGCACCGGGCGCTGGTGTATCTCAGGGATACAGTATTCCCCGTTGTCATTTTTTTGCAGGTATGCCTTAACGGTCTGCCTGATCTCTGTCTTTGCCTGCCTGATATCCATAATGGCTCCAAACCTCCGATTTATCCTTTTTCTTTCTCCCGCTGAAACTCTTCCGGCTCCAGCCGCAGGCACATGGCCCAGGGCGGAACCGCCTGCGCGTCAAAATCCGTCAGAAACAAAAAAGCCGCCGGGTACGGCGGGCGTTTCTTCGGGTAAATGCCCAGCCCGTCCGTAAAATACAACAGCCCGCCGGGATTCTTTAAAACGCCGCTTTCCATCAGGGCATTTACATGGGCAAACGCCGGGCGGAAATCCGTCCCGCCTCCCCCTGACAGCGTAAACTGCGCAGGCAGCGCGTCCAATTGCGCCGGGTCGGTAATTTCAAAGTCGGAACGTATCCGGTCATCGCATTGCAGCAGGCGTATTTTGCAGTGCTTAAAAAAATAATCCTCTCCGCTTAAAATCCGCACCGTCTCCCGCAGAAAATTTTCCACCAGCGCGCCGCTGGTCGAGCCGCTCGTATCCAATACAATGACAAACTCCCGTATCCTGCGCACCTCCCGCGTTTCCAGCGGTTCGATGAGCGGCAGGTTCCCGTAAAGGCGCAGCCCGTATGTATAAAATGACAGGTCAAATTCATCCGGGCTGGTATGCAGCTCCTCATGGAATACCGTAAACTTTTTCAGGAAATCCCGGTAACTGCGCCTGCTTTTTTCCGCTTTTACCTGCGCCGCAAAAAGCCGCTCGCCTTCTTTTGGATCCGCGCCGCTCATTTGCTGCTGCAGGCTTGCCTTTTTTGCGATTTTATTCCACTGCTTTGCCTCCGGGCGTTCCATCATGCTTTTTTGCCGCTGCGCCGCCGGCCAGAAATGGTGGTCGTCCGTATAAAATTCGACGTGCAGCGCCCGGACTTCCGCTTCATCAAGCTCCCGCAGCCTGCGGTAGATGACCGCCGCGGAAATTCCTTCCCCCGCGTCTTTTAACGTTTCATAAAACCGCTGCCGCGTCCATGTCAGGATCCGTTTTGTGCATGGCTTGTCCATATGGTCAATCGTATATTCCACCGCGATATCGCAGGCAATGCCCCATAGCCGCTGGTCACACGCCCCTGCCATCCAAAGATGCGCAAAAATGCAGTGCAGGACGCTGTGCAGGTACAGGCGGTCCAGAAAACGGACATTATCCTCAAAAACGCGGAAAAGCCGCTGCGGCGCATAATACAAATAAACCCCGTCAGTCGCGCACGTAAAAAGCGACCGGTCCGCGCGCGGCGTAAGCGCAGACAGCGCAAGATCCAGAAAACGCAGATCCAGATACAATTCCTTCCGTATATAGTCCCAAATCTTTGCAGACATTTTTTCTTCCCATTCCGCCTGCGTCTGTATATGTGCCATGTGAGTCCTCTCCCCGT
>CANQQG010000088.1 GCA_947625875.1 uncultured Lachnospiraceae bacterium
CCTGCGGACGGCTGTTCCGGCTGCCGGTATGCGGCGCCCGCATTTATTTCCGGCGGCGCCTGCCGGTATGCGGAAGACGCGGTCCCTTCCGGTTCCGGCATCCTGCCGTTTTGTCTGTAAATGTCGTCCATATTCGGCGTCCGCTCTTCCTGCGCCGCGTCCTCTTTTGCCGGTTCCGGCCTGCGGCTGCGCTCCAGCGGCTTCAGGCTCTTTGCGAGCCGGTTCCTGCGCGCTGTTTTCCGCGCGTCCTTTTCACTCTTATCCGAGATATCCTCCGCAAACGCCTTGCCCGCAGCCAGCGTACGCCCCTGCTGCCTTGCCGCGCTCTGCTTTTTCACCCTGTTTTGCCGCTTTCCTGCCCGCCTGCGCTCCTTTTCATCCTGCCCGCCGTTTTCACCGTCGCCCGCATCGCTGCCGCGCAAAAGAAGCGCCGTAAATATAATGATGATCCCGACGATCACGATCGCCATGACGCTGACGACTTTTACATGATTCCTGCGCGCCGTATTGAGCTGTTTATACAGGGAATTATATTTTTTCATGGACACTGTCCGCTCCATCTCGTCCTCTTCCTCTTCCGATTCTGAAGCGCCGTCCTGCGCCGTCTGCACGTAGCGTATATAAGCGCCCTGCGCATTATCATACAGATACCACCCGTTCGTGCCGTCAGAATTGATGCCATAAATCACATAATAATCCTTCATATCTTCGGACGTCGCCTGATAAGCCGTCACATCTTTTCCGGACGGAAGCGTCAGCGTCGTCTCCACATAGCCCGCGGGCGCCGCATCCCGCGCCGTATTGATAAAGATAACAAAATTATCCCCGCTGCTGGTATATTTAAACCGTTCTACGGTATTCTGTATGTCATCATAAAAATAAAAGCCGCTTGCGCCGTTGCCATCTGTATTTTCCAGATAAACAAGATGCACGCCGTTCGATTCGCAAAACAGCGTCGGATAGCTGCTGCCCGCAATTTCCAGCGTCCCCTGGACAAAAGCGGACGGGATATCCTGCGTCACCGAATCATAAGAAAAATTGCCCGACAGCTGATAGGACGCGCCGCCGAGACTGACTGTCCCGTCCTCCCCGAGCGGCGCCGTAAGCCCGGAAGCCGACGGCTCCGCAGACGTGTCCCCGCTATCCGCAGACGTATCGTCCGCCGCCGTCCCATCTGCGCTCCCTTCCGTTCCCGCGGCCGAATCCTGTACGCCGGCGTCCCCGACGGAAAGCTGAATCGTGTACGTAGTATACGATCCGTCCGGCGCCGAGCAGATAACGGTGATCGTATTAAGCCCCGGCTGGAGCGTCTTCGCCCCATCCACCGATGCGATCGTCCCTCCGGAATTGCGCGGAACGGCCTGTACCTGTACCGAAGTCACGTCCGCGTCTACCGTCGCCGTATACGAGAGGACGTCCGGATCAAATGCCGGGCTGAGATCCCCCGGCGCAATATCAAATTTCTGCAGCCTGCTGTCATGCTGTCCCGACATCTCCGCCGCCAGCGCCGTCCGCGGCGCAAACAGCGGCATGCAAAAAAACACAGCTGCCAAAATAACAAGCATACCTGATTTTCTTCTGTTCTTATCCATACTGATTCCCTTCTTTGTACAAAACATTCATAAGCCTATTATAAAAGTTTGTATTTCCCGCTGTCAACATAAATCGTCAACCATTGCAAGAATCTGTGAAAATGTATCGATCCGCGGCGTCTGCGCATCCACCGCGCCAAACCCGTAAGCCGCGTGGATAAACTCCGCGCCGCCCGCCACAGCCGCCTCATAATCCGCCTGAATGTCGCCGACATAAAGCGCCCTGTCCAGTTCATGCTTCCGGATCATCATGGCGATATTTTCACTTTTCTGCTTCCCATTCGCGCCAAAACAGATAAAGTCCTGAAAATACGCCCCGAAACCGTAATGCGCCAGAAACGCCTCGATATACCCCGTCTGGCAGTTGCTCACGATATAAAGCGGATACCGCGCGCAGAGCGCTTTTAACGTCTCCCCGACGTCCGGATAAAGCTCCGCGCCATGTATGCGCAGATAATCGTTCTCCACCCGGCAGCACGTTTCCATGACCGGAAGCAGTTCGTCCAGCCCATGCTCCGGAAACAGCGTCTTTACCAGACGGTCCATCGGCATGCCCATCACGCGGCGCATATCCGCCTCCGTCACGCCTTTTTCCAGCTTTTGCCGCGTCACAGACGACCATGCCTCTGCCACCTGCTGCGCGCTGTCCCAAAGCGTCCCGTCCATATCAAAAATGATTCCCGTTTTCATCCCATCGTTCTCCTTTTCCATTCCTTTATCTTCTGCCGCACCCTGCCCGGTAACAAAAATTTCACAAATTTTTTTAAATTCCCACTCCACATTAAGCAAATAATCATGTATAATCAGATTTATGGCTGTATAAAACCATGCCGCCATACATTGTAACACAATAACAATCGTTTTAGAATAGGAGAAATGAAATGAGCCAGCAAAAAGTAGACCAGCATAAAAAAGAAAAATACAACCGCAAACAGATCATGCGGAAACAGAAACGGGAACAGCTTCTCATGCGCATCTGCGGCGCCGTCTTTGCGCTCGCAATTGTCGGCTGGATCGGCTTTTCCGTTTATAACAAGATCGAGGCAAGCCAGCCGGTATCGTATACGGAAGTGGATATGGACGCGCTGACCGATTATATAAGCGGTTTGAATTAGAGATTCCCACGCGCCGCAGGCGCAGGACGGACGCCCCGCAGGGCTGTTACGCGGCGTCCGTTTCTTCTTCGGTCTCTTTTTCCGCATCGCCGCCGGTTTCCGGCTCCGCCTTTTTCAGCGCGTCCTTTACCGCATTCAGCAATACCATGGACGTATACTGGTTATTCTCATCATATGTAATATTTTCCGTTGACTGCTTTTCATATATCTGCTGGCTGATATTGTCCAGCGCCGGCTGCATGAGCGGATACATCGTCGCTGCTGTCTCGTCCAGATTATCAAGCGATATCGCATTGATCCGGTTATTATCCACTACGACTTTGACATCCATTGTCTGATTATTCAATACGATCGACGAGGTATAGACACCTGATACATACCCCATCGTCTCCTGAGCGTCGGACTTTTTATCTGCGCGGAACATAAAAAACAGCAGCAGTATCAGTAATATCGCAAGCGCGGCAAATATTACGGTGTAGATCACCTCTCTCATGTGTAACACAACGATCCTTGTCTTTGCACTCACCTGACTGCCTCCCCGTCATCTGCTTATTCATAGTTTATGCCGCACAGCTGATATTATGAACAAAAATACGGTTCAAAATTTTTCGGCAAATTTTTTTATTTTTTCCTTGACATTTTCCTTTTCTTGCTATATAGTATTTATTGTGTTCGCGAGAACGAGATGCGATAGTGGCGTAGTTGGTAACGCGCGACCTTGCCAAGGTCGAGACCGCGGGTTCGAGCCCCGTCTATCGCTCTTCGATATATGGTATAACCCCCTTTACCATATATCGTTCTTTTTAAAACAAAACGCGATAGTGGCGTAGTTGGTAACGCGCGACCTTGCCAAGGTCGAGACCGCGGGTTCGAGCCCCGTCTATCGCTCTTTCAAAAAGCTTTCGGAAGTTTCCGGAAGCTTTTTTTCTGCATTGGGCGGGGCAGGGAAACGCATCCCCGCCCCGTTGCGCATGGCCGCGGGAGACCGGTCATTTCCCGCCAAACCCGGACAGATTGATCAGCAGCAGCCAGGTCAGGCCATAATACGTGACGACCGCGACCAGATCGTTGACCGTCGTAATCAGCGGCCCGGACGCGACCGCCGGATCTACTTTTATCTTATGGAAAAATATCGGTATGACCGTCCCTGTCACACTGGAAATGCACATCGCGAGCAGGAGCGCAAACCCGATGCAGCCGCTCACAGCAAAGGAAAATCCCGCCGTCTGCCCCTTTGTCAGCAGAATATAAAAGCCGATGCATAAAAAGGAAACCGTCCCGAGCAGCAGCCCGTTCGCCGCGCCGACGCGCATTTCTTTTAATACAAGCTGCAGCTTCCGCCTGCCTTCCAGATTTTCATCCATCAGGACGCGTATCGTGACGGCCAGCGACTGTGTCCCCGCATTTCCCGCCATATCCAGTATGAGCGACTGAAAGCAGATCACGATCGTAAGCTGCGCGACAACTTTTTCAAATACGCCCACGACCGCCGAAACGCCCAGCCCGAGAACCAGAAGAACGAGCATCCAGGGAAGCCGCTTTTTGATGCTTTCCACGAGCGGCTCATTCAGGTCTTCCTCCGCAGTCAGGCCGGCGAGTTTTGCATAATCCTCACCCATTTCCTCATCAACGACTTCCACAATGTCCTGCGATGTGATGACGCCGAGGATCCGGCGCGCATTATCCAGCACCGGTATGGAATCTTCCGAATAATCCTTCAGATCCTCGATACAGCTGTCTATCGTTTCTTTTGCATAGACAAACGGATAAGAATTAATGATCAGATCTTCCAGCGGCGTAAATTTACGCGCAATGATCAGGTCTTTTAAGTCGATCGCGCCATAAAAGCCGCCATCGCCGTCCTCCACATAGATCGTCGAGATATTATCATGCTCCGCCGCCTGCGTAACAAGTTCCCGCATCGCTTCCGTAACGGACAGCCCGCGCGCGATCCGGATAAAATTGGTCGTCATCCTGCTGCCGATCTCATCATCGCGGTACGACTGGATCAGGTCAATGTCATGGCGGGATTCCTCATCCATCATGCCGACAAGGCGCGAAGCCTGCTCCGCTTCCATTTCATCAAGAATGTCCACCGCGTCGTCCGCATCCATCGACTTTAAGATTTCCGCCGCGTTCTGCGCGCCGACCTCGTCCAGAAATTCAATCGCGTCCTCGTCTTCGAGATAGGAAAAAATCTCCGACGTCTGCTCATTTCCAAGTATCCGGTATAACCGGGCGCGCTCTTCCCTCGTCAGGTCGTCCAGGACAGAAGCGATGTCGTTCTCATGGTAATCTTCCAGTTTTTCACGTATGGCTTCAGGAGCCGCCCCGCTTTTAATGATCTGTTTTAATTCCTGCCCGTAATCCCGCCTCTCGGGAACGCTGCCTTTCATACTGCCGACAGCCTTTTCATTTTTTTCACTCACAGCGGCATGCCTCCTTTCCCGCCATACGCCCTGTTTTTATATCATCACGCCTCCTGCCCGAGCAGATAGTCCACAAACTGCTGCGCCGTCCTGCCGGAGATCCCGCCATGGCTTAACTCCCACTTATTCGCTTCCGCATGAAGCGCCTCATCATCCATAGCGATCCCTGCGCGCCGCGCAAGCCCGCTCACAATCCGGAAATATTCTTTCTGCCCCGGCTTTGAATAATTGATCGTAACGCCAAATCGGTTTACAAGCGACAGTTTCTCCTCCATCGTATCCGACCGGTGCATTCCCTGGGATATCTCCACGTCGTCGCGGTCGTTCCAGGTCTCCTTTATCAAATGTCTGCGGTTTGACGTCGCATAGATCAGCACATTTTCCGGACGCGTCTCCACGCCGCCCTCAATAACCGCCTTTAAAAATTTATATTCCACTTCAAATTCTTCAAACGACAAATCGTCCATATAGATAATAAAACGGTAATTGCGGTTTTTGATCTGCGCGATGACATTTGACAGGTCCTGAAACTGGTGCTTATAGATCTCGATCATGCGCAGCCCCTGTTCGTAAAATTCATTCACAATCGCCTTTACGCTCGTCGATTTCCCAGTGCCGCTGTCGCCAAAGAGCAGGACATTATTCGCCCTGCGGCCTTCCACAAACGCCCGCGTATTATCCACCAGTTTTTTCTTTTGGATCTCATAGCCAATGAGGTCGTCCAGCATGACTTTATCCATATTGTTGATCGGGCGGAATGCGACGCCGGACGGCGCAGGGGCGATGCGGAACGCTTTGTTCAGCCCGAACATACCCACGCCGTACCTGCGGTAAAATTCTGTCACGCAGTCAAAAAACGCGTCCGTATCATCTCCCGCCGCCTCCAGCTGCGCGCTGAGCGCCTGCACCTTTTCGCTGACATTTTTATTGTACATCAGTTCCGGCTTTGCGATCGCCCGGTAATCCGACAGGCGCGAAAAACAATCTGTGCCAAGCTCCCGCTCGATCCATGTGAAATCATAGGCAAACAGTTCCTGAAACGCCCGGAAATCATTCCGCGCGAAATGGTTGACGCTGCCATCTCCCGCCCCAACCTTTTCACAGGTAATGCTGAATGGGTTTTCATTTGTAATCAGCAAAAATGTCAAATAATTATGCCATAAATTTTTATCAAATCCATAGTCCGTTGCAATGATCAGCAGCCGCTTTACCTGCTTATATACACGCATGACCAGCTCGTCCTTTGACGCCGTATGCTCCCGCAAATGTCTGCAAATATCGCTAAGCTGCATTAAAACCGCATCCTGCGGCATATCCCCATATAAGATCAGTTCTGAAACGATATGATCCATTGAAAATCCCTCCATTTTTCTGATGCCATGCTCTCCAAGCATTCATCCTTTTAATACAGGATTGTCCTGTAAATTTTATATAATGAGCGCATAAGGAAAACGGCATGGAAAAAGCCGCCTCTGGAACCTGGCGACTCTGTGTTTATCAATCCCAATTAACAGCCTCATGCGGTATCGTTCCATTTTCTGCCATGTCTTTTTCCGCCTCTTCCAATTCCGCACGTTCTGCCGATGTAAGCCTTGTAAAATCCGGATCCCATGCTATCACCAGCTTTTTTATAATTTCAAGTGCAAAATTTTGTTCCTTTTCCGGAAGAATCTCCAGCAATCCGACTGCCTCTTTAATCGCTGCGCTCATTTTACCCTTTCTATCTCCTTGGGGTATTTATATATATCCCCCTGACGCTTTCTATCTGCTACACTACAACGATCACGCCGCCGTCATTCGCGTACATGCTGCTGACGCCTGCCGTATCTTCTATAAAAATTTGCTTGAAATGTGCCGCCTGCTCTATGCGCTCTTTTATTTTCTGCGCGCGCTTCGGGCAGTTGCAATGCGAGATCGCAAGGACGCGTTCCCCGCAGCTTTCCGTTTTTTCCAAAATAAGATCCACCATCTTGTCAAGCGCCTTATTCATTCCGCGCGCCTGGGAAAGCTGGCAGATCATGCCCTCCGGCGTGGAGCCCATAACCGGCTTGATATTCAAAACGCCCACGACAAACGCCTTCAAATTGCTGAGCCGCCCATTTTTGCGCAGCGTTTCCAATGTTTCCAGCACAAAATACGTCTGCTGGCTGTCAATATAGGCTTCCGTCAGTTCCACGACCTTTTCAAAATCCTGCCCCGCTTCTTCCAGCTCCTGCACTTTCATCGCAATCAGCGTCTCGCCGATCGAAGCCGAGCGGGAATCAAATACATATACCTTTTTCTCCGGAAAATCATTTTCAAGCATCTGCTTTGCAAGGCACGCGCTGCCATAAGAGCCGCTCAGTTTTGACGAAAGCGTCACCATATAGATATGGTCAGCCCCGTCTTTCCCCGCGTCATAAAATTTCTGCGGCGAAGGACATGCCGATTTCGGACCGTTCGGGCTTTCCTTTACTTTCTGCAGAAACTCCTTCTGGTCAAACCCCTCATCATCTGTGACATGGTAATCGTCCACTTCCAGTTCCAGCGGAACGGAAAGGAAACGCCCATCCGCTTTTAATTCCTCTGTCAATTCTCCACAGCTGTCTACAATGACTTTATAACTCATAAGCCCCTCCACATATGGAAATGAAAAAATTAAAATGTAGTATTGATTACTACATGATAGTACCATCAATATGTGGATTTGTAAATACTTTTTCCTGATTTTATAAAAAAACCGCCCTGTTTACGGGAAAATGACGGTAAAAATATTCAGCCCCGAATCCGTATTATAATACACCGACTCCAGCCCGCTGCAGTAATCCTGGATATGGTAATCGGACAGAAAATACTGCCTTGCCTGCCCGCACAGTTCATTGCTGCTGAATTTTACGGAGATGTTATGCGCGCCGTTTTCATAAGCCTCTTTAAATATGCCGCCGATCTTCTCCTGCTCCGCTTCTCCAAAAGATTCAAAATATTTCCCCGTCTGCACATAATAATTATATTCCACAGCGGTGCATTCCGGAAGCGTGAATTTCACGTGCGGGCTGTGCGTCCGGAGCAGTTCCTCTGATGTAACGTTCAGATAATCATATTCCACATATTTCACATCATTTTCTTCCTCGTCATGGTAGGCGGAATTTCCCCACGTCACATCCAGATAATACCATTCGCCGCCCAGCTGCACCATATTCCACGCGTGAGGGCCGCCGCCCGCCGTCCCCGTCACGGTCACGCACGGAATGCCGAGCAGGCTCATCAGGTACTGCATGGCGCTCGCATAGCCCTGGCACACAGTCTCCCCGTCCAGGAACACGCTGATGATATTCTGGTTATTTTCCGCATCCACATTATAATTTACTTTTTCAATGAGGCTGCGGTAGATCTCGCATACCTTTTCATAATCGCCCGCATCTTTTTCAATCCCGTCCAGATATGTCTGTACGCATCCGTCGATCCTGCGCTGCATCGCGTCGCGCTGTTCCTTTGTCATGCTGTAATTGGGGGAAAATGACAGCTTCTGCGTCTCCCCGTTGCGCTGGTACTGTGTATAACG
Organism: uncultured Lachnospiraceae bacterium; assembly: GCA_947625875.1. GTDB lineage: Bacteria > Bacillota > Clostridia > Lachnospirales > Lachnospiraceae > Eubacterium_J. The sequence continues at coordinate 8,678 of CANQQG010000088.1, forward strand.
GAAACTGTCCACCCAGAACAGTTCGCCGTGGTCTGCTTTTATGCACTCAAAGATATCTTCCAGTTTCTGCCCGTTTGACGCAGAAAGCGTCACTTCATCCTCGTAACTGTTTATCGCGTCAAGCATCTGGTCATATACTTTCCGGTCTTCTTCCGCCAGCGACTCATAGACGTATCTGCCGCCGGAAACGCTCTCGACTTCTTTTGGCATGTCCAGCGCGTCCATCTGCTTTTTCACTTTCATATTTTCCTTTACGGAACTAACGGCTTCTTCTACCGGCTTTGAAATATCCATCGGTATCGTACAGCCCGCTGCCTGAACGGAAACCGCCGCCACGCACAGCATGAACGCAATCCTTTGTGTTTTCTTACGCAAGTTCACAGACCTCATTTGCCTTATCCTCTCCTTTTCCCCTATTATTGCACGTTTCTTTGAAATGGTCAATAGAACTGTTGCCCTATCAGCTCTTTAAAGTACTTTCTCTATTTTTTTATTCAGATTTAAAAATAATCTTAAAAAACAAGCTGTTTTAACCTGATGTGTGTGTTATTGGCGCTCTGCGTTCTACGCTCCGGTCATTGCTGGGCAAGCGCCACTGGCGCTTAGCAACTCTGCTCTTAACGCTGTGTTGTTCATACCTGAACCTTCTTCAATTAAAATAGTCGTTTGACTATAACAAAAAAGGACAGCCCCATTCGCTAAAATGAGATTGTCCTTTCAGGCACAATATTCAGGTATTCATATTTAATGCGTACTATTCCGTATTATCAACTAAAAAAATGTTGTACTTTTGATGCACTTTGCACCATTTCTTGTACTTTCAGAGGCGGACAGAAACCTTTACATTTCTTCAAATAATCTCTGTTTCCGCTCAATCATTTCGTCGATTTTTTCTATGTAGAGAGCGACTTCCTTGACATTCTCGCACCGCCTGATCGTCCCGTCCGGATACACCCTTTTTGAGATGCTCCCCGCGCCAAGCGCAAGAATGGTCTGTTTCTCCTCCATAATTCTACGTTCAGAGGCATTATAATGTATTATCCTGTATTTAAGGCTTTTAGCCATCATTCAAGATTCTATTATTGAGTATTATAAAGTACCATACAAAAGTATTTTGTTGGAGTTTTGTTGGACTTGTCCCTTTTGTGTTGGACTATATCCCATTACTCCTGCTCATCCCGAAATTCCTCCTAAGGAACCTCTCGCACTCAATATAGATTAGAATAACTGCATTTGGTTAAATACCTGTTCCAATGACTTCTTTTTCTTTTCTCCGGTCACTTCAGCGTAGATGTCCATTGTGGTCTGAATATCCTTATGCCCCATGATTGACTGAATGACTTTAATGTTTACATCCGCTTCACACAACCTTGCACAAAATGTATGTCGCAGATGATGACAAGAAAACTGAGGCAAAATAATAGCATCTCGTTTTTCCTTTGCAGCTCTGACTTCTTCCATTGCATTATGATTTTCAATCACTCTGCGCAGATTTCTATTGATGGACTCCGGTACATACAATTCACGAAATCTATTGCAAAAGATAAACCCTGTCATGTTATCAACAGTAGAAATGCAAGATGTTCCTTCTTCCTCCTGCCGTGTTTTTTCCTCAATGAAAGCTGCATATACAGTATCAACCATTGGAATAACTCGTGTTCCAGAATCAGTCTTTGGCATATTGATTACCCACTTACTGTCAGTTTTATTTCTTCTTCCTGCAAAATAGAAAAGCGAATGGTTAATATCAATGGTTCTGCTATTCATATCTATATCTTCCCATCTTAAACCAACCAATTCCCCAATTCTACAGCCAGTGCCAATCAAAACCGTAAATAAAGGTTTCCATTTATTGTACTCTGGCATTTCATCCAAATAGGATAAAAACTCTCGCTGCTGTTCCAATGTTAAAGCGTGTCTAACATACGAGCCTCCACTTTGAGTTTTCTTATTTAACTGTTGGATGACACCATTCGCAGGATTGGCACGAATAATATTATCTCTGACAGCAATCTCAAGCGCAGGTCTTATCAATCTCTGAATATACTGAACAGTGCCAATATGAAGTCCCAAATCGCATATCAAATGATTATAGAAAAACAAGATGTCACTGTACTTGATCTCACCAATCTTCTTTCTGCCAAACTCGCCACGAACATATCTATCATATACTTCCAAATAGTTAGCTCTTGTGGATACTCTTAGTTCACTTTTGGTTGACATATAGCGGTCAAACATAAAGTTCAAATCAGCTATTCCTGCTGCATAGGAATCAATCCCATCTAACTGATCTTTCTTTAACTGTTCCTCCTTTTCCCGAAGTGTTGGCAAGTCTTTCGCATATATGTATCTCCGCTTTCCAAAAGGATCAAAATATACATATAGATACATTCCCTTTGAATCGCTATATGATTCACCTTTACGAAGCACTCTGCCTTTTTTGTCTTTCCGTGATGCCATGAAAATTCCTCCTTCCATTGTTAAGGAGAGAATCCATCAGTGTTATTTTTCGTCTATGACAATTGAAACACCTTTTTGCACCACTTCAGTAACAGTCATTTTGGAAGAATCCGCATATTCTTTTAATTTCGCATAATCCGCAGGCTTCATTCTTACGCTCACAACTTTTTCTTTCGTAACATCAGCCTTTGGTCTTCCTGCTTTCGCCATTGCGCACCCCTCCTAATGACTATTATATTTTTGTCATACAAAAATGTCAAGTCAAAGTTTCATGCATTTAGCTCATTCCACTTTGAACCCTTCTAAAAACCTTTCAAAGATTTCACAGTTCACTAAAACTGTTTTCCCCGGCTTATAAATTGCCTTTGCTTCTTTCGCCAATTTCATAAAACTGGATTTACACATTCCATAATAATCAGCTCCATCATCATAGCGTCGAAACTTCTTCCACTCTTTCACAATCGTCACCGTTTCACCCATAGTTCTGCCCCTTTCGCTGTATTTTGGCATTATCTGCCAATAAGAGAGTATTTTTATAATTCAATGCTCTCTTATTGACAGACAATCTCCTAAAGATCCATACGGTCGGCAGCTCAGTAAACTGCCCTCATCGGTCTTGCACCGTCATTCCATCTTGACCGGATCGCTCCGGAAGTATCATTATCAAAGATATGCCTCACAGCCTCATGCACTGCTGCACTTTTTGCCAGA
>CANQQG010000089.1 GCA_947625875.1 uncultured Lachnospiraceae bacterium
AAAAAACGGGCAGAAAACGCGGACCGACTGTTTGATGCGCTGGGCATTAAGCCGGATGCAGAAAAATTGAGGTGGTATCTGCTGCTGGACGAACTATTCTGATACTATCCGTTTTTTATCAGGGTCGATGGCAAACTTGCGGGATTGGTATTGGTAAGGTCTTGCATATATGGGATTTATAAATCGGAATTATGGTGGGGGAATTATGAGTTTCGTTGGATTAACTGGATCAATATGGCGGCGGTGGTGTGGCTTATAGTAATGAATGTGATCGTTGCCCGAAAAGGGCTGTCTGATAGTTTTAACAGTAAACATTTGATTGTCAATATCTTTGAGCAAATCGGAAGATACGGGTGTATGGCTCTTATGATTCTCCCTGTTTTCACAAGAGGCTGGAAATTCGGTTTTAGATCTGTAACGGAAATGTTCGTTTGGATATGCTTAACGATATTGTTGCTGGCGATTTACAGCTTTCTTTGGGTCAAAAAAGCGAATGGCGGAGTGTTCGTTCTTTATGGGTTAGCATTTGTTCCCGCCGTCTTGTTTTTGCTGAACGGTATTTTACTTCGTCATCCTGCTTTGGTCGCTGCCTCGTTGGTTTTTTGGGTTTTCCATTTTCTCATTGTCAAAGAAAATATATGACCAAGCGCCAGATTCCCGTTTTTCAGGAAGTGAATCGGAACGAAAAATCAAGGTTTGTCCATATATTTCAAGAAATAAAATGGGCCTGGCGCTATGATAGATTGCGGGGTGCAGGATGAATGATGTAAATGCGGTGGTTCTGGCGCAAGCGTATATTAAAGCGCATCACATGGATGTAGAATTTGGCATTGAGCGTGTATGTCGTGCGGTCGGGTATTCCCGGCGTCAGCTTGACAGACTATTTCAAAAGCATATGCGCATGACGCTCTATGCGTATATCAACGCCGTTTTGTTGAGCGAGAGCGCGGCGAAACTGCTTGAGATGGATCGGGAAGTCATTGACGTTGCGTTCGACTGTCACTATCAGTCCCATGAGGGCTACACGAGGTCCTTTGCCAGACGCTTTTGCATTACGCCCAAAGAATACCGCAGGCGGAAAATCGCAATACCGCTCTTCACCCAGCATCCGGTCAATCATTACTATATCCTGAAAGGAGCGCAAACAATGGAGACGACAGCAATTTGTACGGTTACGCCTGTAACCAGACCAAAAAGGAAGCTGATCTATCTGCCGTCACACGCGGCAACCGGCTATTTTGATTATTGTGAGGAAATGGGGTGTGAATGGGAGGGGCTTCTTAACAGCATACCCGAAAAGTTTGACGCCGCCGCATTGATCGAGCTGCCCGATTTTCTTCAAACAGAGGGAGAAAGCAAAATCGCGTCGGGCGTCGAAGCGCCGCTTGACTATGAAAAACCTCTGCCTGACGGATACCGGGTCGCGGAGCTTCCGGAATGTATCATGCTTTACTTTCAAAGTGAGCCGTATGAAAATCCTGATGATTTTGGAATTGTTATCGGACAGGTTCTGAAAGCGGTTGAAAATTACGACTTTGAACGCTACGGATACAGATTAGCCAATCAGATTGCTCCGACATTTAATCTGGGCGCAGACCCCAAAACCGGAGCAAGGATCGCGATTCCTGTAATCAAAAGTCTATGCGAGGGGGCTGGCTAATGGCATCGCCTTCCTTTTTTAGTTGAGACGATAACGGGTGATATTCTTCCAGTTTGGAGGAAAGCCCATATAGTGTAACAATTCTGTTTCGGCCACATGCGTTATGGAGTGTTTGGTTTGGTCGATCAATCGAGTTAATCGACGTTTAAACATGCCAAAGTCCGCAGATGGGAGAAGATACCGGAAAGCAATGACTGCCGCAAATAAGTCTTTTTTCCCATAAATATATTGTTCAACGTCCATAGGAATGTTTAATTTTTTATGGATTGGCAGATCGGCGATGGCGTCTACGGTTCTGTATGTAAACAGGCGTTCACCATGAGCGCATACATTTCTGAATTTTGTAAGAATGGATAAAAACTGCTCCATCTGTTTACGGTTTACCGTCCCAATATCCTTGCACACCTTTGATTGCAGAGATTGGGGAAATACCTGATACATTTTTGAGAGATTTCCAAATGTCAGTACATTGACTAATACCCAGAGAGGGATATTGCCATAGGTATTACGATAGTAATTGATGTACGCATAATCGGTAGTTGTGGCAGCATGGTGCAGGGTAGAAATGAGACGGGCTATGGTTTTCTGTGTTTTCCGGGTATTGTTGAAATTTCGGGCGTCCAAATATGCGTTTTGTGATTCCCCATACATTTCGGAAAAATAATAGGACATCAGAGAGCGCAAATGACGCTCGATTTGAAGCAGATATTTAAAAAACAATTCCCGTAATTCAGCATCAAATTCATAAAGAGCAACGATTTCGTCAAATGTAGCGCCTTCTTTGTAGCTTTTGGTCAGTGGGATACGGAATAAATGTTTATATCCGCTGATCAAAGGGAAATAGCCAATATGCCGCAGAGCATTCTCGGCAAACTGTCTGTCAGAAATAATCAGGTGTTTTTCATCCTGCAGCCAATTTACTTGTTGTTCAAATGTAGAAAAATATTTTTGTCCCGTCATGTGTTTCTCCTTAAAGTAAAAGAGGGAGAGACCCGCAGGTTCTCCCCCGGCCGCGGGCTTCGCAAGTTTCCGCAACACGATCACTAAGCATAGTGTAGCAGAGGATAGCGGGTAAGTCAACAGAAAAAATCCTGGTTGCCTGCCATATCCGATGCGTTTTATGCTCATAGACAGTATATGCTGGATTACCGTAGTTGATACAGGCAAATTTCCTGTAATCAAAAGCTGACCCGCCCGTCCGGACAATGAGCCAGGAGGTGTGGATAAGAAAAGATAAAATACGGAGAGCGTCCTGCTCTCCGTATTTTCGTAAAATTATGAATGTAAATCACATCCGAAAATCATGCGCCACATCCCGTTGGCGTTTTTGTTCAAGCCCCAGCCGTATATAGGCCATGATTCGCTGATAAGCCTGGCTGTAAATGAAATAATACATTATCAGCGCCATTCCGAACGCGGTCATAACGTCGAATACAGAATGCTGTTTTAAAAACATCGTAGATAAGATGATCGACGTACAGAGCGCGAAAGAAGCGGCTTTTGCGCCTTTGCGGTTCCGGAACCATTTGCTGTGCGTGACGGCGATGTGTACGCCAAGCGAATTGTAAACGTGGATGCTTGGGAACAGGTTTGTCGCGGTGTCTGCCTGGTACAGCCAGATGACCGCTTTTTTGCACCAGTTGTCCGCAGTCAGTTCCGACGGGCGCAGATAATGTCCGTTTGGGTAAATCGTTGAGACGATCAAAAATACCGTCATGCCTGTAAACAGGAATGCGCACAGCCTGTAATAATCATTCCGGTCCTTAAAAAAGAAATATAAGACGGCACAGGCCACATAGGCAAACCATAACAGATATGGGATGACGAAATACTCACAAAACGGAATGCTGAGATCGAATGGCATCGTAATAATGTGAAATTTCGTCGTCACTGTTTTTTCGAGGTATGCAAACCAGGGCATATAGAGCAAACAGTAAGACAACACCCATGCATGGCGGTATCGGTACAGCAGACGCCGCACCTTAGAGATTAATGATTCTTTTTCGTTGCGATTTCGCATTTTCCACCCTTCTTTACTAAGATTGAAATCACATGAATACAACACATCTGTTACAGCCCCGACAGACCTGAGCCGTAACAGCGCCCTCTAATGCGGATTATAGCACACGAATTTTAGGTATACAATGGGAAATTTTAAAAAACTGTTTTTTTGTTGCAGCTTTACGAAAAATTGTTGTAAAAATAAGAATATAAATTGAAAAAATCAGCAGATATGCATATAATAATAACAGCAGGTGCAACAGTAACAAAAGTTGCATAAAATTAAAGAAGGTAAGAGAGGGTAAAAGCGATGCAGGAAAAATTAATGGAAAAATTCAAAGAGGTTTTTGGGGCGGGCGGCGATATCCGCGTTTATTTTGCCCCGGGGCGCGTCAACCTGATCGGGGAGCATACGGATTATAACGGCGGACATGTTTTCCCATGCGCACTGACGATCGGTACATATGGGGCGGTAAGGAAAAGGGAAGACAAAACGCTCCGTTTTTATTCCATGAACTTTGAACAGCTTGGCGTTCTGGAATCTTCGGTAGAGGGATTAAAGCCGGAAAAAGAAGCGGACTGGACAAACTATCCGAAGGGCGTTATGTGGGCGTTTGGCGAAAAGGGCATGAAAGTGGAGCAGGGCATGGATCTGCTGCTGTTCGGCAATATCCCAAACGGTTCCGGGCTGTCCTCCTCGGCGTCCGTAGAGGTGCTGACCGGTTATATTTTAAAAGATTTATTCGGGTTTGACGTGACAAACCAGGATCTGGCGCTGATCGGGCAGTATTCGGAAAACAAATTTAACGGCGTCAATTGCGGCATCATGGATCAGTTTGCAATCGCAATGGGCAAAAAGGACCACGCGATCTTCCTTGATACGGCGACGCTTGCATATGAATATGCGCCGATCCATCTGGCGGGCGCAAAGATCGTGATCTCCTGCACGAATAAAAAGCGCGGGCTCGGCGATTCCAAATATAATGAACGCCGCAGCGAGTGCGAGACGGCGCTGGCGGAGATTCAGGAAACTGTCGGCGTCAATGCGCTGGGCGACCTGACGGAAGAGCAGTTTGAGCAGTACCGCAAAGCCATCAGGGATGAAGTGCGCCAGAAACGCGCAAAACATGCGGTTTATGAAAACCAGAGGACGTTAAAAGCAGTGGAGGCGCTGAAAAATAATGACGTGAAAAAGTTTGGCGAGCTGATGAACGCGTCCCATGTGTCCCTGCGCGACGATTACGAAGTGACCGGCGTTGAGCTGGATACGATGGTGGAAGAAGCATGGAAGATCGACGGCGTTATCGGTTCCCGCATGACGGGCGCGGGCTTTGGCGGCTGTACGGTCAGCATTGTAAAAGATGAGGCTGTGGACACGTTTATCAGAGAAGTCGGGAAGGCGTATGAAGAAAAGATCGGGTATGCGGGCGATTTTTATGTGGTAGAGATCGGCGACGGCCCGGCAAGGCTGGCATAAGCAAAAAATAAAGAGGGAGAAAACATATGATCCAGGAAAATATTTTAAAATTAACAGAATACGGGCTTGTCACAGGCCTGATCAAACCGGAAGATAAAAGGTATACGGTAAACCGCCTGCTGGAACTGTTTGAGCTGGACGGGCTGGAGGACGGCGTTGTAGAGGCGTTTGAAAAAGAGCCGGAAATGACGCGGGAGAGCGCGGAAGCGCAGTTGGAGCTGATTTTAAAGGAAATGATGGACTATGCGCATGAAGCGGGCATTTTAAAGGAAGATGGCGTCGTATACCGCGACCTGTTTGACACAAAGATCATGGGGCTGCTTGTGCCGAGGCCGAGTGAGGTTATCAGGACATTTCAGGATTTCTACAAGGAAAGCCCGCGCAAAGCGACGGATTATTTTTATAATTTAAGCTGCGATACGGATTACATCCGCAGATACCGCATAAAGAAAGATTTAAAATGGACGGCGGACACCGAATTTGGGCAGCTTGACATTACGATCAACCTGTCAAAACCGGAAAAAGATCCGAAGGCAATTGCGGCGGCGAAGCTGGCAAAGCAGGGCGGTTACCCGAAATGCCTGCTCTGTAAGGAAAATGAGGGCTATGCGGGGCGCGTGAACCATCCGGCGAGACAGAACCACCGCATTATTCCGGTGACGATCAATAACAGCGACTGGTATTTCCAGTATTCGCCGTATGTATATTATAACGAGCACTGCATCGTCTTTAATTCGCAGCATACGCCGATGAAGATCGAGCGCGCGACTTTTGGCAAGCTGCTGGATTTTGTAGAGCAGTTCCCGCATTATTTTGTCGGTTCCAATGCAGACCTGCCGATCGTCGGCGGCTCGATTTTAAGCCACGACCATTTCCAGGGCGGGCATTATGAGTTTGCAATGGCGAAAGCGCCGATTGAAAAAGAGATCCATTTTGCTGGATTTGACGATGTGGCGGCAGGCATTGTGAAATGGCCGATGTCCGTTATCCGAATCCGCGCGGATAAGAAAGAGCGGCTGGTGGAGCTGGCGGATAAGATTCTGTTAAAATGGCGCGGCTACACAGATGAATCCGCATTTATATTTGCGGAAACAGACGGCGAGCCGCACAATACGATCACGCCGATCGCGCGGATGCGGGACGGGCAGTTTGAACTGGATCTGGTGTTGCGCAATAACATCACGACAGACGAGCATCCGCTGGGCGTATACCACCCGCATGCAAAACTGCACCATATCAAAAAAGAAAACATCGGCCTGATCGAAGTGATGGGCCTTGCGGTGCTTCCGGCGCGCTTAAAAGATGAGATGGCGCAGTTAAAGAAAGCGATTTTATCCGGCGCGGATATCCGTGCGGACGAGACGCTTGAAAAACATGCGGACTGGGTAGATGCGTTTAAGGGAAAATATGAGAAACTGGATGCTTCTAATATAGACGGGGTTATCAACCATGAGATCGGGCTTGTGTTCCGGGAAGTGCTGGAAGACGCCGGCGTGTATAAATGCAATGCGCAGGGCAGGGAGGCATTTGCAAAGTTTGTGGATGCGGTGAATGCATAGCGCGCAGATCGGTGCGGCGTGTTAATGGACAGGATTCTGTTTCGTCAGAAAACAAGGGGCTGTCGCTTCAACGAATGAGAATTCGTGAAGCGGCAGCTTCTTTGTAATGTGGGAGTGGGATTACAGGGAGATCTTTTCGGGTATCCGTTTGCCCCGCTCTTTACAATCTTTCGGATTTATAGTAAAGTAGGTATGGCTATAAGGGGAAAGATTTGACAGAAGAGAGGATAAAAAGATGAAGTCGTGGGAAAAAAATATACGAAAAGTCGTCCCGTATGTTCCGGGAGAACAGCCGGACAAGCCGCATATGATCAAGCTGAATACGAATGAAAACCCATATCCGCCCGCGCCGGGCGTCATGGAAGCGCTTTACGCATTTGATGTGGACAGGCTTCGTTTGTATCCGGATCCGGAGGCGAAGCCGCTTGTGGAGGCGCTTGCGCGGAAGTATGGAGTGGATCCGGAGCAGGTATTTGTCGGCGTCGGTTCGGACGATGTGCTTGCGATGTCGTTTATGACGTTTTTTAATTCGGACAGGCCGATCTTATTTCCGGATATTACATACTCATTTTATGACGTGTGGGCGGAAGAATTTCGGATTCCTTATGAATATGTGCCGCTGGATGCGCAGTTTAAGATTCAAAAGGAGGATTATTACAGGGAAAACGGCGGCGTGGTCTTCCCAAATCCGAATGCGCCGACCGGGGAGCTGATGCCGCTTGCAGATATTGCGGATATCCTGCGGCACAATCAGGACGTCATCGTCATTGTCGACGAGGCGTACATTGATTTTGGCGGGGAGTCCGCGCTTGCGCTTCTGCCGGAATATGAAAATCTCCTGATTGTGCAGACGTTTTCAAAATCGCGGTCTATGGCCGGTATCCGCATTGGATATGCGATAGGAAGTAAGGAACTGATCCGATATTTGAATGACGTGAAATATTCGTTTAACTCTTATACGATGAACCAGCTTACGTTATCGCTCGGCGTGGCGGCGGTCGAGGATGAGGCATATTTTCAGGAGACGGTTCATAAAATCGTAACGACGAGGGAGCGCGTGAAGGAAGAACTGCGCGGGCTTGGATTTGTGTGCGGGGACAGCAGGAGCAATTTTTTGTTTGTCACGCACCCGCGGCTGTCGGCGGAAAAGCTGTTTGAAGACCTCAAGTCCGAAGATATTTATGTCAGATATTTCCGCAAACCGGAACGGATCAAAGATTATCTGCGCATCACCGTCGGGACGGATGAAGAGATGGATAAGATGCTGGATTTTCTGCGCGCATATTTATATGCCGGAGCATGACTGTCTGGCCTGCGCGTATAAAAGCGGGAGAGAACCCTGCTTAAGAACAATAGAAAGGAATCATATAAGATGTATATTGTACAGTTTATCAGGGGTTTTTGCATGGCCCTTGCGGACAGTGTGCCGGGGGTTTCCGGCGGGACGGTCGCGTTTTTGCTGGGATTTTATGACCAGTTTATCGGTTCACTCGACGATCTGATGCGCGGCGACAGGAAAAAGAAAAAAGAGGCGCTTGTGTTTCTGGTAAAGCTTGGCGTCGGCTGGCTGTGCGGCATGGTTTTAGCGGTTCTTGCGCTTTCAAGCGTGTTTGAGGCGCATATTTATGCCATCAGTTCGCTGTTTATCGGTTTTATTATTTTTGCGATCCCGGTCGTGGCAAAGGAAGAAAAAGAGGCGTTATCGGAAAAGAAATGGGCGGTTATCTTTACGGTCATCGGGATTGCCATTGTGTGCGCGATCACGTATTTTAACCCGTCTTCCGGCGGGAACAGCATGAACCTGGAGCATTTAAACCTGCGCCTTGGCATATATGTATTCCTTGCGGGCATGGTCGCGATCTCGGCAATGGCGCTTCCGGGCATATCCGGATCTACGCTGCTTTTGATCTTTGGGCTGTACCTTCCGATCATTACGGCGATCAAGGATATGCTGCATCTGGATCTCGGCGCGTTTCCGACGGTATTTCTTTTCGGGTGCGGCGTACTGGTCGGCATTTTCATTGTCGTAAAGCTGATTCGGAAGGCGTTGGAACATTGCAGGCCGCAGACGATCTATCTGATCATCGGAATGATGCTCGGCTCTGTTTACGCTGTGGTCAAAGGGCCGGAGACGCTTGACGCGCCGCAGGCGGCGATGACGATTGGCACGTTTAACTGGCTGTTTTTTCTGTTCGGCGGCATTGTGATCCTTGGCATGCAGCTGTTAAAGGGCGTAAGGGATTTATAATCAGAAAGTTGCTTCCGATGTTCCGGAAGGATTTTAAAAAGCGGCAACCGTCACCTGTTTGGGCGACGGTTGCCGCTTTTTGCGGAAATTTACGTTCCGGACACGCTTCCATGCCCGATCTTCCTGCCATGCGCGGCAGGTTTTTTGTACGTATACCCGTCCAGTTTCTCAATCACGTCATGATTTATCTTTTTCATGAAAATCGTGGCAACGATGCATGATAAAAATTCCGCGATAATAAAAGTCAGCCAGATGCACCAGATCAGGCTGTCGGAGCGTTTTGCCAGTAAGGAGAATCCCCATGCCACCGGCAGGACAAATACAAACTGCCGCAAAACGGAGATGACCAGCGATTCCATGCCGCCGTTGAGCGCCTGAAAGATGCCCTGGTAAGCAATGTTAATGCCTGCAAATACAAAACTGAGTGATATCATGCGCATTGCGCTGACACAGATCGCCTGCGTTTCTCCCGATAACCCGAACAGGGACGAGAACGGCTCTGCAAACACTTCGATGATGAGCAGGCCGACCGCCATGATTATGGTTATATAGATCAGGCCATACCGGACGCCGTCCCGAACGCGTTCCCTGCTCCGCATTCCATGGTTAAAGGAGACGATCGGCGTAATAGCGTCACGCAGCCCGAACGCGGCAAAAAGGATAAACTGCTGCACTTTGTAATAAAGCCCATATGCGGTCACGGCGGATTCGCTGACATTTCCGAGGATGATGTTCATGCCGTAGGTCATGACGGACATCAGCGCCTGTGCGATGATCGCAGGCAATCCGATGGAATAGATGGAGCGGATAATCTGCGGATCAGGTTTCATATAAGAAAGTCCGTTTGGAATATCAGTATTTTTCCGCATATGGAAATAAAAGCCGAGGAGGGCGGAAACGATCTGCCCGAATACGGTCGCGTATGCCGCGCCTGCAACGCCCATTGCGGGAAATCCGAGCCATCCGTAAATGAGGATCGGGTCAAATATAACGTTTACGGCCGCTCCGGCGATCTGCGCGATCGTAGAATAAAGGGAGTTCCCAGTGGCCTGCAGCATTTTCTCAAATCCGGAGAAAAACACAATGCCCATGGAAGCGGTGCAGCAGATCCGTAAGTACGTAACGGTCATTTCCCGGATCTGCATATTTGCGGTCTGTGTGGCGGCGTAAGCGTTTACGCCGAACAGCCCGAATAAGAAAAATGCGGCATAGATGACAATGCATAAAAACATGGAATTGCCCGCGGCTTTTGCGGCTTTTTGGCGGTCGCCCTGCCCGATGCTCTTTGACAACAGCGCGTTTGTGCCGACGCCTGTGCCGATGCCGATGGCGACCATGAGCATCTGTACCGGAAATGCCAGAGTGAGCGCGTTCAGAGCCATTTCCCCGTTGCCCGGCATGTTGGAAACAAATGCGCTGTCTACGATATTATAAACAGCCTGCAGCATCATGGAGCAGATCATGGGGATTCCCATGACGAGCATTAATCTGTTTACTTTCATTGTGCCTAATTTGTTTGTGGTTTCTTCTTTCATAGTGTCCTCCTTAAATTTTTGCTGGGAGACTTTTTGGGAAAGCTGCCATAACCCATTGAACTTACAGAAAACCGTACGCATAAAAGAAAAGGCATAAATCCACAATCTGGATTTACGCCTTTCGACCACGCGACACGCTGATTATAGCAGATTTTTTCCGGATAAGTCAAATGTTTTTTTCATTTTTTTATCCAATTTTTTCTATACATAATGGAAATTTTGCCCGCATACAATGTACCAATAAGTATTGCAGGGGAATCCGTTGAAAAGTTATATTGAAGAACGTGCGGTTGAAATCGCCAATTATATTATACAAAACAATGCGACAGTGCGCCAGACTGCCAAGAAGTATGGGATTAGTAAATCTACGGTACATAAAGATGATGGCGTCATAATAGGAACAGTCAAAGGGAGTTGCTGAAAAGCCTTGATTTTGACGGGTTCAGAGGAATGTTTGGGCAGAAACATTCCTCACTTTTTTATGAAACAGGAACCATACGATGCAACATCACATTTCCGCATACAACAAAAGAAGTCTGCTTAATGAAAAAAATACTGAAAAACGGTTGGGTTGATAAACTTGGCAGAGTTTATATCATCTATACCATTGAAGAAATAATGGAAGCTCTAACGCCAAGAATGAAGCGCTTGAAATGATCGCAAAAGTGGCGGATCGGGAGCGGCGGTATCAGCAGACCAGGGAAATCCATCTTTCCAAGCGGGAACTGTCAGGAATGTATGCGCTCTATGAGCCGCATAAAGCAGCCTGTAAGGAGAGTCAGTCGCTAAAAGGGTTTGCCAGGCTGAAATATGATAAGGAGCATAAGGACAGTCTGGAGAAGCACCCCGAAATGAGAGGGGAAGACTGTCCGAAAACTCAAATGGTGCAAAATTTTCTCCCACTGGTGATTGGAAAATAGAAGCAAATTCCCAATGTAACTCCCACTTTATGGCTGAAAATAGCAATAAAAATGGGATAGAGTCACATCGGCCGGTAGTTTTCGGACAGTCTGTGGGGGCGGATGTATAAGCTGCTGAACGACGGCAGAAAGCAGAATAAAATGCAGAGCAGAGGGAAACGGAGGGAGGAAGAAATTTAATGCGAATTTTATTGTAAAGATAAGCGTTTTTTTGTATAATTAAAATGTAACAGGAACAGGATATATCATATCTTGTACCACAAGTTTTTAGAAATCGAGGTGGTAAGGTGTCGGACGATACTAAGCAGACACAGGAAGTTAAGGCAAAGCGTACCGCAAAAAATAGTGTATTCCTTGACCTTTTTCAAAACAAGAGCTATTTGCTAAAGCTGTATAAAA
>CANQQG010000090.1 GCA_947625875.1 uncultured Lachnospiraceae bacterium
ATCGAAAATGACGCGTCTTTGGACGGAGTGGAAAAAGAGGAACTGCTGCGGCCGATCGAAGAGGCGCGGATCCGGGAAAAGGCGGCGGAGTTTGAGAAAAAGGTGGACAGCTGCGAAGACGGGCGCACCTACGCGCAGATACAGAAGGTGGAAGAGGAGATACAAAAAGCGCCGCTCCCGCATGAGGTAAAGCATCCGCTTTTGGAGCGGCTTGGCATTTATAAGAAGCGGCGCGCGCAGGCAGAGGTGGCGGAGCTGATGGAAAATCTGCCGCCGCGCATGGATTTTGCGGGCTTCCGCAGCCTGCGGCAGAAACTGGAAAACTATCCGGACGCAGACCTTTCGCCTTATCAGGACGACCTGCGGGAAAAGCGGGAGGCGGCAGAAAAACAGGAGATCGCCAATCTGGTAAAGCGCGCGCGCAAGATCGGGCGCGACGACTATACGTGCCTCATGCTGCGGCTTGAGGAACAGGGTTTTGCGGAAGAAAACGTAACGCCGTATATGGAAAAGCTGCAGGAGAAGATCCGCGAGATGGACAGGGAGCGGCTGGATGAGATCTGCGACAAGGCACAGCAGATGGATTTTGACGCGGCGTATGACGCATATGAGCAGATCGATCAGGGGGATTTCCTGCCGGAGCTGAAAATGGATGCGCTTGAGATGCTAAAAAAGCGGCTTGCAAAGATCAAGACAGATGAATGCGAGCTTCTGGTGCGCAAATTAAAAGACGATATCGGCGATAAGATCAGGGAAAACCCGAAACACTATTTTTACCCGGCGAGGAAGGTATTGCTAAAGACCGCCGAACCGGAGGAAACGGCGCTGATCGACTCCGCGCTGGCCGCGTATGCGGGCGGGCGCGGGCCGTTTGAATATCCGATTCTGGTTGTCGACACTTCGCGCGGCGGGAGCGGCAGGGAGGGCATGGTCCTGACGCCGGAGCATATATTTTACAGTTCGCTGTTGAAAGCGTACCGGGTGCCGGTCTCAGCCGTCCGGTCGATCGATGCGTCGACGGGCCTTTTAAACCGCAGGATCACGATAGAAGAAAAGGACGGGGTAAAGCATAAGCTCCCGTACGCGGTCAGTACGGGAGAAATGAAGGCGTGGGCGGGCATTCTGGAGGAATTTGTCCATTACCTGCAGGAAAAGCCCGCATCGCGGGAAGTGGCGTATCTGGCGAAAAATACGCATGATAAAATCTGCTGTTTCCGCTGCGGATATGTGTATAAGGGGAGTCCGGTCTGCCCGAAATGCGGGTATAAGAAAAATCAATAATGCACATAAAACGGGGCTGCCGCCTGACTGCGGCAGCCCCGTTTATGAAAGGGAGAGCAGGAAATTCATGGAGCCGGCCGGATTTTCCGTCCCTTTTTCCAACAGGGAAACGAGCGCGCGCATGACCTCCTCGGTTTCTTCCGGTTCGGACGGGACGAGCGTATTCCCGAGCTTTACGGTCAGCACGATCAGTACGATCTCGGCAAGCGCGGCGGGGTAGTCGAAATGGATCTCCCCGCGGTCGATGCCCTGTCGGATGATCTCCGTCAGTTCCGGTTTTAATTCACAGATCAGATAATTCAGGTATTTCTGGTGCAGATACGCCGCTTCCTGCGCGCTCACCAGGGAGGATTTCCTGTTTTGCGACAGATATTCGCTCGACGAGTTCTGGCACGCCTGAAAGATCATCGCCATGCGCGTAAACGGCGCGATATCGGTCTGCCTGGCGAGGTTTTTGGCCGTTTCCAGCGGTTTTTTATAGCTGCGCTCGATCAGCGCCTCTAACACAGCGTCTTTTGAAGAAAAATAATAGTAGATGCTGCCTTTGCTCATATTGGCTGTCTCCGCGATCCTGCTTACGGAGATGGAACTCATGTCTTCGTTTTCCAGTAATGACTGGAGCGCGTTTAAAATCCTGTCGTATTTTGTCGGTTCTGCCATAGTCGGTCGCCTTTCTGTATAAATGTCCATACAAAGGGTATCGTAGTTATTAAGTATAGCATATTTCCTTTGGTAATTGTTCACAGAAATAAATTTTTTTTCTGTTTGTTTTTTTCTTAAAAATAAGGTTGACCAACGGTCAGATAAATGGTAAGGTTAATCCATAACAGTTAAAAAAATCATTGACCATTGGTCAGAAAGCAGAGGGAAGATCATGACATACGCAGACTTTTTTTCAGAGATAAAAGGGAAGTTCATGGAGGCTGACGTCAGCGGCATCCAGGAGCATCTGGCATACCAGTTCAATATTACCGGGGAAGCGGAGGGCATTTTTTATGTGGAGGTAAAGGACAGCGCGCTTTACGTGGAGCCGTATGAGTATTTTGACCGGGACGCGATGTTTACCGGGAAGGCGGAGACGTTTATGAAGATCGCGGAAGGGAAGCTGGATCCGGTGCTCGCTGTCACGCTGCAGAAGCTGAAAGTGGAAGGGAATATCGAAAAGGCGCTCAAATTAAAGGATCTGATCGAGAGCAAAGGCAAAAAGAAAAAAGAGAAATAAGCGTAAAGTAAATATAAGACGGACGGGGATGTAAAACAGCATGAAAGGAAAGAAAAAAGCGGCGGCGTTTGCCGGTCTGCTCATAGCGGCGGAGGCGGGCGGCTCCGCATATTTATACCGCAGGACGATGCGGCGCAATAAATCGGATGTGGAACGTACCATGAAAATGGCGGGGACGGACTGGAGCCAGTACACTCCGCTGATACAGGAGCGGAGGGAGCGGCTCATGGCGCAGCCGCATGAAGAGGTCTATAAATCTTCGGGGGACGGACTGCAGCTCCATGCGACGTATTTCTCGCAGGGAGATGAGAAAAAAGCGGTGATCTGTTTCCATGGTTATACGAGCAGCGGCCTGAATGATTATGCCGGGCTGTCGGATTATTATATAAGGAACGGTTTCAGTATGCTGATCGTGGACGAGCGCGCGCATGGGGAGAGCGAGGGCGAATACGTCGGGTTCGGCTGTCTGGACCGTATTGACGCCTGCGGCTGGATTGACTGGGTTATCAACCACTGCGGGAAAGAGGTGCAGATCATCCTGCATGGCATTTCCATGGGGGCTGCGACTGTGCTGATGACGAGCGGCCTGCGGCTGCCGCAGCAGGTAAAGGGCGTCATATCGGACTGCGGGTTTACTTCGCCGAAATATGTGTTTACCCATGTGCTGCGGACGATGTACCATCTTCCGGCGTTTCCGATGATACAGATTACGGACATGGCAAACCGCAGGCTTGCGGGCTATGGGCTGGACGAATGCAACGCGGCAAGGGAGGTGCGCAAGGCAAAGGTTCCGATTCTGCTGATCCATGGGGAGGCGGATACGTTTGTGCCATGCGAGATGTGCCATGAAATCGAGGCAAACTGCGCATCTGAGGTTACAAAGCTTATCATACCGGGGGCGGCTCATGCAGAGAGCTATTATAAGGATATGGAAGCTTATGAAAATGCAATGACAGAGTTTATAGGAGGAACTGTCCAATGATGAAAACAAGAAAAGGTTATCCGGTATATCCGCTGACCAACGCCCAGAAATTCCATCTTTTTTATATGGATTTCTGCCCGAAAAAGGAAGTGCTGAATATCGGCACGAGCCTCACGATCCAGGTGGAGCTGGACTGGGAAGTGTTAAAGCAGTCGATCTATGAGGCGATTGATCGCTGCGAGTGTATGCGCCTGCGTTTTGCGAAGGATAAGGACGGCACATGGTACCAGTATGTCGTGGAAAAAGAAGAACGCGAGATTGAATATGTGGATTTCCGGGACAAATCCATGGAAGAGGCGGAGGCGGAAATGCGCAGATGGACGGCTGTGCCGTTTGCGCGCGAGGATTCCCCGATGAACCGGATCGTCATGATCAGCACGTCGGACGGGTATAACGGCGTTTACCTGCTTGTTGACCATATGACCATGGATGCGCAGTCGCTGATCTGTTTTATGAGCGATGCGATCCAGATTTACTGCAATAAAGTGTATGAGGGCATTGATTATCCGAAGCCGATGGCGTCTTATATCGAACAGTTACAGAAAGACCTCGCGTATGAGGCGGGATCGAAGGCGCAGAAACGCGACGCCGAATGGTTTGAAAAACTGATCGAAGAATCCGAGCCGATCTATAATGGCATTAACGGGCCGGGGCAGCTTGAGATGGCGCGTGAGAAAACGGGCAACCCGAACCTGCGCGCGGCGCTGAATGTGTCGGATTCTGTGGACTCCGAGCTTGACGTGTTCCATCTCGAAGAGGAGCCGACGCAGCGTTTAATGCAATTTTGCGAGGAATACCATGTCTCGCTCGTGTGCCTGCTTCTGATGGGGCTGCGCACGTATTACCAGAAGATGAACGGCAACGACGATGTCTCGATTAATACGGCGATCGCAAGGCGCGCGACGTTAAAGGAAAAGAAATCCGGCGGCACAAGGATCCATTCGTTCCCGTTCCGCACCATTATTTCCGAGGATAAGACGTTTATCCAGGGCATTTATGAGATCCGCGACAAACAGAATGAGATGTTCCGCCACGCGAGCTATAATCCGGTCGCTTATTTTGCGCACCGCGGCAAAGTGTTCCCGACCGAGCCGGGCTATACGTATGAGCCGATGTCGCTGACGTACCAGCCGATGACGTTAAAGGAAAAAGGGCTCGACCGCCTCGGCGATATCACTTATAAGACGAAATGGTACCCGAACGGCGCGACGACGCAGGCGATGTACCTGACCGTTATGCACCGTCCGGACGATAACGGGCTGGATTTCAGTTTTGAGCATCAGGTAAAAGCGGTTTCCAGAAAGGAATTGGAATACCTGTATTATTATCTTTGCAAGATCATGTTTAAGGGCATTGAGAATCCGGATCTGTCGGTCGGTGAGATCATTAAGCTGATTTAAGGAGGAAAAAGGAAATGTTTGAGAAGCTGGTAGAGATTATGGTAAATTATGTGGAAGTGGAGCCGGAAAATATCACGCCGGAATCGCGGATTGTGGAGGATCTGGGCTTTACGTCGTTTGATTTTATGAGTATGCTCGGCGAGCTGGAAGATGAGTTTGACATCGAGATCGACCAGCAGGAAGCCGCAAATATCCGCACCGTACAGGAAGCGGTCGATTATCTGGAAAAGCTGACGGCATAAGAAAAAGGGGGAGAATCTATGCTTTATCGCACGATCAGGGATATTATTGCAAACGCCGCTGAAACATACGGCGGCGAAGACGCGGTCCGTTATAAGATCGCAAAGGATACCATAGAGGCGAAGTCGTATACGCAGTTAAAAGAGGACAGTGAGAAATTTTCCGCTGCGCTCGCGTCTTTAGGGGAACAGGGCGCGCATATCGCATTGACAGGCATGACGTCTTATCCATGGCTTGTGGCGTTTTTTGGCATTGTAAACAGCGCGAGCGTCGCCGTACCGCTCGATGTGTCGCTTCCCGCGGAAGATCTGTGCGAGCTGGTCGACCGTTCGGACGCGACTGTGCTTGTGCTGGATGAGATCCGAAAGGACGTGGCTGCGATCGTCAAAGACCGTTGCCCGAAGCTGAAATACCTGATCTCCATGCAAAAGGAAACCGGCGACGGCGACGCGCTGGCGTTTTGGGAGCTGATCGGCAAAGAGCAGCCGGGATTTTCGGCGGAGATCGATCCGGACAGGCTGTGCATGATCATGTTTACGTCCGGCACGACCGGAAAGAGCAAGGGCGTTATGCTCACGCAGCGGAATATGGCGGAAAACGCGACCTGCTTTGACATGAAATTCCCGCCGCGGACGGTTCTTTTATCGGTGCTGCCGATCCACCATGCCTATTGCCTGAGCATGGATATCCTGGCCGGCCTTTCGCTCGGCAGCGTGATCTGCATTAACGATTCGCTGCTGCGCGTCGCGAAAAATATCAGGCTGTTTCAGCCGAATGTCATGCTGATGGTGCCGCTTATGATCGAGACGCTGGCAAAGAAGCTCGAAGACGCGGCGGGCCTTCCGCCGGAAGCCGTAAAGAAAGAGGTGTTCGGCGAACAGTTCCACACGATCTGCAGCGGCGGCGCGTATTTAAACCCGGCGTATATTGATATGTTTGACAGATATGGCGTTAAGATCCTGCAGGGCTACGGCATGACCGAGTGCTCTCCGCTGATCAGCACGTCGTACAGCTGGAACCGGAAGAAGGACGCGGTCGGGCAGCTGATCCCGAACTGCGAGGCGAAGACGGTAGACGAAGAGCTGTGGGTGCGCGGCAGCAGCGTGATGATGGGTTATTATAAAATGCCGGAGGAAACGGCGGAAGCCCTCACAGCGGATGGCTGGCTGCGGACGGGCGACCTGGGCTATGTGGACGAGGAGCATTTTGTCCATCTGACAGGGCGCAAGAAAAACCTGATTATCACAAAGAACGGGGAAAACGTATCGCCGGAAGAGCTGGAAAATAAAATCGGATCCGCGCGCATCGTGCAGGAGATCCTTGTGCGCGAGGCGGAGGGCGTGATCGAGGCGGAGATCTTCCCGGACTATGAATACGCGCAGAAAAAAGAGATAACGGATATCCGCGCGGCGCTGCAGGGGCTGATCGACGATTATAACAAAGAGGCCCCGGCTTACAAAAAGGTTTACAGCCTGAAAGTGCGCGAGACGGAGTTTGAAAAAACGCCTTCGAAGAAAATAAAGAGATATTAAAAAACATTGTTCTGGCGAAAAATTGATTGACATTCTTTCTGAATCTGCTACAATAAAAGTTGTGTGATTGTATACTGAGAAAAGAGGGATGTTATGAGGAAGCAGGCGTTATCTTTATTGGTTGAGAATACATCCAGCGTGCTGAGCCATATTTCAGGGCTGTTCAGCAGGCGCGGATATAATATTGACAGCATTTCTGCGGGCGTGACCGCTGATCCGAAATATACGAGGATCACGATCGTCTCAAGCGGGGACGAGCTGATTCTGCAGCAGATCGAAAACCAGCTTGCAAAGCTCGAAGACGTCCTTGACATAAAAAAACTTGAAAGCGGGAGTTCCGTAACGCGGGAACTGATCCTGGTAAAGCTCCGCGTACAGGAAAAGAACCGGCAGGAGATTCTGAGCATTACGGAGATCTTCCGCGCAAAGGTAGTCGACGTCACAAGGGATTCCATGGTGATTGAGCTGACCGGGAATCAGGAAAAGCTGGACGCCTTTCTGGATCTGGTGTCCGGTTATGAGATTCTTGAACTCGCCAGGACCGGAATAACTGGCTTGACCAGGGGTTCTTCCGATGTTACATATTTAGATTAATTTTTAGGAGGCTGTAAAAATGGCAAACAAAGTTTATTATCAGGAAGATTGCAATCTCTCATTGTTAGAGGGGAAGACAATCGCGATCATTGGTTATGGCAGTCAGGGACATGCCCATGCGTTAAACCTGAAGGATTCAGGCTGCAAGGTCATCATTGGCTTATATGAGGGCAGCAAGTCCAGGGCAAAAGCGGAAGCGCAGGGGCTGGAAGTGTATAATACGGCGGAAGCCGCAAAAATGGCTGACATCATCATGATCCTGATCAATGATGAAAAGCAGGCTGATATGTACAAAAAAGACATTGAGCCGAACCTTGAGGCAGGCAATATGTTGATGTTTGCGCATGGATTCAATATCAACTACGGCACGATCGTACCGCCGAAGGATGTAGACGTTACGATGATCGCTCCAAAGGGACCGGGACATACGGTTCGTTCCGAGTATCAGGAAGGAAAAGGCGTTCCTTGTCTGGTGGCGGTTCATCAGGACGCGACCGGCAAAGCGCTGGATCTCGCGCTGGCATATGCGCTCGGCATCGGCGGCGCAAGGGCGGGTGTGCTGGAAACAACATTCCGCGTTGAGACGGAGACAGACCTCTTTGGCGAGCAGGCTGTGCTTTGCGGCGGTGTCTGCGCATTGATGCAGGCGGGCTTTGAGACATTGGTGGAAGCGGGCTATGATCCGAGGAATGCATATTTTGAATGCATCCATGAGATGAAACTGATCGTTGACCTGATCTATCAGTCCGGCTTTGAGGGGATGCGTTATTCGATCTCCAATACGGCGGAATACGGCGATTATGTGACCGGGCCGAAGATCATCACAGAAGAAACCAAAAAGACGATGAAGAAGATCCTTGCGGATATCCAGGACGGCACGTTCGCAAAAGACTTCCTGCTTGATATGTCACCGGCTGGCCGTCAGGTGCATTTCCAGATGATGCGCAAGAAAGCGGCGGAGCATCCGTCAGAAGCGGTCGGTAAAGAAGTGCGCAAGCTTTACAGCTGGAATGATGAGAGCAGCAAGCTGATCAATAACTAAATCTGGCATCACATTTTCTTTTCATATAAAACCATGGGAACGGAATGTTCCCATGGTTTTTTGCAGTATGACGGGTATGCCGTCAGTCTGTGGTGAAAGTCCACAAGGGGCGTAGTTGCCAACGAACCCTAAAGCAACTCCCAAGGTTTACATCGTGAGGTGTAGGCGAGAAGAAGGGATAGCGAAATCGTAGCCTGACGAACAGAAACCTGATATGAAGGCGTTTGTGGCGGATAAGCTGACCGCAGACAGCGAAGTCCAAAAGGCAACCGTAACCCACAGGCGTAAATCAGGCAGACGAGGAAAGACTGGCAGGTTTATCCCGCGAGGTCTCACAGGCGGCCTCATTAGCCGCAGTAACAACGAACTGTGAGAAGTCAGCAGAAGCCATAGTAGACATATCGCTTCCGGCAGCAGGAGAGGTGAGAGGATGGGATAAAAAATCTTGAACCCATGGCATTGTGCGGATATAATTAGAAAAAGACGTGCGGACATTTTATATCCGGGAGGAGAGGGTTTATTGTGGTAGTGGCCATATGTGATGATGAGACGTCAGCGATAGCGAGGATTGAAGATGAATTAAAGAAAACAGCGGAAAAGCTGCAGATCGGGATGGATATCTATAAATACCAGACAGGCTGTGAGCTGTTGGAGGGGCTTGAAAAACAAAAGATCGAGACGGTATTTTTGGATATTGACATGCCACAGATGTCCGGAATAGAAGTCGCAAACTGCCTGGCTGAGCGGTATCCGCTGCTGAACGTCATATTTTTGACAAACAGGACGGACATGGTTTTCGATGCAGTGAGATGCCGCCCGCTCAGGTTTGTTCGCAAAAGCCTGATCGGGGACGAGCTGGGGGAGGCGGTTGAAGCGGCATTGAAGAAGACTGCGGGTGAAATGTATGCTGTGTCCCTGGGCAGGGGAAAGGCGCAGGAAAAATTTGCGATAAAGGATATCCTTTATATCGAAAGCGATAAGCATTATATCAAGATACACCTGCAGGGGGAAACACGCCAGTTCCGGGGGAGACTGTCTGACTGTGAGAAAGGTCTGGGCGATTATGGCTTTATTCGGGTGCATAAGGGGTATCTGGTAAATATCCGCTATATTGCGTCCTTCCGGCCGGATGCAGTCATACTGGACAATGCAGAGAAACTCCCGGTCAGCAGGGACAGGGCGGAAAAAGCAGGGATGCAGTTTACGGAAGGGGTGGAGAGGTTTGTCAATGCGTTTTATATATGAGTCTGCGGAACTGGCGGCGAGCCTGTTTGACGGCGCGGGCGCGGCGCTTTTTCTTACGGCGGCGCTGGGGAGAAAAGAACGCTTTCAGGGCGGTATGTTTTATCCGGTCTGTCTGGTTTTTGTGGGGATGCTTGGCGTCCTTCCGTTTTTATCTGACAATTCTGTGGCGCAGATAGCGGTAATCCTAACGCTGGAGCTGGTTTTTTCCATGTTGTTTTTAAAGAAGGGGATTGGCAGCAAGCTGTTTTTTGCAGCATGTTATGACATGATCCTGCTGCTTACGAATTTTTTCGTCATTTATGGGCTTGCCTTGCTGCTGCGGGTGGATCTGGATATGCTTTATAAGGAAGGGACGGCGTTGAGGGCGCTGGCGATTGTGCTGCATAAGGCGCTGCTCGCCTGTGTGCTGGTCTTTCTGGCCATGGCCAGGGAACGGGAACAGTTTGAATACCAGGAGTGGCTGACGGCGTTTTTCCTGTATGCAGGGATTCTGGCTGTGGGGTCAGTGCTTGCGGATATTACAAAGGCAGGGCATTTAGACGCCGGTGAAGAGGCGCAGCTCATCGGCATTGCCATAGGGCTGCTGGCCGTTGGCATAGCGGTCAGCATATGCATCTATAAATTAAACAAGCAGATTTATTACCGGACAGAAAATAAAATCCTGAATATGCGGATAGAAGGGGAAAAGGATACGCTTGGCAGGATCGGGGAGATGTATGAGGACAGCCAGATTTTGCGGCATGACCTGAAACGTTATTTGACAGTGGCGCTGGGGATGCTTTACGAAGGGGAGGTCGGGCAGGCCATAGAATATCTGGAGGAGGTGACGGAAAGCAGGTTTGGCCAGACGCAGATCTACCTAACAAACAGCAGCGCGGTGAATTCGGTTTTAAATGGCAGGGTTGAGCTCTGCAGGAAAAACGGCATTTCTTATGAGGCAAAGATCACAGGCGCAGTTCCGGAACGGGGGCAGGCAGAGGTCAGCATGATCTTGTCCAACCTGATCGACAATGCGGTCGAAGCGGAAATGAAAGAGGAAGAAGAAAAACGGAGAATCGAGGTCGGGCTGTCCGGATACAAGGGAATGTTTATGATACGGGTGGAGAATTACATAGGGGAATCCGTATTAAAGAAAAACCCGGAGCTTCTGACAGACAAAAAAGACGGAGAGAGGCATGGCGTAGGGATTAAGAGCGTCAGGAAAATGGTGAGGGAACTCGATGGGACTTATTTGTGCGGGGAGACGGGGCATACTTTTTTTATAACGATTTTGCTGCCGGAAGAATGAGTGGCGTTACAGGTTGGAAAGATTCTGCTTGTATCCCTGAAAAAGATTATCTATAATTGAAAAAGGAATGAATATATCTGTTACAGGAGTAAATTTTGATGGAAACGCATATATGGGATTTTTTATACGAAGCAAGCGAAAAATGTGACGGCGCTGCCGTTAAGCTGAAATTTGTAAGGGAAGGCGGCCAGACCATGCTGTCTGTGGAAAACGACTTTGCAAAAGAGCCTTCTGTGGCAGGCAGCCAGTTTTTGACAAGCAAAACAGAGGATGCAAAAATGCATGGAATAGGGATTGGGAATATCAGGGAAACGGTGGAAGAATACGGGGGCTTTTGTGTGATAGATAAGGCATGAGGGGCGGACGTTCCGGTTTGTGATCCTGATTCCTGAATAATGGCGGGCGCTGTTTATAGCGCCCGCTTTTAAAATGCCCAATTCTGCAAAAGGTATTTTCCCATTTTGCCGTTTATTTTGGGAATTTTTTCATGTTTTCAGCAAAAACGTCTTCCGACATCTCCGCCATCCTGGCGGCTTGCGGGAGCGTGAGGACGCCTTCCCTGACAAGGGCGGAGAGTGTAGCCAGTTTGCCTTCTCTTCTGCCTTCTCTCCTGCCCTTCTTTCTGCCTTCCTTCCTGCCTTCCGTTCTTGCCTCATTGCGGAGCTTTTCCATGATCTCACACATCGTATCCAGGCCTCCTTCCGTTTCTTTATACCGCCGTTTGCTGCTGGAAGTCTTTGGAAACCGGGCGTCATAGGCGCTGCTGTTTACGAACACTTCCATGAGCGCGGACACTTC
>CANQQG010000091.1 GCA_947625875.1 uncultured Lachnospiraceae bacterium
CTCGCTTTCAACAGCCAGGGCGCGTGTAAAAAATGCGATGGTACGGGGATTGTCCGAACGGTGGACGAATCGACGCTTGTGCCGGACGAGTCTTTGTCGATCGACGAGGGAGCGGTCGCGCCCTGGCAGACGCTGATGTGGTCGCTGATGAAAGATATCGCCCGCGCAATGGGCGTCCGCACCGACGTGCCGTTTCGGGAGCTGACCGAGAAGGAGCGGGACATCGTTTTCCGCGGCCCCGCTGTCAAGAAGAACATCATTTACCAGAACAAAACCAGCGGCGCCGCGGGCGACATGGATTTTACCTACTTTAATGCCACTTACACAGTGGAAAACGCCCTGTCTAAGGTGAAAGACGAGAAGGGCATGAAGCGGGTGGAAAAGTTCCTGCGTCAGGATGTGTGCCCGGACTGCGGCGGGACAAGGCTCAGTGACGCGGCGCGCGCGCCGAGACTTCGGGGCATTTCCCTTGCAGAGGCGTGTGCCATGACACTCTCCGATCTGGTGGAGTGGGTTGCCGGCGTTCCGGCTTCTCTGCCGGAGAAAATGCGTCCGATGGCGGAGCGTATCTGCGAGTCGTTTCAGAGCGCCGCCGGCCGTTTGATGGATTTGGGACTTTCCTATCTTGCGCTCGACCGCGCGGCGTCCACGCTCTCGACGGGTGAGCGGCAGCGGATGCAGCTTGCCCGCGCGGTGCGCAACCGCACGACCGGCGTGTTGTATGTGCTGGACGAGCCGTCTATTGGCCTGCATCCGTCGAATCTGGAGGGGCTAAGAGGCGTGATGCGCGATCTGGTCGCCGACGGAAATTCAGTGGCGCTTGTGGATCACGACGTCCATGTGCTTTCCGCGGCGGACTGGCTCATTGAGCTCGGGCCGGAGGCGGGCGCGGGCGGCGGGACGATCATCGCGCAGGGAACGCCTGCGGAGGTGGCGGACAATCCGGCCTCACGCATCGGCGGTTTTCTTACCGGGAGGTCGGCCATCTGTATCGGAAAACATATCCAGCCGGAGCAAATGTTTTCCCTCGGAACCATACATCTGTCCACATCGGAGATCCACACAGTAAAGCCGCTGGAGGTGGATTTTCCAAAAGGGCGGCTGATTGCGGTGACCGGCGTATCCGGATCCGGCAAGACGACCATGGTTCTGGAAAGCCTGATTCCGGCTCTGGAGGCGTCCATACGGGGAAACCGGCTCCCAAAGCATGTGAAAGCCGTTTCCGCTGACGGGATCGCGCAGGTCAAGCTGATTGACGCCACGCCGATCGGCGTCAATGTCCGATCTACGGTCGCCACGTATGCGGATATCCATGATGAACTGCGCAAGGTCTACGCGAGAAGCGCCGACGCAAAGGCGAGGGGATACAGGGCGGGTGATTTTTCCTATAATACCGGAAAGCTCCGCTGTCCAACCTGCGACGGTACGGGAATGATCAGTCTGGATGTGCAGTTCCTGCCCGATGTGGACATTCCCTGCCCGGACTGCGGCGGCTCCCGTTACGCGAAGGAAGCGGGGCTGATACGCAGGATCCCGAAAAAAGCGGAGACGGGCTGCACCCTGCCGGAGCTCATGGATATGAGCGTTGACGAGGCTTTGTCGGTCTGCGCAGATCTTCCGCGTATCGAACGGAAACTCCGGACGCTTCATGATCTGGGACTCGGCTATCTTACGCTTGGTGAGGAGACGCCGAGCCTGTCGGGCGGGGAGGCGCAGAGGCTGAAGCTCGCCGGCGAGATGGGAAAGGGGCAGTCCGGTTCGGTCTTTGTCTTTGACGAGCCGACCATCGGCCTGCATCCGCTGGATGTTGAGACGCTTCTGCGGGTTTTTCAAAGTCTGGTTGACAACGACGCTACGGTCATCGTCATCGAGCATGATCTGGATGTGATAGGGAATGCGGATTATGTGATCGACATGGGGCCGGAGGGCGGAGCCCGGGGCGGCGAGATCGTCGCGGCGGGGACGCCGGAGGAGATCTGCGCGTGTGAATGCAGTAAGACGGGAATCTATTTAAAGCAGTATGCGAAAAAATCGGAAAGGTCACATTCAGGTCACAAAACCGTCGTATAATTTTTCTGTTGGAAAAATCTGGCCTGCCATTACAGGGGATCAGGCGCAGGAAAACATGAGATGGAGGGAATGGAATGAAGGTAGCAGTCCGGTATTACAGTAAGTCGGGAAATACCAAAAAACTTGCAGACGCCATAGCCGAGGCGTTAAAAACGGTACTTACGGGCAGATGCAGAAGCTGGCAAAGGAAAAGGGCCTTCATCTCTCGGAAAAGGAGTTCCATTGTAAAGGCTCTTTTAAAACCATGCACAGGGGGAAGCCGGATGAACAGGATATAAAGGCTGTGAAAAAATTTGCCCTGCAGGCAGTGAAGGAGGCAGAGCATGGAAGAAGCATTTAACCTGGAAGAATATCTTGCGGCCAGCGTTGAAAAAATGGTAAAAAGCATTGTTAAGACGTCGCTCTTTTGCCCGAAAGAAGAAATATTTATGGCAAAATATGCTTTGGCAAGCAAGGCGGCGGCGGAAAAGAGAAAAAATATGGCTGAGAGAGGGACGCATGTGCCGCCATTTCTGATTGCGAGCATTACCAGCCTGTGCAACCTGCACTGCAGCGGCTGTTATGCGCGGTCGGTGAATACCTGTGAGGACGGGGAGCCGGTGGGGCAGCTTGACGCGGAAGAATGGCGCAGGGTGTTTCGGGAAGCCGGGGATATGGGAGTCGGTTTTATCATTCTGCTTGGCGGGGAACCGCTGGTGCGCAAAGACGTCATACGCGAGGCGGCGAAAATGCCGAATATCCTTTTTCCCGTCTTTACCAATGGCACGATGATCACTGAGGAATATTTACAGATCTTTGACAGCAGCCGCAACCTGGCCCCTGTCCTCTCGATTGAGGGAGGCATGGAAAAAACAGACGCAAGGCGCGGCAGGGGGATTTATGGAAAGTTGTCAGACGTCATGGTGGAGCTGAAAAAAAGAAATATCCTGTTTGGGGCGTCCATTACGGTAACGAAAGAAAACCTCAGTGAAGTGACGTCGGAAAAGTTCATAGACGATCTGATAGAAAAGGGGTGCAGGGCGGTATTTTATGTGGAGTTTGTCCCGACGTCCCCGCAGACGGAGCGGCTTGCGCTGGAGAATGGCGAGCGGGAGCTGCTTGCGCAGAAAGTCGCGGCGCATCGGAAAAAACATGAGGATATCCTCTTCATTTCTTTTCCGGGAGATGAGAAAAGCTCCGGCGGCTGCCTTGCGGCGGGGCGCGGGTTTTTCCATATCAATTCGCATGGAGGCGCGGAGCCCTGCCCGTTTTCCCCGTATTCTGACAGCAATGTCAGGAATCAGCCGCTGGCGGAGGCGCTCCATTCAAAACTTTTTACGGATCTTCGCAGCGGAGATGCGCTTATGGAGGAACATAAGGGCGGCTGCGTCCTGTATGAACGCAGAGACCGGGTGGAAGCGCTCCTGCGGTCCGGGGCGGATGAGAAAACGCAGACAGCGGTGTGAGAAAGGAAGAGCCATATGTTTTCCATATTAGTTGTTGAGGACGATCCCACATTGAATAAAATGATCTGCGCAAAGCTGCGGCAGGAGCAGTATCAGGTCTTTGCCGCTTTTGACGGGGACGAGGCGCTCGGCATTATGGACAGGGAGCATATTGACCTTGTGGTCAGTGATATCATGATGCCAAAGCGGGACGGCTATGAACTGACAAGGGATCTGCGCGCAGCGCATTATAATCTGCCGATCCTGATGATCACCGCAAAAAGCCAGATGGAAGATATGGAAAAAGGCTTCATTGCGGGAACGGACGATTATATGATAAAGCCCCTGAACCTGAAAGAAATGTTATTGCGGGTAAAGGCGCTGCTGCGCAGGTCGCAGCTTGTAAATGAAAAAAAGCTGGCCATAAACAATACGCTGCTTGACTATGAATCACTGACCGTCCGCACCGGCGGGAAGACGGTCGATATGCCGCCGAAGGAATTTTATCTGCTGTTTAAGCTGCTCAATAACCCGAATAAAATTTTTACGAGGCTCGAATTGCTGGACGAGATATGGGGGATGGAGGCGGATACCGATGAAAGGAATGTGGACGCCCACATCAAAAAAATCCGCCGGAAGTTTGAAGCGAACCCTGATTTTGAGATCGTGACGGTCAGGGGGCTTGGCTATAAGGCGCGGTTTAAAGACGGGACAGGAGGCGTACAGGGAATATATGTCGCTTGTGCATGATGAGGCGGGGCGGATCTCAAGGCTGTGTGAAAATATGCTGCATATATCGAAGCTGGAACATCAGGAGATCGTCATGCGGCATGAGCCGGTGGCAGTCGATGAACAGATTCGGAAGTGCGTCATACTGTTGTCAGAGAAATGGGAGAAAAAGCGGCAAAACTTTGATCTGGCCCTGGAGCCTGTGACGATAGAAAGCGACGCCGACCTTTTACAGCATATCTGGATCAACCTGATCGATAATGCGATGAAATATTCGGACGCGCGCACGACAATTCATATTTCCGGTCGGAGGGCAGGGGAACATGGAGTCCTTGTTTCTGTGAGAGATGAGGGGATCGGGATTCCGGAGGAAAAACAGACATATATTTTTGATAAATTTTATCAGTGTGACGAGTCGCACAGGAAAGAGGGAAACGGGCTGGGGCTTTCCATTGTGAAACGGGTTGTGGAACTTTTAGATGGAGAGCTGGAATGCAGGAGCAAAGAAGGGGCGGGCGCCGAAATGCTTGTGCTGCTTAAAACATCATAATTTTTTGCCAGGAAGGAGCCGGGAAATGAAATTAGCATGGAAAGAGCTGTGTTACAGTAAGAAAAAGTATATTTTGATCGAGCTGGTCATTGTGCTTTTGATGTTTATGTCGCTGTTTTTGTCAGGATTGGTGGAAGGGCTTGGAAGGGCGGTTATTTCCGCTGTGGACGATATGGATGTGGATTACTTTCTTTTAAGTGATTCTGCGGAAAGCCTGATCACCGTTTCTGAGCTGGATATGGGCGTTTATGAACAGGCGGCGGAGCAGACGGACGCGGAGCTTGCTCTTTTGGATATCCAGCGGATGTATCTGACGAAAGCGGATGACGCGGAAAAGTTAAATGTTACTTATTTTGCGGTTGAGCGCGGGAGTTTCCTTGCGCCGGATGTGGCGGAAGGGGAGTCGTTTGAGGAGAGCGGCGCCGAAAACCCGATCATCCTGGATGATGATTTTAAAGCCGAAGGCATTGCGCTCGGGGATACGGTTTGTGATTCGTCAACGGGCCTGGAATTTACCGTCATCGGTTTTGCAAAGGATCAGATGTATGGGCATACTTCGGTCGGATTTATCACAACGGATGCTTATCAGGAGATCCGCAGGCTGCTGAACCCGTCGTATGAAGCGTCCTGCCATGCAATTGCGGTTCGTGGGACAGAGATAGAAAATATCCGGCTGGACGGGACGGAGATAATCGCAAAGGCGGATATCATAAAAAATATTCCGTCGTATACGGCAGAGCATATGACCATTACGATGATCGTCTGGGTGCTGGTCGTCGTTACCGCTGTCATTATCGGCGTTTTTTACTATATCCTGACGATTCAGAAGCAGAAACAGTTCGGCGTTATGAAGGCGATCGGCGTGGAAATGAAACAGTTGGCCGGCATGGCGGCGAGCCAGGTGTGCATGATCGCGGCGTGTGGAGCCGTCCTTGCGGCGGCGCTGACTTATGGAATGGCTGCAGCGCTTCCGCAGACAATGCCGTTTTACCTGAAAAATGAAAAGGTGGGGATTTTATTGGCTGTATTTATTTTGGTATCTGTGGCGGCGAGCCTGATTTCCGTAAGAAGTATTTCTAAGGTGGATCCAATGAAAGCGATCGGAGGTGCGCAGGAATGAGCGGATATGCATTAGAACTGCATCACATTTCAAAAGCATATCAGGACGGCCAGAGAAAAAATGTGGTGCTGGACGATATCTCTTTGAATGTAAAAAAAGGGGAGTTTATCGCGGTCATAGGGCCGTCCGGCTCCGGCAAAAGCACATTTCTTGAGATTGCGGGAATGCTGCTGTCGCCGGATGCGGGCGATGTAGTGATCAATGGAGAAAATCAGTCCGGCCATCGGAAAAAGAACTGGACGAAAATAAGAAGGGAGCATATCGGGTTTATTTTTCAGAACCATCAGCTTTTGCCGTATCTGACGGCAAGAGAGCAGCTCTCCATGTTTCAGTCGAGGGCTTATCGGGAGACGGTAAATATCGACGGTATGCTGGAGGAGCTCGGCCTTGCGGATTGCAGTGGCCAGTACCCTTCGCAATTATCGGGCGGCCAGAAACAGCGGATCGCCATTGCGCGGGCATTTATAAATGATCCGGACGTTATCCTTGCGGACGAGCCGACGGCGAGCCTTGACCGGGAACGCGGCAGGCAGGTCGTGGAGATGATGCAGATGGAAGTGAAAAAATACGGCAAGGCGGCCGTCATGGTGACGCATGACGAAAGAGTGCTGAATCTGGTTGATCAGGTGTACCGGCTGGAAGACGGGAAACTGAATCAGATTGTGGGATAGGCGGTTTGGGCAGAAGGCATATGACGCGGGAAATTTTTGGAAAAAATATGGGAAAAGTATTGCGGGGGGGGGTAAAGTGGTATGATACATGAGGAAGTTAAATAAAAAGGGGATAAGCCCCGGAAAAACAGGAGGATAAGAACATGAAGAAATCTGTGAGATTGAATGGAGGCGCATTCAGGAGGAACCTGCGGCGTATTTCAGCAGTCGGCTTGTGCGGCGCAATGTTGTTGACAGTCGTGCCAAGTCCTATGGCGGTTATGGCTGCAGAGGATGAGGTGACAACGGAACCGGATACAGAGGTCACGGAACCGGATACAGAGGTCACGGAACCGGATACGGAGGTCACGGAGCCGGTTGCAAAGAGTCAGACCATCAAGGTGAAGACGGCGAGCAAAACCTACGCGCAGAATACCATCCGGATGAACAAGAAATCGTTCCAGATCGGCGCGTCCGCAAAGACGACGCTGAGCTACAAGGTTCTCAGTGGCGGGAAGTACATCAGCGTCAGCAAAAAAGGCGTCGTAACGATCAAGAAGGGACTGCCTTGCGGAACCTATAAGATTCGGGTTACGGCAGCGGCGACGGAAAAATATAAGAAAGCGACAAAGGACGTCAAGATTACTGTCAAAAAGTCTACGCCGGTTATGTCCAAGCTGCCGATCAAGTGGGATCTGAAAAATAATAAGAAAGTGACATGTCAATATTATTGCGTTAATCCATCGATCTACAAAAACGGATCCGTTACCATTAAAAACGTGAAGACAACAAAAGGGAAAAAGAATAATAAGGTGACATTCACCGTACAATGGGATCGTTCTTATAGTCTTGCAAAGACAGAGGTTGACCGTATTTTGGATAGTTTTACCGGTTACGCTTTCGGTCATTATTATAGTGTTGTTGATTATCAGACGGGGGAATGTCTGGAAGGGGAGAACGCTTATGGTGTAAAAGTAAAAGCAGGGAAGTGGAAGGAGTCGAATGAAAAAACATTTTCGGATGGCAGCTGGTGGTTTTCGTACCCTACAAAAGTTACCGTGAAAGTGACAATTACATATCCAAAAACTTATAAGGATCTTTGCGTAGTAGCTGGTGGACAGGGAGATCCTGACAAGGCAAATCAATTTTATGATGGAAAAATAACTTTTGACAAGACAAACGGTGTGCTTTATTCCAAGAGCCACAAAAATCTCTGCCACGCCATACGATTCAAATAAAAAACAGACCCCCCAAAAGAGCGGTTGCGAAACAGAGTGTCATCTATGGAGCAGCCGCTCCCTTCTTTTGTCCGAAAATGGATAGGCGGTTTCGGAAGAATTTGCGTAAAAATTTATTTATGTATTGACGAATGGAAAAATTATGTTATAATAGATTTCAGTGCTAAATTATAACCTAACAGTTGAGATGCACAATACGCAACTGGAGGGAGGTCAGGTGTGAGACTATGTCGAATGTAATCGTAAAAGAAAACGAGACGTTAGATTCCGCTTTACGCAGATTCAAAAGAAATTGCGCAAAAGCCGGAATTCAGCAGGAGATTCGCAAGAGAGAACATTATGAAAAGCCAAGTGTTCGTCGCAAGAAGAAATCCGAAGCTGCAAGAAAACGTAAATATAACTAATTGTGCAGAAAAAAGAGCCATTGGATTTTCAATGGCTCTTTTTCAGGTTGTCAGGAACAGGAGGAAAAGGAAATGGAAAACAGGATATCAGGGACGACGGGGCTTCTTGCGCTGATCGGCTCTCCGGTCGGGCATTCAGGCTCCCCGGCAATGTATAATTACAGCTTTGAAAGGCTGGGGCTGGATTATGTCTATACGGCGTTTGATGTCAAAATAGAAGAAGTGGAAAACGCGATAACGGCTATGCGGACATTTAAAATGCGCGGCATGAATGTGACAATGCCATGCAAGACCGAAGCGGTAAAATATATGGATGCGCTCTCCCCTGCGGCGCGCATTATCGGTGCGGTGAATACGATCGTCAATGATGACGGAAAGCTGACGGGGTATATTACCGACGGGGAGGGTTTTGTAAATAACCTGCGCGACCATGGGATTGAGATCGCGGGGAAAAAGATCGCCGTAGCGGGCGGCGGCGGCGCGGCGACCGCAATTCAGGTGCAGTGCGCGCTTGACGGGGCGGCGGAGATCACGATCTTTAATAAAAAAGACGCCTTTTTTGCGCGCACGCTGGAGACGGCTGAAAAGATACGTGCGGAGCGGCCGGAATGTAAAGTAAATGTATATGATATGGATGATGAAGCAAAAATGAAGGAAGAGATTGCATCGAGCGATATTTTTGCCAATGCAACGATCGTCGGGATGAAGCCGATGGATCATGAGAGTATCATAAAAGACACGTCCGCGTTCCGTCCGGGGCTGGTTGTGTGCGACGCGGTGTATAACCCGAAGGAGACAAGGCTGCTGCGCGAAGCGAAAGAGGCGGGCTGCACCTGCATCAGCGGGGAAGGGATGCTGCTCTGGCAGGGCGTTTCCGCATTTAAACTGTATACGGGGAAAGATATGCCGGTGCAGGAAGTAAAGGAGCGGTTCTTTTCCTGACCGGAATCATGCGCGGAGGCTGTTGTGTACGGCTTTTCGTAATTGCGCCAACTCACAGGCTTCGATCTGTCCGGGCGCGGATGCTTTTGCGGCCGCGCCAAAGGTAATGGCGGAGCCTGAAAATTCACCGATGATGCGGCTGACTGCGCCCATGCCGGACATGGACATGGTGACAAGCGGGCAGCGCGCATAGTTTGTCTGCATTTTTAGCGTGGCGGAGATCAAAGTCAGCACATCTTCTTTTGTCTGCGGCATGACGGCGATCTTGGCAATATCCGCGCCGAGTTCCTGCATTGTGCAAAGACGGCGGACGATCTCGTCTTTTGGGGGCGTTTTTTCAAAATCATGGTTGGAAGCGATCACTTTCACATTTTCTTTCTGCAGCTTATGTATGAATGTGTCAACCGCAAGATCTGTGGAAAATGCCTCGACGTCGACAAGGTCGACGACGCCGCTTTTCGCCGCGGCAAGGTTCAGCCGTTCATAGGCTTCGGATGTAATGGCGAGTCGCCCGCCTTCCGCTTTGGTTCGGAAAGTAAAAAGCAGCGGGAGTTCGCCGAGGATTTCGCGCAGTTTCCCAGCGGTTTTTGTGACCTGGTTCAGATCGGACGCTTCTTCGTACCAGTCGGCGCGCCATTCTGCAAGATCTGCGGGCAGTGTGCGGATGAGCACCGCTTCATTTAAAATTTCTTTTTCAGTTGTTCCGGTGATCGGGACGCAGATTTTTGGCAGTCCCTCTCCAATCATAAGGTTTCTGATTTTTACAGTCTGCATAATCATATCACTTTCTCATGTTCTGTTTTTTGTATGTGTTTAAATGCATCATAGCATATTTTTCTTTTTGCGGTCAAGCAGATACTCCGGAAGCTTGCGTTGCGGTTTGGGGCAGAGTGTGCTAAACTGTCAGAAAAGACGATAAAGGGAGGCACATATGATGGAAAAAGAAAAATCAGGAGCGCATATTTTTCTGATCGGGTTTATGGGCGCGGGAAAAAGTACGGTCGCCGCAGCTTTAAAGCGGGAGCTTGGCATGGAGCTGGTCGAGATGGACCAGGAGCTTGTGAGGCGCGAGGGAATGCCGATCGCGGATATTTTTGACAGATACGGGGAAGATTATTTCCGGGATGCGGAAAGCCGCCTGGTGGCTGAGTTCCGGCAGCGGGAAGCGTGTGTCGTTTCCTGCGGCGGCGGCGTCGTTGTGCGCGGGGAAAATGTGGCGCAGATGAAGCAGTGCGGCAGGATCGTATTGCTGACAGCGAAGCCGGAGACGATTTATGAGCGCGTGAAAGACAGCAACGACCGCCCGATTTTAAACGGGCATATGGATGTCGGTTATATAGCCGGGCTGATGGAGAAACGGCGCGCGCTTTATGAGGCGGCGGCGGATATCGTCGTGGCGACGGACGGGAAAGATGTCCGGGAAATCTGCGGGGAGATCATTGCGGCGGCAGGCGGAATACTGTAACAGGAACAGGATATATCATATCTTGCACCACAAGTTTTTAGAAATCGAGGTGATAAGGTGTCAGACGATACAAAGCAAACACAGGAAGTTAAGGCAAAGCGTACCGCAAAAAACAGTGTGTTCCTTGACCTTTTCCAGGATAAAAAGAACTTGCTGAAACTGTATAAAACATTGCACCCGGAGGATACGGACACAACAGAGGACACGCTGGACATTGTAACGATAGACAATGTTTTGACAGATAATCTCTATAATGATTTGGGCATAATGGTGGGTAACAACAGGTTGCTTTTGTTGTTAGAGGCGCAAGCGAGTTGGACGGTAAATATTTTAATCCGAATCCTGCTGTATTTGGCGCAGAGTTACCATGAATATTTTGAAAGGACGTCGCAAAGCCTGTATAAGAGTACAAAAGTCAAAATGCCCAAACCGGAATTATATATCATCTACACAGGAAACAGGGGCAGAAAACCTGATACAATATCGCTGTCCAAAGAATTTTTTGACGGCGCAGATGTAGATATTGAGGTAAAAGCAAAAGTTATTTATGAGAGCGACACAGAGGATATTATCAACCAATACATTATTTTCTGTAAGGTTTTTGATGAACAGAGAAAGCTGTATGGAATGACAGCGCAGACAGTCAGAGAGACGATCCGCATTTGCAAGGACAGAAACATCCTGAAAGAATATCTGATGAACAGAGTGGTCTCGGAAACTTAATGGGTAATAAGCAAGAAAGGGATATTTGTCAGAAATGAGTAGGATAAGGTGTG
>CANQQG010000092.1 GCA_947625875.1 uncultured Lachnospiraceae bacterium
CCGTCAGAGCTTGCGGATACAGACCGCACGCTTCTGGAATGGTATGAAAAAAACGGGCTGCGCGCGGGGGAGTATTACCTCGTTGTCGGTCGGTTTGTGCCGGAAAATAATTATGAAACGATGATTCGGGAGTTTATGCGCTCCGGTACGGAAAAAAAGTTTGTGCTGGTCACGCAGGCGGCGGATGGGTTTTTGGAAGATTTGAAGAGAAAAACGGGCTTTGATAAAGACGGGCGGATCTGCTTTGCGGGAACGGTTTATGAGCAGCAGCTGCTGAAAAAAATAAGGGAAAACGCATACGGGTATTTTCATGGGCATGAGGTTGGCGGGACGAATCCGAGCCTTCTGGAAGCGCTTGGCAGTACGAAACTGAATCTGCTGCTCGACGTCGGGTTTAACCGCGAGGTGGCGCAGGACGGCGCGCTTTACTGGACAAAGGAAGAGGGGAGCCTTGCGGCCGCGATCGAGCGGGCGGACGCGATGGACGCCGCGGAGCAAGAACAGCTCGGGCGGACGGCGCGCGAGAGGATCCGGCGGTATTACAGCTGGGAATACATTACAGAGCAGTATGAAAAAGTATTTTAAAGAATTGGGAGGAAAGGCGATATGTGTGGAATCGTAGGTTATGTGGGAAAGCGGCAGGCGGCGCCTGTCCTGCTGGACGGCTTGTCAAAGCTGGAATACCGGGGATATGATTCGGCGGGCATGGCCGTTTATGACGGGAAAAAGATACAGATGCAAAAGGCGACCGGGCGTTTAAAAGTATTGGATGAGCAGACGCATGGCGGCCGGACGATGCCGGGTACGATCGGCATCGGGCATACGAGGTGGGCGACGCATGGCGCGCCGAACGACCTGAACGCGCACCCGCATTATAATCAGGACGAGACGATCGCGGTCGTGCATAACGGCATTATAGAAAATTACCTGAAACTGAAAAAGAAGCTGACGGCAAAAGGCTATACATTCCGCTCGGATACGGATACGGAAGTGGTGGCGATGCTGCTTGACTATTATTATAAAGGCGATCCGATCGAGGCGATCACAAAGGTCATGCACCGAGTGGAGGGCTCTTATGCGCTTGGCATTATTTTTTCCGCGCATCCGGATCTGGTATACGCGGTGCGCAAAGACAGCCCGCTCATTGTGGGGAAGGCGGAGGACGGTAATTTGATCGCGTCGGATGTGCCTGCGGTTTTGAAATACACCAGAGAGGTTTATTTTATCCAGAACGAGGAGATCGGCGTGCTGTCAGAGTCGCAGATCCGGTTTTATAATATTGACGGCGAGGAGATAGAAAAAGAAGCAAAGCAGATCGAATGGGATATCAATGCGGCGGAAAAGGGCGGCTATGAGCATTTTATGCTCAAGGAAATGAATGAGCAGCCCAAAACCGTCAGCGATACGTTAAATCCGCGTATCAAAGACGGCAAGATCGTCATTGAAGAACTGGGCATGAGCGATGAGGAGATCAGGAGCCTGCGCAAGATCCATATCGTGGCGTGCGGCTCGGCATACCATACGGGCGTGACGGGAAAATATGTGTTTGAAGGGCTTGCGCGGATTCCGGTAGAGGTTGACCTGGCAAGTGAATTCCGTTACCGCGGCCCGATTCTTGACGAGGGAACGCTTGTCATTATTGTCAGCCAGTCCGGGGAAACGGCGGATTCTCTGGCGGCGCTGCGCGAAGCGAAAAAATGCGGCGCGCTGACGCTTGGCATTGTGAATGTGGTCGGAAGCTCGATCGCGCGCGAGGCGGACCGCGTGATGTATACGTGGGCGGGGCCGGAGATCGCGGTTGCGACGACGAAGGCGTATACGGCGCAGCTGATCGCGCTGTATTTACTGGCGATGAAGTTTGCGCTTGTACGGGGCAGATTGAGCGACGAAGCGTGCGCTTCCATGATTAAGGACCTGAAAGCGATCCCCGCGCAGATACAGATGCTGCTTGCAAATAAAGGCGATATCCAGCGCTTTGCAAACCGCTATATTGCGGCAAAGGACGTCTTCTTTATCGGGCGCGGCATAGACTATGCGATTTCTCTGGAGGGCTCCCTGAAATTAAAGGAGATTTCCTATATCCATTCGGAGGCGTATGCGGCGGGCGAGTTAAAGCATGGGACGATTTCCCTGATCGAAGAAGGCACGCTTGTGACCGCGGTTGTGACGCAGGAGGAACTATACAAAAAGACGATCAGCAACATCGTTGAAGTGCGCACGAGGGGCGCGTTTGTCA
Organism: uncultured Lachnospiraceae bacterium; assembly: GCA_947625875.1. Classification (GTDB taxonomy): domain Bacteria; phylum Bacillota; class Clostridia; order Lachnospirales; family Lachnospiraceae; genus Eubacterium_J. Next base: position 2,237 of record CANQQG010000092.1, read on the forward strand.
TGGCGGTGACAAATGAGGACAATACGGAGATCGAAAAAACAGCGGATTACGTCATTTATATTCCAAAGACAAATAAATATTTTACAAATTCACTGGCGATCATTCCTTTGCAGCTATTCAGTTATTATGTATCGGTTGGAAAAGGGCTGGATGTGGATAAGCCGAGGAATCTTGCAAAATCAGTGACGGTAGAGTGATTGAGGGACATGGGCAGGGAACGGTTTTCCCTGCCCTGAAATTATATCATCTCCAATAAAATCCTGCCGGGTTTTGTATGCCGGTTTATCCCATTATGCAAAATGCACAAAAAACAGAATGACGCGGAAAAAAACAGTCAGAAAAAGAACGGCGTAAAAAAGAGTTTTCCACATCGAATTTTGCCGAAAAGGTGAAAAAATGGAGTTATACACGAAGTTATTCACATTATCCACATTTTCAGACGTGGAAAAGTATGTGGATGAAGGGGAAAAAACAAAACATACGTTTTGTGCAGAAGTTATAAACTTGCGTATTTCCACAAATAAATCTTAAAAAGTATTGACATTTTAATCGTGAAATAAATCATAATTTTGTCATAAAATGTCAAAATTGTTTAACAATTACCGCTCTGTGAATGGACGGACATTACAAAAATATGTTGAAAAAATGCCCCTGTTTTGCTATAATAGCGCTTTATTGTGAAATATCTGTTGGATAAAAGGATAAGGAGTTTTTGGATGGTAAAGAAGATCCGGTTATTTGGAATGGAGATCGACAATTATCCCCTGTGGGAGGAGATACGGCTGGGCGAGTCCTTTTACGAACAGGGGAAAATGAATGTGATCCGCACAGTGTCCATGCAGATGCTCGGTATGTCGGTAGAAGACAGGCAGGTGCAGGAAGGGATCGGGAAGGCGGATCTGGTCGTCATTGAGGATAAAGAGATATTGTCAGAAGCAGGCATACGTTCTTCCCAGAGGCTTCGGGAAGCGGACGAACATGGGTTTATGCAGGAATTTTTAAAACGCGCGTGTAAAAACCGCAGGCGGGTGTTCCTTGTGGCGGGAGACGCGGAGAAGCTCAGAGAAGTAAAGGAATTTCTGCAAAAGGCGTATGAAAAGATGCAGATTGCAGGAAACTATACTGCAGAGGACTGCCGCGGCGGATATGACGGCATGGTAAACGAGATCAATGCCTGCGCTCCGGATATGATCCTGTCTGTCCTGGAGTCGCCGGTTGAGGATCAGCTTTTATCGGAGGCCGGGGCAAGGATTGACGCAAGAGTGTGGTATTCCATGGGCTTGCATTATGGACGCCCTGCAGGCAGGCTTCCGCTGCGGCTTTTTTTAAGGCAGCTGATCCATATCGGGAGATTCCGGACAGCGGTACACCAGTACAGGGAGAATCATGAATAACGATATAAAAAAAGCGGATATAAAAAAGATTGCCCGCTCCAGCCTGCTGATTATAGTCGGGACAGGCCTCATGGCATTTGCGATTAAAAGCGCCTTTGATCCGATCGGGCTTGTTACGGGCGGGTTTACGGGAATCGGCGTCATGCTGCGCAGGCTTACGGAAAATATCGTAGACGGCGGCATTCCCATCTGGTTTACGAATATTGTGTTGAATATCCCGCTGTTTTTCCTCGCGTTCCGCTTAAAAGGCGCGCGCTTTATCGGCCGGACGGCGGCAGCGGCTGTGTTGTTGTCTTTCTGGCTCGGGGTGTTGCCGTCATATGACCTGGCCGGCGGCGATTACCTGCTCGCGTCTGTGTACGGCGGGGCGCTGACCGGCGCGGGAATCGGGCTGGTTATCAGCGCACAGGTGGCGACCGGAGGGACAGATTTGATCGCGTCGCTTGTCCATATGAAATTTAGGGCATATTCCATTGCGCAGATACTGCAGGCGATTGATGGCGCGATTATTTTGGCGGGCGTTTATGTCTGCGGCGTGCGCTCGTCGCTGTATGCAGTGCTTGCCGTATTTGTCACCTCGAAAGTGTCAGACCTGATCACAGAGGGCAGTAAATTTGCGCGGGCGGTATATATTATCTCCGACCGCCATGAGGAGATCGGGCGGCTTGTCATGGAGGATATGGGACGGGGGCTCACAATGCTGCCCGCATTCGGCATGTACCGGCATACACAGCGCAATATGCTGTTCTGCATCGTTTCCAATAAAGAGGTGGTCGCGTTAAAAGAATCTGTGCGGGAGCTCGATCCCCATGCGTTTGTGATTGTGACAGACGCAAGGGAAGTGCTCGGTGAAGGATTTCTGGAGTGTTAGTAAATTTAGCACAAAAAAATCATACTTTCCCCTTTATTTTTTCTACGTTTTGTATTATGATAATAGAAAAATATTTTATATTTACAAAAAAGCGGGGTTTTTTTTGTGAATGTTGCATAGGGAAACAGGAAGCCTGCATAGTAAATAATGATGCGGCAGGAGAAGGAGAAGAGCGTATGATATCAAATCAAATACTTCAGAATACGATCGACGGGTTAAAGGGGATAACCCGCACAGACTTATGTGTGATCGATACGGAAGGAAAAGTATTGGCGTCAACTTTTGGGGACGGGGACAGTTATACGGATTCCGCGCTTATGTTTGTGGAATCTCCGGCTGACAGCCAGGTCATGCAGGGGTGTCAGTTTTTTAAAGTGTTCGACGAGCATCAGCTGGAATATGTACTGCTCGCGTATGGGGAGAGCGATGATGTATATATGATCGGCAAGATCGCCAGTTTCCAGATTCAGAATCTGCTGATCGCCTATAAAGAGCGTTTCGATAAAGATAATTTTATAAAGAATCTGCTTTTGGATAACCTGCTTTTGGTTGATATTTACAACCGGGCGAAAAAACTTCATATTGAAACGGACAACCGGCGCGCGGTTTATATTATCGAAACAAACCGCGAAAAAGAAGGCAATGAGCTGGAAAAAGTCAGGAGCCTGTTTGGCGGGAAGTCGCACGATTTTGTGACGGCTGTGGATGAGAAAAATATCATAGTGGTAAAAGAGCTTGCTGAAAACGAGGGCTATGACGACCTGAAAAAAACAGCGGAGGTGATCTGGCATCTGTTTGCTTCGGATCCGGCGGGGCAGGTGCATATCGCGTACGGCACGATCGTAAATGAGATCAAGGAAGTGTCGCGTTCCTATAAAGAGGCGCGCATGGCGCTTGACGTCGGCAAGATATTTTTTGAAGAAAAAGATATCATTGCGTATTCGCAGCTTGGCATCGGGCGTCTGATCTATCAGCTGCCGATCCCGCTGTGCAAAATGTTTATCAAAGAGATTTTTGGCGGGAAGTCGCCGGATGAATTTGACGAAGAGACACTGACGACGATCAATAAATTTTTTGAAAACAGCCTGAATGTGTCGGAGACGTCCAGACAGCTTTATATCCACCGCAATACGCTTGTTTACCGTCTTGACAAACTGCAGAAAAGCACAGGGCTTGATCTGCGCGTGTTTGAAGACGCCATTACGTTTAAGATCGCGCTGATGGTCGTAAAATATATGAAATACATGGAATCATTGGATTATTAACGATTAGGAGGCAATATGATCCGGCTTGAAAATGTGAGCAAATCATACGCGGAAGGCATTCCCGCCCTGAATGATGTGAGCATTCATATAAAGGAAGGCGAATTTGTATTTGTCATGGGCGACAGCGGATCCGGCAAATCGACGCTGATACGCCTGCTGTTAAAAGAATTAGAGCCGACGGAAGGGACGATTTACATAAATGAACAGGATGTGGGCAGGATCCGGCACAGGCAGGTGCCGAAATTCCGCCGCCAGATCGGCGTGGTGTTTCAGGATTTCCGCCTGTTAAAAGACCGGAACGTATATGATAACGTTGGTTTTGCGCTGCGCGTGGTCGGGGAATCAAACCGCACGATCCGCAGGCGCGTGCCGCAGATGCTGTCCATGGTGGGGCTTGCGGCAAAGTACCGCTCCTATCCGAAACAGCTTTCCGGCGGGGAGCAGCAGCGCGTGGCGATCGCGCGGGCGCTGATCAATGAGCCGAAGATCCTGCTCGCAGATGAGCCGACCGGCAACCTCGATAATAACAATGCATGGGAGATCATGAAGCTGCTGGAGGAGATCAATATGCGCGGCACGACCGTCGTTGTTGTAACGCATAATGTGGAGATCGTCCGTACCATGAAGAAGCGTGTTATCACGATCAAAAACGGAACCGTAGTCAGTGATGACGGGCAGGAGGATTACTTCGATGGGGATTAGTGGTTTTTTGTATTCTCTCAAGCAGGGGATCATCAATATCTGGAGAAATAAATTATTTTCAACGGCATCCGTCGCCACCATGACGGCCTGTATTTTTTTGTTCGGCCTGTTTTATGCGATCGTGACGAATTTTCAGTCGATGGTGCGGAATGTGGAAAATGGCGTGGCGATCACCGTTTTTTTTGATGAGAATATTCCGCAGGCGCAGATCGAGGCGATCGGCAAGGCGATCGAATCGCGTTATGAGGTGGCGTCCTATGATTATATTTCGGCGGATGAGGCATGGGAAACTTATAAAATGCAGTATTTTGACGGGGATGAAGAGGCGGCGGAAGGCTTTGGGGACGATAACCCGTTAGCGCAGGCGGCCAGCTATGAGGTGTACTTAAAAGATGTGTCCATGCAGGAAAGCCTTGTGTCTTACCTTGAGAGTTTAGACGGTGTGCGCGAGGTCAATGAATCCCGTACGGTTGCGCGTATGCTGACAGATTTTAACAGGCTCATCGGCTATGTTTCGATGGGGGTTATCCTGATTTTATTTGCGGTCGCGACATTTTTGATCAGCAATACGGTGGCGGTCGGCATTTCGGTCCGCAGGGAAGAGATCGGCATTATGAAGCTGATCGGGGCAACAGATATTTTTGTAAAAGCGCCGTTTTATGTGGAAGGGATCCTGATCGGACTGATCGGTTCGCTGCTGCCAATGGCGATATTTTACGTCCTGTATGGAAGGCTGATTGCATTCATAACGGAAAAATTTCATTTTTTGAATAACCTTCTGACGTTCCTGCCGGTGGACCGCGTATTTCATTCGCTGCTGCCGATTGCGACCGTACTCGGCGTCGGGATCGGTTTTCTGGGAAGCGCTTTTACGGTGCGCAGGCATTTGCATGTATGATAGAAGTTTTATGAGGTAATGATATGGAAGACCAAAAAGAAGAACTGGCGGAAGCGGTTGAGGTTTCGGATAGAAAACGGGATTCCGCCTTTGCGAAAGGCGTTGTGACGGGCGTGTTGTTTGCCGCCTGCATCTTTCTCATTATCGGGGCAGTGGGCATTTTCTGGCTGCAGGGCGGCAGCGCGTCCGGCGCGGCAAACGGGATTGTGGATAATGCGGTTCGGACAAAGATCAATGAGCTAAGCGCGCTGATCCGGGAGTATTATTATGAAGACGTAGATGAGGAAACGCTGACGGACGGGCTGTATAAAGGAATGTTCCAGAGCCTGGGCGATCCGTATTCGGATTATTATACCGAGGAAGAATTTGAAGAGATGATGATCTCCGCCAGCGCACAGTATTATGGCATTGGCGCGGCGCTTCAGCAGGATGTGGATACGATGCAGGTGCAGATCACGAAGGTGTATGAGGAGTCCCCGGCGCAGGAGGCGGGGCTGAAAGCGGGAGATCGGATCGTCATGGTAGAGGATATCGATCCGCGCTCGATGGAACTTTCGGAACTGGTGACGCATATCCGCGGGAAAGAAAACACCCGGGTGCATCTGCAGATCGCGCGGGAAGGAGAGCCGGGGTATCTGGAAGTTGACGTAAAGCGCGCAAAAGTGGATGTGCCTACGGTGGACGGCACGATGCTGGAAGACGGGATCGGTTATATCGTCATTGCTGAATTTGGAGAAGCGACGGCGGAGGATTTTAAGGCCAGGGTAGAGGAGCTTGATGCAAAAGGCATGAAAAAACTTATCGTTGATCTGCGCGATAACCCGGGCGGGATGTTGGATTCTGTGAGTGAGATCCTCGATTATATCCTGCCGGAAGGACTGCTTGTTTATACAGAGGATAAGCAGGGAAACCGACAGGAGGAGCGTTCAGACGCGGAGCATTATCTGGATTATCCGATGGCGGTTCTGATCAATGGAAACAGCGCGAGCTGTTCGGAAATTTTTGCGGGCGCAATCAGGGACTATGATTATGGGACGCTGATCGGGACGACGACATACGGAAAAGGCGTCGTACAGACGGTGCGCTCACTGCCTGACAACAGCGCGATCAAGCTCACAACGGCAAAATATTTTACGCCGAAGGGTGAAAATATCCATGGAACAGGCATTGATCCGGATATTGAGCTGGAATTTAAGTACAGTGGGAAAGCGGATGAGGCATATGATTATACGAAAGACAACCAGATACAGCGCGCGGTAAAAGTGTTAAAACAGGCGGAAAAATAATGCGCCTGATTTATAAATATTATGATAGAAAGTTGGTGGTAAAATGGTTGCGTTTGATCCGTACAGGTATACGTTGCACACGTTTGAAAAACCATTGCAGGAATTGAGGGATTCACTTTGACCTGGCGAATAAAAGCAAGCGGGCGGAGGAATTAGAGCGTGAGATGGAAGCGCCGTCCTTTTGGGACGATACGGAAAACTCACAGAAAAAAATGAAGGAATTAAAAAGCCTGAAAGACGATATGCAGACCTATGGGGAACTGGAAACGAAGTATGAGGACATCGAAACGCTGATCCAGATGGGAGATGAAGAAAATGACGACTCTCTCGTTCCGGACGTAGAGGAAGCGATGCGGGAATATCAGGAGCAGTTTGAGCAGATCCGCATAAAAACGCTTCTCTCCGGAGAATACGATAAGGATCATGCGATCGTTTCGCTGAATGCGGGTGCGGGCGGGACAGAGTCCTGTGACTGGGCTTCCATGCTGTACCGTATGTATACGCGATGGGCGGCGGACAAGGGCTTTGAAGTGGAGGAACTGGACTTCCATGAAGGGGACGAAGCGGGCGTCAAATCCGTAACGTTTCAGGTAAACGGGGAGAATGCCTACGGTTATCTGAAATCAGAAAAAGGCGTTCACCGCTTAGTCCGGATCTCGCCGTTTAATGCGGCGGGCAAGCGGCAGACGTCGTTTGTGTCCTGTGACGTCATGCCGGATATTGAGGAGGATATAGATATTGAGATCCGGGATGAGGATATCCGCATTGACACATACCGTTCCAGCGGCGCAGGCGGACAGCATATCAACAAAACATCGTCAGCCATACGTATTACGCATTTCCCAACCGGCATTGTCGTGACCTGCCAGAACGAGCGCTCTCAGCATATGAATAAGGATAAAGCAATGCAAATGCTGAAATCAAAGCTCTATCTTCTGAAACAGGAAGAACAGGCGCAGTTGGAAGCCGGGATCCGCGGGGAGGTGACAGAGATCGGGTGGGGAAACCAGATCCGGTCGTATGTCATGCAGCCGTACACGATGGTAAAAGACCACCGGACAAATACGGAAAGCAGTAACGTAGGCGCAGTTCTGGACGGTGATATCGATCTGTTCATCAATGCATATTTGAAGTGGATCTCACTGTCAAAATAAAATTTCGGGGACGTCATCTGACATCCCCGAAGTTCTTTTTTCCAAAAATAACAGAATGATATGAGAAAAAAACGGAAAATTAGTGAAAATTGACACTATTATAAATAACGAATGTAGTATAAAATAGAAGAGAAGCGCCATATGGAAAGGAGCAATTAGAATGCTGGCTGGTCTGATGCAAAAAAAATCAGAAGGTTATGAGGAGATGAAGACGCTGAATTATTTAGCTGTGCGGTATTTTGAATTGGGGATGTGGGATACTGCTTTTCTGATATGGAAAGAGATGTATGACGGACTGCAGAAAAATCTGATGTATGATGCGGACTGCGGAAAAATGTTTCCGGTTATAAGCTGCAATTTTGGGAATGCATTGCGGAGGATGGGATGTACAGACGAGGCTTTTGTATGCTGCAGACAGGGGCTGCAGTGCTGTTTTGAAAAAGAGTGGAATTACGCAGCGCCGGAATTGCTCATGCAGCTGGCTGCTTTGTATGCGGCGTATGGCGAGCATAAGATTGCTTTTTCTATGTTTTTCTTTGGAAAGCATCTTATGCACTGGGGCAATCGCGCGGATGAATGTCAGACTCTGGAAGAAATAGCAGATAAGGACTTTTTACTGTATTGTCAGGAGGAGTTGTCATAAAGTAATACAGACACAAACAAAAGAACAGGAAATGGCGCTTCAAAAATAAATTGTAACAGTTCATACATAACAGCAACGATTCAGAGATAAGGTAACGTTTGATGGATGAACTGTTACAATGAAGAAAAAATGAAAAAAACTATTGACAAAATTTTCCATACGCTGTATCATATAATTCGCGCTGCAAAAACAGCTTGTGGATTTATCATCTGGTCTGTATAAGCGGCGGTGAAAAGTAACGACGGACAGACAGCGTAGTTACAAAGATATCTGCTAAGAAAAATTTACTAAGAAAAAGTAAAAAAGTTGTTGACAAACGGCAAAAAGCCTGATATGATATCAGAGTTGCCGTTGCGGCAAACGCACATTGATAACTGAACAGTGGAATAAGAACAAAACCTTGAAAGATTCTGACAAGCCGATTGACGTATTTTTATTTTATGAAGAAAAAGTCAATTGGATCAAGAGTGGATTTTGCCATAAGAGCATTTTGCTTTTATGGAACGGACACAGCGAAGCGCATGGGATTCATTCCACGCGTGAGCGGACCGGAACAGTGAA
>CANQQG010000093.1 GCA_947625875.1 uncultured Lachnospiraceae bacterium
AAGCTGATGATACTTGTTGAGGCACAGTCTACATGGACAGTGAATATTTTAGTAAGAGTTTTGCTGTATCTGGCGCAGAGCTATCACGAATATTTCCAGCGTACCAGCCAGGACTATTATAAATGCAGAAAAGTCAGAATGCCCAAACCCGAACTGTATGTGATATTCACAGGCAACAAGGGCAGAAAACCCGATCGGATATTATTGTCAGAGGAATTTTTTAAGGGTGCGGATATTGATATTGAAGTGAAAGCCAAAGTGATCTATGAAAGCGATACAGATGACATTATCAATCAGTACATTATTTTCTGCAAGGTTTTTAATGAGCAGACAAAAAAGCATGGCATGACACAAAAGGCAGTTACGGAAACAATTCGAATATGCAGATACAGGAATGTTTTAAGAGATTATTTAGCGCAGAGAGAAAAGGAGGTTGTGACGATTATGATGAGTTTTTTTGTTGAAGAACAGATTTTGAAATCATTTATCAGAAGTGAAAGGCATGATGAAGCGAGAGAAACAGCAGAAAGAATGATAAAAATGGGGAAATTATCACTTGATGAAATCGCACTATGCGTTCCCTCGTTATCATTGGACGAATTAAAGGAACTTGAAGCGGAGGTTATGCAGTTAGCATAATCAACAAGCAATTTAATATCAAAATAACAGCGTAAAAGCGCAATATTATCTGAAAAAACAGGATTTCATTTTCCATCTCATCCTGCAAAACTTTTTCATTATGATAAAATATATGTGGGTTTTGCCAAAACGATTAGCGATTTGTTTTTTGCCAAAAGATGTGAAAGATGGAAATTACATCATTGCCTTTGTGAGTAAAAAACATCAGCTTTTCAAGGGTATTGCAGGATGCTCTACTGTGTCCTGCTGCCAGATTATTTTTAAAAACCGCTTGCGTCCTGCTGCCAGATGTGCTATATTGACAATAGAAAAAGGGAAAGCCAGAGACACGACTTACCCCGAACATTAAAGCATTAACCCTTTACAGGGTTTCAGCCGTCATTATTCGCAGTAATGGCGGCTACTTTCTTTTCCCATTGAAAATCTGATAACACAGACCAACAAGGGCAACAATGAATATTCCAGTCTGCACAAAGTCAGAGTATGTAATCATCATTGGCAATCCCTCCTTTCTTTCGTCTGGAGGGTAAGCCCCTCCGATAAGCAGAGGGCAAGCCGCCCGGCTCTGGTTTCCCATGTTTCAAATTATATCATACGTTTCAAAATCCTACAACCGTTTTTCCGGCATTGCAAAAAAAGCTCTTTACCTTTATACTTTTTACCTTCCCGTTTCCCCTGCTCCTGCCGTATCCGCTTTTGCGACATCCAGTCCTGACACTCCTTTCATTTCCACATCAAGAAAGGAAATGTCAAAATCCCCTCCCGACTTTAACATCTCCTATTTATCCGATAACATGATTTTGGCATAATATATATAAAAGACAGCCCAAACTCTTTTCAAATTCAGGCTGTCTATAATTACCCCTCACCAAAAATTCTGCCATACATCAGACTTTAACATCAATTCTCTTATAATCCATCATCTGTTCCATAAATAACGCTCCACTTTCAACCGAATTTTCTTCCTCAGCGGCATCCTCAACCGCATCCATACTTTCTTCCACTGTGCGATCCAGAGCTTCTTCCACAGATTCAGAAATTTCTTCTTCGATTTTTTCCTCGATTTCTTCCAGGCTCTCTTCCAGTTCGCTTTTATCTTCCTCTGTCCCGAGAGCTTCCTCAACCATATCCTCCCGTCTCTCTTCGGCAGTCTTAGGTTCATTTTTCTCCGCCTCGTCAGCAATCTTCTCGCCGATTTCCTCCGCCTCATCCATTGTGTGCCGCATCTGTTCCTGATTATATTGCTTTTTGACAGCGGCGATCTCATCTTCATACGAGTGAAACATCTCCAACTTTTTTACAATATCTTCCAACGTCTCACATTCCATATTTTTCAGGCCTTCCTTTTGGTTCTCCCAAAATGCGATCTGCCCCGCCGCCTTCTGCTGGCGTTCCACTTTCTCCTGTGTGCTTTTTAACCCGACGCGCTGCATGACGGACAGATTCCCTGCAAATACGGCTCCGCCTTTATTCTGCGCTGCGCCAAACATTGTAACGTTCATACAATCCACCCTTTCCTGACTTATTTTTCATTTACAAACGGATATCCACATGCTCATGCTGCGCGCGCTCCCGCACTGCTGCCGCAGGCTCTTCTTTTCCGGCGTCTTTCCCTGCCGCAGCTTCTCCTGCTTCTTCCGCGTTTTCCCTGCCCACAGCTTTTTTCTCATTGTCAGCATATTCCCCTGCCGCAACTTTTTCTGCGCTTTCTTTCTCAGCGCCCTGTGCCTCATTGTCCGCCTGTGAAACTTTTTCCATTGACTTTTCCGCTTCCGCAAGCGCAGAAAACTGTGACGCTGTCGCCGCCTGCGCCTTTTGCGTCACGTCCGCAAGCTCTTCCTTCTTTTTCTCTACATTTTTCCCTTTCATGGAATCCAGCTTGATTTCTGATTCGAGCACGCCCGCCTTTCCTTCCATCTGTGTCGCCACGCCGCCCTGTACCCTTGCCTGTTTCATAGATGAATCCGCGGAAAGCATTGCCGCCATGCCCGCCTGTGAAAAACCCGCGCCATCCGTCTTTGCATTTCCCGCGCCGCCGGACATGGCATTCGCCTCGGATTCCTTCGCCTGCTGCTTTTCCCTGCGCAGCTCCATCTGATGCTGCCTTAACTGCATATTCAGGTCGCTGATCTGCTGCTGGAGTTCCTGCCGCTTTTTCATTTTTTCTTCCATCGTCATATCCCCATTGGAAGAAAGCTCCTGCAGCTGCTTTTGCGCATTCGCGATCTGATTTTGAATATTCCGGCTGTAAGAATCCGCCGCCTGATTCATCTCCATCTGATTTTCCGGCATATTTACGCCATTGATACCGTTAACTGTCATTTCCCGTCCTCCTTAAAAATTATTTCCTGTAAGAATTATCGGAAAAATACACCCCGAAATAAAGTAATATGTTGTAAAACAGCCTTTTTTTGTTGTAAAATACGTTCAAAAAAACTCCGGCTGCCGCAAAGCAGCCGGAGTTTTCTTCCGTTCCTATCTGAATTTTACCGCCGTACCATAGGCCATGACTTCCGCCGCGCCCTGCATAACAGCCGCCGATGCATACCGGACATTGACCACCGCATCCGCGCCAAGCCCTTCCGCTTCTTCTACCATCCGCTTCGTAGCCAGCGCGCGGGCTTTATTCATCATGTCTGTATACGACTTCAGCTCTCCACCCACGATCGTCTTAAACGACTGCGTGATATCGCGCCCGATATTTTTCGTCTGAATCGTGCTTCCTTTTACCAGTCCGAGCATTTCCAGCTCTTTCCCCGAAATGTAATCAGTATTTACCAAGATCATCTTCTTCGCCGCTCCTTATCTCTTTTATCCGTTCCGCCAGCATCGCGATCAGCACACCCGCCAGGACTAACGGTATCACAAGCCCTGCGATACGCACGCCATACGGCAGTACGTCCATGAATGCCGGCGCTGTGTACAGTAAAAAGTATAACACAAGAATCACTGTGATGACAACCGGACCGATTATTTTTTTCCAGTGTTTTTCCATAACAACGCTCCCTTCATCTGTCATTCCATATCCATCCAGTATTCTTCCAGCTCCCCGCGAAATCCCGGCTCTTCATAAAATGACCGGTACAGTGACGCGATCTCCGTATCCGTCTTGGCGGAATCATAGATCATCAGCGCGGACACCGTCCCCCGAAATGATTTCTGGAACGGATCCCCGCCCAGCACAACCTGCCTGCAGGAGATCAGCGTCGGCACATTCGTCCGGTAGCCCGCCTTCCTTCCATTAATATAATACCTCGCCGTTTCGCTGAACGCGTCATAAGTAATGCTCAGCATACTCCATTTATTCAGGTTCACCGCGCGGCACAGCACGTCATGCCATACATTAATATAATCATCTTCGCTGATCCGGAACGCGCTCACGCCGTCCCCGATATTATAGACCAGCGACGCAAACCCCGCCAGATAACGCATATACAAAACGCTCCCCCAGGGAGTGACCGCCTCCGGCTTTATCCAAAAAGACAGCGTGTAATCATTCGCAGAAAACAGGCTTTCCGGCAGATATACCACATTTTTTCCAATATCGCCGCCCGGAAAATAAATGCCTCCCCATTTTTCACTGACGCCCTCAGAAAAAACAATGCCGTCCCCATGCACAGTCCCCTCCAGCGTGCCCGCAGACGAACACAGATCCCCTCGAAACGGATACGTAATGCAGTAATCGCCGGATGAGATCTTTTTCATCGCATACTTTACATAATCCTTTAATTTCAGCGGCATAGAATAAAACTGCCCTTCCGCCACATCACAGCCGCACTCCCGCAAAAATACAATCTCATCTTTTTTTGCAAGCCCCATCGCGCCGACTGTAAGCTTCAGCTCCTTTCCGAGCTTGACCAGCGTTTTAATGACTTTGCGGCCGACATGGTTTTGGATATTATCCTTTAAATATGCGCTGTCAAACTGGATCATATGGATCGGCAGTTTCCTGAGATAGCGAATGCCAAAAAAGTTTTTGCCAAAATTAATGAGTGATAATGAAAACCCCATCTCCACCAGACGGTTCATATTTTCGATCAGGTTCTCACTGTCGCGCTGCCCCAGCGCCGTTTCCTCAATGCTCAGATCCAGATCCTTTGCTTCCACCTGATATTTTTCCATAATCTCCGACAGCTTTTCAGGAATACGATCATCCAGAAACAGCAGGCGCGACAGCTGGATACGGATTTTCAGGCCGACCTCATATTTTTTCTGAAAAACATACAAATCGCGGCATACCGCCTCAAAAATGTGCAGATCAAGTTCCCGTATAAACCCGTTCCGCTCCAATACCGGCCGATATTCCTCCGGCTTCCATACCGTATCTTTATCTTTCCTCCAGGAAACACAGACATCCGTCTGCTCCAGCCTTGAATTCTGCAGATTTAAAACAGGCGCATAGCTGATGTGGAAACAGCCCTGCCGCAGAGCGGACACCGCGCTGTCAACCATTGTTTTTTGCAGGAAAATTTTTTCCTCAATGTCCCTGTAAAAAACATAACAGCTCTTTCCCTGCTGCTTCGCCTGGTACATCGCCGTATCGCTCTTAACAAGCAGCTGCTCTAAATCCTGCACATCTGTTTCATTCCGAATGATCCCCGCGCTGACAGAGATCATTGACATATACTGCAGGGACGACTGGCTCTCTCTTGTCTTTGCAATAATCATTTCCGCAATATCAGACAGCTGCTCCTTCGTCTGCTCTCCAAAAAAGATAACGATAAACTCATCGCCGCCCATACGGACAGAAACTCCCTCCGGCGCGCATTCCTTTAAGATCCGGGCAAAGGCGGCCAGCACCATATCCCCGGCCTGATGCCCATATACATCATTCACCGTTTTAAAATTATCCAGATCCATAAACATGGCGCTCACATACGATTTATTTGCGGCGTCCGCAAAATATTCATATAGCCCTTTCCGGTTATACAGGCCGGTCAGATAATCTATGTTATTGTTCTCCCCCATGAAAATGCACTCCCTCGGAAATTTATCTGTATAAAATGTCAAAATCATGCGCTCTGAAAAAATAATAGTTGTAAACAATTTTAAAATATTTTACAGAAATATACAAGGGAAATATTTAACCAACGCCAAATGTATCAGAGAAGCATTTGCACATATCAGGGCAAATAAAAACGAACAGTATATAAATTACCCGCACGGTGATTGTAAAAAACCCAAATCCATGCTATGATGGAAATATCTCATACAAAGCCAAGGGAGGACGAAGTATATGAAAAAGAACACCAAAAGAAAAGACAAAGATCTGGAAAAACTAAAAAATCTAAAAGTAAAAGACAAAATGAACCATTCTTTCAGCATTATAATGACGCTGATGATCATTTCCATAGCCATTGCGCTGATCGGCCTGATCTTTGTGTCAAACAGGCTTCGGGTATTTTATCAGGATTCTTATAAAAACGTCGAGCTTGCCAACCAAAGCTACTCCTGTTTGCAGGAAGGCGCAAAAAATATGCTCCACGCCTGCCTGACGTCCGATAAATCCGAAACAGAAAACAGGCTCTCACAAGCCGTAGAAAAGTTTGAGCTTATGCGCGACAAGTCTGAAACTCTGAGCAAGACGACCGTAGCCGACAAAGAAGTCCTCGCCGCATTAAGCGAAAATATAGAGAAAATCAATTCCCTGCAAGAAAACTTTGCGTCTTTCTGCCGTTTAAATAACATAAAAGGGGCTTTTCAGGTATATAACGCACAGGTACTTACCATTTTAAAAAATGTGGATGAGGAGCTGACGACAATTGAAGACGCGGAATCGACACATGCGACAAATGTGTACCGCGTTGCGAGCTTCATCAAATACGTAAGCATCGTACTGGTAGTCCTGATCAGCATTTTAAGCGTTTATATCGGCATAACCGTCTCACATACGCTTGCGGAAATGCTGAACAAGAGCATTTCCGAATTAAAAAATTCCGCAACAGAAATGGCGGAAGGCAATTTTGACATTGAAATAGACTATACATCAAAGGACGAGCTTGGCGAATTAGCGGATGCCATGCGCAGCATGATCGCCAGCACCCGGCTTATCATAAACGATACCGGCGAACTGCTCGGAGAAATGGCGGAGGGCAATTTTACAGCCACGACAAAACATGAAGATCGCTATATCGGCATTTACAGCAGCCAGCTCCTCTCCATAAAAAAATTAAACCAGCGCCTGAATGAGACCTTAATGAATATCAGCAATGCATCCATGCAGGTAAACACCGGCGCGCTGCAGCTCGCGCAGAACGCGCAGTCGCTGGCGGAAGGCGCCACTGACCAGGCGGGCGCAATTGAACAGCTCACCGCGACGATCGAAAATGTCACGAACATGGCTGCCGAAAGCGCAGAAAACCAGAATACTGCCGCAAAAAATGTCAGCCGGGTGGCGGAAGAAGCCGCAAAAGGAAAAAACGAGATCAGCAACCTGTTAAATGCCATGGAAAAGATCAGCAATACTTCAAAGGAAATCGAAAACATTACCGTATCCATTGAAAACATTGCTTCCCAGACAAACCTGCTCTCTTTAAACGCTTCCATCGAAGCCGCAAGGGCAGGGGAAGCCGGACGGGGGTTTGCAGTCGTAGCGGACCAGATCGGAAAGCTCGCCGCCGACAGCGCACAGTCTGCCGTCAATACAAGGGAACTGATCGCAAAATCGTTAGAGGAAATTGAAAACGGAAACCAGATTACAGAAAACACAGCAAAGGTACTGGAAAAAGTATTAAACTCCATGAACGAGATACAGGAAATTGTGCAGAGCGCGAGTGAAGCCTCCCAGTCACAGGCAACCATGCTGAAGGATATCTCACAGGGCATAGAAGAAATCTCTTCTATCGTACAGACAAACTCCTCGTCCGCAGAAGAAAATTCCGCGACGAGCGAAGAGCTTACCACCCAGTCCGATTCCATGAACAGCATGATCGCGGGCTTCCATTTAAGCGGCGCATAAACAAAACGACAAAAAAGCTGTCCGTCTAAAGCGATGCGGACAGCTTTTTATGTACGCTTCTGTTTGGTTTATTTCTGGTTCGCCGGCTCAATATTGATCGTCTTTCCTTTAATCTTCGAATTCGACATCGCTTTCAGAACAGCTTTGCCATATTCGCGCGGCACTTCGACAAACGTATATTTATCATACATATCGATCGCTCCGACCAGATCTCCGGAAATGCCTGATTCGCCTGCAATCGCGCCGAGGATATCGCCCGGACGTATCTTCTGGTTCTTTCCGATATTGATAAACAGACGCACCATGCCTTCTTCCGCTCCCGTATCGCCAAAATCAAAGATATCGTCTTTTCCGTTATCTTTTTCCTCATAGCCATACAGAGCCTGGCGTAAAAATGCAGCCGCAATGTCCATCGCCGTATAATCCGCTTCATTGATCTTACTCTCAATCAAGTCAACCATACGTGAAAGATCGTTTTCTTCCATAATGCGTTCCAGCTGCTCCATGATCTTTTCCGTTTTGATCTCTGTGACGTCATCCATGGAAGGCAGTTTTCTGGCAAGGATCTTCGTCTTGCAGTAACGCTCAATATCCTTTAATTTATAAACTTCCTTGCCCTTTACGAACGTAAACGCCATACCGGTTCTTCCCGCGCGTCCGGTACGCCCGATACGGTGGACATAATATTCATCGTCCTGCGGCAGGTCATAATTAAATACAGCCTCCACGTCGTCCACGTCAATCCCGCGCGCAGCCACATCCGTTGCGATCAGGATATCCGTCTTTCCCTTCCGGAAATTGTTCATGACGCGGTCACGCTGCGACTGCTTCATATCGCCATGCAGCCCCTCCGCAAAATATCCGCGGTCGGAAAGCTCCTTCGTCAGCTCATCAACACAACGTTTCGTATTGCAGAATACCAAAGAAAGTTTCGGATTATAAAAATCCAAAAGCCTTGTCAGCATATCGACCTTATCGCGGCGTTTCGCATCATAATAATACTGCTCGATGCTCGGCACAGTCAGCTCTTTCTTTACGACCTTGATCGTAACGGCGTCCTGCTGGTACTTTCTTGTGATCTCCAGAATCGGCTTTGGCATAGTCGCGGAAAATAACACCGTCTGCCGTTCCTGCGGGATATATTCCAGAATGGTCTCAATATCCTCGCGGAAGCCCATGTCCAGCATTTCATCCGCTTCGTCCAAAACAACCGTCTCCACAAAATCGCACCGGATCGTTTTTCTCCTCAGATGGTCCATAATACGTCCCGGCGTGCCGACAATGATCTGGCAACCGCCTTTTAAAGAACGGATCTGCTTGGTAATCTCCTGCCCGCCATAAACCGGAAGGATTTTGATCCCATGCATATATTTGCTTAATTTACGGAGCTCGTCCGCCACCTGGATAGCAAGCTCTCTCGTCGGAGATAATACAAGCGCCTGCGTCTTTTTACTCGATGGATCTACTTTTTGTAATATCGGTATTCCAAATGCGGCTGTCTTACCAGTGCCTGTCTGTGCCTGTCCAATAATGTCCTGTCCTGTCATCATAACAGGAATCGCTTTGCTCTGAATCGGGGTTGCTTCTTCGAATCCCATCTCCATAACCCCGCGCAGGATAGATGGGAGTAAGTCTAATTCATCAAATTTCATGTGAGTCTCCTTCTAAATATCACAGTGAGGATTGCAACGTTTTTCATCATAACAAAAGTTACCGGAAATGTCAATCCTGTATTTGACAAGAATTTCATCTAATTCCCCATTTTCAATCAACTGCTGCTTTTCCCGCCTGCTTAATTTTTTAATCTGCGCTTCCCTGCTCATGGCCTGTGACTTCGTAGGAGATATTTCCAGGTAACGAAGCGTTACCGGCGTCCTGCTGCGCGTAAACCTGGCCCCTTTCCCTTCGTTGTGGTCTTTTAAGCGTTTTTCAATACAGTTTGTCCACCCCGTATAGAGCGTTCCGTCTGAGCATTCCACAATATAAGTATAATTTCTCTGTTCCATTTCTCTTTCCTTTAAATATGTAAGGGGCCTTTCGGCCCCCGGAATCCCTGTATGCAATCGACCAATGCGTGTACGTCCCCGCATCTGCCATGGCAGACGCCCGCACACCGGTACACCACTCACATTGTATCTCAGCCGGCATTATCCTGCGTATCGGTATCCTGCAGATATTGGTCGTTACCATACATTATATGCTTTTTTTCCGCTCTGTGCCAACAGTTTTTATTCCATAAATAAAATCGGATCGACCGGCTCTCCGTCCTTTAACAGCTCAAAATACAGATTGCTGCCTTCAACCGTATAATATTTTGTCGGCTCCGCAATATAGCCGATCGCGTCGCCCGCTTCCACCAGCGCGCCTTCTTTGTACATGACTTCCTTCAATTGTCCGTAAACGGCGCTGTATCCGTCTCCAAGCTCCATTGTGACCGTAGTTCCCGTCTCTTCGTTCGACGTAATGCTTGTGATCCGCCCGGTTGCAGCCGCATTGACCGTATCATTTACATTCCCCGCAATAATCAGCGCGGGATTGTATTTATACTGGTCGAGCGTCGCAAAATAAACCGTCTGATCCATGCTGTAATTTAAAATGACGTCTCCCTGCAGCGGCCATCCCAGATCGCTCTCAGGCGTAAAATGCAGCTCCTTTACGCTCGCCGCATTTGTCTGTGCGCTTGTCTCTTTTTCCTCTTTTGCCGAAGCCGTATTTTCCTCCGGCTGGCCCGTTTTTTCTTCGTCCGTCCTGCTGTCCTTTTCCTCTTCCGCGTTTTCACGCTCCGCATCTGTATTTTCACTGTTTGCCGCAGTATTCTGATTCTGCTCTTTCTCAGGCTCTTTTTCCTCCGGCGGGATAACAGACGTAACGCTTGTCACCGGCTCGTCGTTCACCAGCTCCGTCTCATCGTCCTCCATTTCCAGAAGATTCGATTCCTGTTCCGCCAGCTCCATCTGCTTTGCTTCATTCTCACCTGTGATCCTGCTCGAAATGTACACGCCCGTCATACCGGCAATTGCAATAAACAAAACAATGGAAGCGATTGCATACTGCTTTTGCTGAAAAAATCTCCGTAAACTGTTCCTTCTCATATCACACCATCCACTTTCTATATTTTTATGGATAGTGTTTCCCAAAAAAACAGCGTCTATACATTATTTTTTGTCCGTTATCTCAATATCCTGATAATAATGGTTCAATATGTCCTGATAACTGCTGCCATCCAGAGCCATCTGATTCGCCCCAAACTGGCTCATGCCATAACCATGCCCATAACCCTTCGTCACAATCCG
>CANQQG010000094.1 GCA_947625875.1 uncultured Lachnospiraceae bacterium
AATAAATCAGACAGCAATTTCCTTAGCATGGCTATCATGAAAGATAAAGCAGGCACTTCTTCCTACCATGAGAAAGCTGACTGGCTCTCGGCGGCATATGCGCTTATGGATGATATGAAAACACTTGGGAATTGGGACGGGTATCTGCGGTATGGCAAATGGATCGATGACATTATGACTTTCTGCAAAAGCAAATCATAATTTATCAAGAAAAATAATTGGAGGAATGGAAAGATGGGTATTAACGGAATAGGAACAGCGGGATATCCAGTGACAGGGTACACGGTGAGAAAAGCAGAAAGAAATGCGGAATCCGGGGCTGTGGGATTTATGGAGACAGTAGCGGAAAAGGTAGAACAGGGTAACGCAGTCGATTATGACGAAAAGGCATTTGAGATGGTTGGGCCTCATGCGCCACAGAAAGTAAAAGAAGCATGGATGGAGGCGGCAAAAGAAGTAAATGCGAATGGTATGGGAATCAAGAAAAATGGCATGATGAGCCATATATCGCAGATGATGGTACAGAGATGCAACAAAATGCTCAGGGGAGAGACAGATTATTCAGATATTCTTGGAAGTACAGTGGAATCCGCAATTCGAGCAACAGAGAAGGCACTTTATGACTTGGATCATCCGCTGGCGCCTGCATATAGAAGCATAGAGGCAGAGCAGGCATGCATCAAAGAAAGGGAGTTTTATGTTGCGTTTTTGGAGAAGCTGGAACAGTTATAGCTATATCGCCAATAACCTACAGAGCGTGGGTAGGCTTTCCCGGTTTCCGGCAGATAGGGGGAATCGGGGAGCAGGAGCTTAGTTTTGGAATGGGAGAGACAGATATGGGTAAGGGCGCAGGAAACGTATCCATTATAGGCGGAGCAGACGGACCTACAAGTATTTTTATTGCCGGAAAAGACGGTAAGGTGAAACTCACAACACGCATACAGAATTATTTCCGCAAAATAAAGAGGAACAGGATAAAAAGACGGATTACCGCCAATCCTCATACGCTGGAGGAAGTCGTGGACTTACTGAAACGGGAATATGGTGCTGTGGAGGTTTCGCAGAAATCTCATAATTATCAGGAACAGAGGAAGAACTTAAAAGCATCCCTTATCATGCGTCACCGTCCGGACTTGTTAGGGGAGTTGATGGACTTAGAGCTGCCGGAGGGAGAGGATATGGAATCCTTTAGAGCCAATCAGCCAACGGAGTTTGGAAGTGCAGTAACAGATTATGAAAGAAAAGGCATTTTACCAGTCTTTTATGGACAGACTTGAAAAGCTATAGTGTAACTATGGTATAAAAAACAGATAAAATAATCAAAAAAACGTGGCTAGAGTGGTGGGATATTTCTCGCCGCTTTTTTTTGAAAGCAGGTGGATTTATGGGCAGAATACTATTGATAGAATTTGCAGATAATGACAAAAAGGAGTTTGAGGAAATAATAACATTTTTGAATCGTTTTCCTCATTTTGAAAAGTTATCAATAAAGGATGAAAATGTCATATCACTTCCCGGTTTGGAAATCTGTCCTGAACGCAGAACGGTTTATTGTAATTGTCAGAAAGTCCATCTGACCACAAAGGAATTTGATATTCTTTATCTGCTTGTTGCAAATAAGGGGCAGGTATTGACTTATGAGCAGATTTATCAAGGGGTATGGGGGGATTTTCCATCAGGAGAAGTGAATGATACGATTGGTTATCATGTTCGCAATCTGCGAAAAAAACTTAGCAAAGCACCGTCTTTTGCCGTCCGGTGTACCAGAGAGGTGGGATATTGCTTTGAAATAGAATAAAAAAATGAAAGTCCGGGGAAAACCGGGCTTTTTTTGTCAAAACTTGCGATATTCCTCGTCAAATTCTCGGTAAATCCTCGGCGTTTCCTCGTTTTTGTATAATATAATTCCCTTATTGACAAAAAATGTGGGGAAAGTATAGAGATAATTTGTTTTATGGTTCTTTTCCCGGAAAGGGAATGATATGGAACCGGAACCATTGCACTGGAAACGGTGCAAAGAGCGATATAGACAAAAGAATAGCAATATTTTACATACCATAGTCCTCAAGGGGATTATGGTATTTTTTTATTCGACAAATTCTTTGGTACTTCTCTTTCGTTTTCTAATGTTCTTCTTCAATCTCCCATTTATGACAATAAGAAACCGGTGGATTTTTCGGTGCCGTTCCCCACCTGACTTCTGATTTTCAATAAGAAATTTGACAAATCAATTTCAGAAAATCAGGAGGGTAAAAATGTATTATTATAATATAGCAGAGAGCGGAAAACGCCTAAAGGAGTTAAGGCAAAGAAGAGGAAAAACATATACGCAGGAGAGGGTGGCGGAGGAAGTCGGAATTACAAGGGAATATCTTAGCCGCCTTGAAACAGGGAATAAGGGGTGCAGTGTGGATTTGCTTGTTATATTGGCACAGTATTATAATGTAACAATAGACTATATTACATATGGGAAAGTAGAAGCCGGACATATTAGCAGCCTGTCAGAAAAAATGGACAAGCTGCCAGCGGATCGCAGGATACTGGCAGGGAAACTGATTAACAGCATACTGGAAAATCTTTTATAGAGATGCAATGTTTTTGTTGACATACCACGCAAAGCGTGGTATTATAATAGTAGGAAAACAAAACTATATACTGAAGGGGGAAGGATGGTGGAAAATAAGGAATTATTAAAGCAGATCCGTTCGGAAACAGGAATGAGCCAGAGAAGATTTGCGGGTTATTTTCAGATACCGGTACGCACCTATGAGGATTGGGAGAGGGGCGTCCGGAAGATGCCAAGATATCTGTTATGCCTTATGGCATACAAGCTGCGGGCAGAGGGGATGATTGAACATATCCCGGTCCAGCTTGAAGATGAAACAAATGATGGGTAGGCGGTATGGAAAGGAGCTGGTTGTTATGAAAAAAAGAGGTTATTGCTTATTTATCTGTATGGTTTTGCTGGTAACAATGCTTTTTCCGTTAGAGAATGTCCAGTCAAAGGCGAAACCAAAGCTGTCTGTGAAAACCAAGACAATGTATGTGGGCAAGACGGCTGTGATTACCCTGAAACGTGCAGGAAAGGTGAAATGGAAAACCAGTAAGAAATCTGTAGTGGCAATCACAAAGAAAAAGAAAAACAAAGTTACCATCAAGGCGAAAAAGGCAGGCAGGGCAACAATTACAGCCACTTATAAAAAGAAAACCTATAAGTGCAGAGTTACCGTCAAAAAGAAGCCGAAAAAGACAGTGCAGGACAATCCGGTGTTAAATGCTACAGATGTATCCCTGTATTATCTTGGAGATACTTATAAAGACTATATCCAGTATGATCCGAATCATATAAGGGAATTTCGCTTCCGGGTATCCGGCACAAAAAAAGAGGTTCGGACATGGGAGCTGGAGGGCGAGGGGAAAGATTTTTTCCAGATTACAGATTATGGTCTTGTGACAATGCAGTGGGGACCGGCATATGAGGACTGGTCCCAGACAGCTACGGTTAAGGCAACGCTTGAGGATGGCAGGGTGCTGGTGGCGAAAGTTACCTGTTATGCAGAATCCAATATCTACACAAACAAACTATTTGAGGAATTTGAAAGTAAATATATTACTTCCGGCATGACAGACAGGGAAAAGGCAGAAAAGGCGGCATGGTATATAGGATATACAACCGGCTATCAGGAGGTGCAGAATGACTGGATGCTTCTATTATTTGCGAAAAAAGGGGATTGTCTGGCAAGCCGGTATCTGTTGCAGTGTATGTGCCAGCATATGGGAGTGAAAGCGCAGGGCTGTAGCAATATCAATTATCATGGACAGACGCTGATAAAAGCGGAGGGAAAGTTTTATCTTATCACTACCGGGTTTGACGAACCAAAACCAAGAAGTTACACCATTACAGAAGTAAGCGGAACCGATTTAGAAAAAATAATGACGGACAACCATCTTAAGACGTGGATGTTTGAGTAATCCAAATCGGAAATGCGTTGAAAGTAAAGATAGTAATGCAATCACAAGCAAAGGAAAACTGATTTATATCAGAATTTCCTTTGCTTTTTCTATTTCAAAAGTAGTATTCAATGTGACCTGCCGGGTTACAAATGTGACTGATTGGTTCCTAAAAACAGGCAGGAAAATCTTCTAAAATAAATGACAGGGTTGACAGACGGTAAAGAGGTTCGTGTAGCTGTGTTTTATCGGCTAAATGTTTGTTGCATATACAGAGAATAGCTTGTACTGTCTATTGCCCGCTTACAATTTCATAGGACACGCACATTCCGTAATGATATTTTCGCCTCTGCCTGATGGCAGGGGTGGCAGAACCCCATTTCGTGCGACGACGGACCTGCATAGTGATTCAAGGATCATATTGTTGCCCGTGAAGGTAAAGAAAGAATAAGTTTTCCAGAGCAGAGGGTTGTGCCTGCCTGTGTTGCGGCAGGGGATAATGAGGTATCATACGCACCTGGATTTCAGCGGAACGCATTTTCAGAGAGTGGCTGCTTGCAGACGGACCTTGATGGGCATGGCTCGGTGCAGTGACGGTTGGCAGACCGTGTTTGTGTTACCCGGTTGGGGGATAAGGTTTGGGGTTTCACTAACGCATGAATGAACCATGCGGAGTGAAACCAAGTCAAACCTGTTTATAGGAGGGAAGTCGGTTGCATTTGTAGCTGGTTGTCCTCTGAAATCAGTGTTTCCAACACCAAAGATTCAAAATATTTTATGGAAAAAGTGCTTTCGGATGATTGGGAGCATTGATTTGGGAGGATAACAAACCCTTTTCAATATATGAGGACAGAAATGGATATCAGGTGCGGTTTTACAGGATGGAGGGAGGGTATGGAAAATAACAGGTATCATTATGAAGTGACAGAGGATGGAACGGTTGTGCTGGATCAGAATGACGAGGTGGTGGTTCAGTGCCCGACGGAGCAGGAAGCAGTGGAGTATATCAAGGAGCAAGGGGAGAAGCCGGGATAGGGTTTCTCTTTTTATTTGCGGGAGGTGGAGAATATGACAGCAGAAGAACACAGAAAATTTCTGGAACAGGATTTTGATGATGTAAAGCCGGAGGAGGTAACGGATATTACAAAAATACGCATTGACCGTGAAAGGACAGTGGAGGAAAAGAAAAAACAGTATCTTAGGAAGGTCGGGAACCCTTATCTGGTAAAAGTGGGAAATACAATGGTTAAAATCCGTTTTGCCAATAACGGAGTGAGCTTTGAGGATGCTTTTGAAAGCCTGCTCCTTATGGGATAAAAGAAAGTATCAGGTTGCACAGGAAAGATGGCGTGTGAAAAAAATAAAAAAGCAGTGGAAATATGCCGTAAATTATGTTAATATAGGATTTGAGAAAAGACAGCGGTTGTTTTTGGAGAAAGGCATATCCGCATCAGTATCAAATCTAATATAAGTTTACTGGCGTTTGTCCTGCTTATAAATTTAAGGAGGATTACGCATATGTGTAATACAGTAGACAGAATCTATCATGCAGCCATCTATGTAAGACTTTCAAAAGAGGATGGCGATGTTGCCAGTGCAGCAAAGGCAGAGAGCAACAGCATTTCCAATCAGAAGAATTTAATCAAAGATTTCCTAAAAGACAAAGATGATATTATAGTGGTTTCCGAGCGGGTGGATGACGGTTACAGCGGTTCCAATTTTGAGCGTCCGGCATTTCAGATGATGATGGGGGATATTAAGAGGGGAAAAGTTGACTGTGTAATTGTAAAGGACCTGTCACGTTTCGGAAGGGAATACATTGATTCCGGGAAGTACATTGAAAGGCTGTTCCCGGCTCTTGGTGTGCGTTTTATTGCAGTCAATGACCATATTGACAGCAAAGAGGAAAACGGCAGGGATGATATTGTCGTTCCGTTTAAGAACCTGATTAACGATGCGTATTGCCGGGATATTTCCATAAAAATACGCAGTCATTTGGAGGTAAAGAGGAAGAATGGTGAGTACATAGGTGCCTTTACACCCTATGGTTACAGAAAAGATGAAAATGACCGCAACAGGCTGGTTCCCGATTTATATGCGGCAGGCGTGGTAAAGGAAATATTCCGTATGAAGCTGCATGGAATGAGTCAGTCTGCCATTGCGGAGCATCTGAACAGGCAGGGGATATTGTCCCCAATGGAATACAAACATAGCATTGGCATCCGTATTCAGGATAATTTCAAAACACACGAGCAGGCAGAATGGAGTTCCATGTCCGTCCGCAGAATCCTTGAGAATGAGGTTTATGTCGGCACATTGGTACAGGGCAGGCATTCCACACCGAACCATAAAATAAAAAAGATTGTGGATAAGCCGGAAGAAGAATGGATAAGGATAGAGGACAGCCATGAGCCGGTCATCAGTAAAAGGGAATTTGCCATTGTCCAGAGGCTCCTTGGCCTAGATACAAGGACGTCACCGAAAGAGGAGGAAGTCTATGTGCTTTCGGGGCTTGCGGTGTGCGCAGACTGTGGCGCACCAATGATTAAACGCAATGTGCCGGCAGGAGGGAAGGTTTATTCCTATTACATCTGTTCAAAAAATGCGGCAACAAAGGAGTGTGGAACACACCGCATCCCAAAGGATAAGCTGGAAAGTCTTGTGCTTGGTGTGCTTCAGACGCATATTGCAAATGTACTTGATTTGGAGAGAATCCTTACATATGTGGATACCATCCCGTTTCAGGAACTGGAGATAAAGGAACTGGAAAGGCAGAAAGAGGTAAAAGAGCAGGAGATACAGCGGTGCCGTGAATTGCGTGACATGCTGTATGAGGATTTGAAAGACGGGATTGTATCGAAAGAAGATTATGCGGAGCTGTATGAAGGCTATAACAGTAAACGGAAAAAGGCAGAGGAAGCAGTCCGTAACCTCAGCCATAAAATTAAAAATGTACTGGATGAAAAAACAGATAAATATGAGTGGCTCCGTTATTTCAGGGAATACCAGAACATCAAAGAATTAAGCAGGGTAGTGGCAGTGGAGTTGATTGAGAGGGTAAAGGTGTTTGACAAGAACCACATTGAAATTGATTTTGCCTTTGCAGACTGTTACCAGTCCGCACTCCGGCAGGTACAGTCTACAGGATGTATAGTCCGTACCGATGAAGATGGAAGGGTAAATATTCAGGAAAGGGAGGTTGTGTAATATGGCGAGAAAATCAAGGAAAGCAGATTTTGTCAGTACAGGAAAGGTTGAAAAACCTGTTGCCGTAAGAGAAGAAATGCCGGTATTCCGGGCAGGGCTGTATGCACGCCTGTCCTTGGAAAGTGATGCAAACAAAGAACGTGGGACGATAGAGAACCAGATGGAGCTTCTGAAAAAATTTGTGGACGGAACAGACGACATTGTGGTGGAACGGGAATACATGGATATTTCCAAGACAGGAACTAATTTTGAAAGGGATGGTTTTGAGGAAATGATGCGTGACATCAGGGACGGACGGATTAACTGTGTGATTGTAAAAGATTTGTCCCGGCTGGGCAGAAATTATGTGGAAGCAGGTAATTATGTGGAGAGGGTATTTCCTTTCTTTGAAGTCCGTTTTATTGCTGTTACCGATGGCTATGATTCCATAAAGGAGGATGCAGACCTTTCCGTCTGCATGTCAAATATCTTCAATGAGTTCTATTCAAGGGATTTGGCGAAAAAAGTCAGGGCGGCTTACCGTTCCAATTGGAAAAAAGGCAGTAATGTCTGTGGAAACCTTGCATATGGGCTTATGAGTGATCCGATGGACAGACACCGGATTATAGCTGATCCGGATGCCGCTCCGGTTGTGGTACGCATCTTTGAAATGTTCGTAGATGAAAAAATGGGATATGCACAGATTGCGAAAGTCCTGAACGATGACGGGGTAATAGCTCCGAAAGCATACAAGCATTTCAAAAAGACAAAGGAGCTGCCAAGGGATTATGATGCAATCTGGAAAGGACATACCATCGCCCGGATGCTCTCCAATCCTTATTATGCCGGGGACAGCAGGCATAACCATCATGGGAGTGACAGATTTGCAGAGAAAAAGCAGTGGGAGGAACCGGAAGAAAACTGGATTATCGTGGAGGATACCCATGAGCCAATCGTGCCGAGAATATTGTATCTGAAGGCACAGGAGCGGTTAAAGGAGATACACAAAAATTCCCGAAATTATGGAAAGAAAAACGAGGGTGAGCTTGCCTGCCGGAACTTCTATAAAAAGAAAGCAGTGTGCGGTGACTGTGGGGCAACCATGTATCTGATAAAAAGCAGCAGTGGGGCAGCGAATTTTGTATGCGGGGGACACCTGACAAAAAAGGGCTGCAGCAGGAAAAGCATTTCTGAAAATGCCCTCAATGATGAAGTCCTCCGTGTTATCCGTATCCATATGAATGTGTATGTTGACAGCATGGAGATGTTAAAGCGAATGAACCGGAAAACGGAAAGCATGAAAAAGTACGATGTGCTTACAAAAGAAATCCAAAAGCTGCACCATGATATGGAAAAACTGACGGAACACAGACAGCAGTTGTACGAAGATTATGCGGAACGTCTGATTGATGCGGAGCAGTACGAAGCCTTTGCAGAGAAAGATGCAGCCGCAGAAGCAAAACTCCGGAAACAGATTGATGAGATTACGGAATACCAAAGAAAGTATGACAGAAATTACTGTGCCAGCAGGGATTGGGAAGCAGCCATTGAGAAATACCGGAACATCAGGCATCTGACAAAAAAGATGGTGGATGCTTTTGTGGAAAAAATTGAAATCTTTTCCGCAGGGAATGTAACAGTCCATCTGATTTATGATGATATGCTGGAAGAACTGGTGGCATATACAAAAGAAAGGGAGGCGGCAGACAATGGAGAATAAAAGTATGGCAATATATATCCGCCTTTCTGACGAGGACGGGAATGTTGACGGGCTTATTAAGGCGGAAAGCAACAGCGTGGCGGCACAGCGGATTTTGATCAGGGACTATATCCAAAGGAATTTTCCGGGCAAAGCTGATATTCTGGAATATGTGGATGATGGATTTTCCGGGACAAATTTTAACAGACCAGCTTTCCAAAGGATGATGGAGGATGCAAAACAGGGGAAGATTTTCTGCATTATAGTCAAGGATTTTTCAAGGTTCGGGAGAGACCATTTGGAAACCGGGAATTACCTTGAAAGAATCTTCCCCCTGCTAGGGATACGGTTTATTTCCGTAAATGACGGGTTTGACAGTGAAGACTGTGGAGGAATGACCGGGGGAATGAGCGTTGCCCTGAAGAATATCATTAACTCCATGTACAGCAGGGATTTGTCTAAAAAGGTAATAAGTGCAATGGGAACAAGGGCAGCCCGTGGCGAATATATGGGGGCGCTTGTGCCTTACGGTTACCTAAAGAACCCTGAGAATGTACACCAGCTAATCCCGGATGAAGAAGCGGCAGAGGTTGTGCGGCTGATATTTACAATGGCGGCGGAAGGGAAGAAAAAACCGGAAATTGCAAGGTATCTTAATGAACAGGGGACGCCTACCTGCATGGAGCATTTCCAGAAAATAGGTCTGAAACGGAAAAACCACCGGGAAAAGAAAAAAAAGCTGTGGTCAGTCACAACGGTCAGCGATATGTTAAAGAATGAGGTTTATCTTGGTAAAACCATCTGGAACAAGACAAGGCAGGCTGCCGTAGGTTCAAAGCGGCAGATAAAAAATGACAGGTCGGAGTGGATTATCATGGAGGGTACACATGAGCCTCTGGTGTCGCAGGAATTGTTTGATACAGCAAATGCAAAGGCATTTACTCATGAAAAGAGAAATGTACCGACAGGAAGGAAAATACAGCCAATTCTTTTTTGTCCATACTGTGGGAGGAGGCTTAGCCTAAGCAGTTGGGGGAACAAGTACAGATGCAGTCAGGCGGCAATTTCGGGTATTGCAGAATGTAAAACAATCCATGTAGATAAGGAGGGGCTGGAAAATTCCATACTGTCATGCACCCGTTCTATGGCAGGCTTGGTGTCGGCAGAGGCAGCCAGAAAGAAAAAAGAATGGTCGCAGACAGCCATTATTGAAAATGAAATAGAGAAGCTGGAAGCGGAGAAAAAAAGACTGTCCTCAAGGAAACTCAGATTGTATGAGGACTACCGAACCGGAAAGATCACGAAAGAAAAATACCGCAAGGAGTATGGGAACACAGTCAGCCGGATTTTAGAAATAGAAAAAAGGATACCGGAGCTGAAAGATGAAATCATGCAGGTCAAAGAGCAGATGCTGCATATGAAAGAGCGGGAGGCAGAACTGGAAGGCTTGGCTTCTCTTGATACTTTTGATAAAGAAAAACTGGCTGCTGTAATTGACAGTGTGTTGGTCTACAGCGAGGAACGGATTGAAATTGTCTGGAAGATGGATGATGGGTTCTTTGCGGAGATAGCAGGGGAGAAAGAAGTGCTTGCGTTGTAGTAGAGTAAGGTAGGAAATGATAAGAGAAAGACATCATGGAGCTGGTTTTATGGTGTCTTTTTTATTGAAAAAAGTAATATTTTTTTAGATTTTAGTTGACAAAAGCAGAACTACTTGCCTTAACGAAATCGGATGTAGATTTTCAGAATAACCGTATGAGTATCACAAAGACTTATTATCGGA
>CANQQG010000095.1 GCA_947625875.1 uncultured Lachnospiraceae bacterium
ATAACTGTCTTTAAATGAGAGCCATAGATTCCCTTTATTTTATTTACATATTGTTTCAACAAATCATCTACCCTGATCGGCATACTATTATCCCTCCTGTTTTTTCATGGATTCATATAAAATTGACTTGTCTGCCATCCAATCAAATATTCTGCATCTGGGAGTTTTTTTAAAAAGACTGTAATTGTATTAACTCTTTCAAAGGCTCCATCCTTTCATGCACCTTACTTTACGTTATATTATACTGTCTATCTCTTTAAAGTGCAATACAAAACAATATAAAACCCCATAGGCTTTCTCCCATTTTCCGCAGGCAGCCTGCCTGATCTGACAAGATTTAATGTCAAAGGAAATATGATATATGTGCTACAGCCGCCCTCCTTTGTGTTAAACTGTTTACAGATACGAATAAGAGGGTTATCACTTTCTTCCTGATATTACAACATCTGCAATTTTCCATTCACCACAAATGAGCCAGCCGCATATGTTGTATTTTAGCAGATGCACATTTCCGTTATATTATAGAACCTTGCGGTTCTATAATCCAAAAGCAAATACAGCGTTTTATGTGATGTTGATCAGGTTTACCAGCATTTCAATTCTTTTGCGGTTGCGTACCATATAGATGTACAGTGACCAGAATGTTTTCTGCTCATAGTAACTGGCCTCTATGTTCCATCTGAATGAAAACAGGAACAGCGGGATAAACTGCTTCCATGCACTGCCAGTCTGGTTCAGGGAGATTTCTCCTGCCACGCACAGAAAACCTGGAGCTGTTCCGGAAAAATGGCGCCAAGGCATCAGGCTTACGAAACAGTGTCCGTTCAAGTAATTGGAGCCATTGTGCGCTGCAACGAGGGCAGACAGCAGGACAAGCGGAGAGAGAAAGAGATTTCATGAAAATGTAATAGGAAAATAAGTGTGCTTGTGGTATGATGATAATCGAATAGACGCTGATTTGATGAAATGTTAAATTGTGTTGCTTGCCGCAATGGGCTTTCATTTGGCATAATGGCAGTGAAAGGAGGTATCGCTTATGCTGAGTGAAAACATCAAAGCAATCAGAAAATCGAAAGGACTTTCGCAAGAAGAACTTGCAATCAAGCTGCATGTGGTCAGGCAAACAATATCGAAATGGGAGCAAGGCTTATCTGTTCCGGATGCCGTTATGTTGATTTCCATATCAGAGGTATTTGAAACATCTGTAAGCGTATTGCTTGGAGAAACTGTTGTAGAGCCAAAGGCGGATGACTTAAAGGCAATTTCCGAAAAACTTGAAGTCATAAATCTGCAAATGGCACATAAGGAGGCAATGAGGCGAAAGGTAATTCGTTGGCTTTTTATTTCGTTTTGTGTGAGTATAGCGGCTGTGGTTGTAGTTTTAATCGTATTAAACAGTCCTTACCTGAACTGGGATTATAACGAACCCGAAACGGCAGTTGCTGGAGTATTACTTCATGCATTTGAGTGGTTATTCGTTAGAGTGGCGCCATTTGCTTTGATTGCGGCAATCTTTGGAATTTGTTTGACACGAAAGAAAAGGTGAAATTTTTCTGTAAATTTATGGAAACTAACGACTAAATAGCATCACAGCACAAGGCGGTTATGAACGTAAAGTTTGTAGCCGTCTTTTTTTGTAAAGAAGAGATTTATGAGCAAAAACAGCAAGACGGGGCAATCCGCCGACAGCAGACGCCAAAAAAATTATCGTGAAAAAATATCATGCAGGCGCTGGAAAAATGGAAACCGTATAAATGTGATAGGAAAGCAAGCGTGATTGTGGTATAATGGGAATCGAAATTTGGAGATAAATTTCATAAATGATACAATAAACGAAGAAATATATTGAATTTTTGAAAAAGACGGACGGGCAGGGTATTGGAACGGCGCTGGTCAGAAAAATCTACTCACAGGCGTGTTTGAAGCCGCAACCATTCATTACGCAGTGGCAAAAATATTTGGGCCGCTGCTTTTTGGCAGAGGTTGGTGTGGGTACGCCTGCTGGACAGCAATGCTGCTTGATTTTCTCCCCTATAAAACTGCTGAAATGCCGCGAAAAAAGATTGGGTGGATAAGGTATATGACATTTGCCGCTTCTTTTCTGTTTGTTTCGGCGCTATTTCTTTTTCATATTGGCAATCTTGAGAAAATTATGTTTTGGGCGTTTCTTATAGGAAATGTCATGTACTATGCCGTTGGAATAATTTTAGCGTTTGCTTTTAAGGACAATCGTGCATTTTGTAAATACATATGTCCTGTTACAATATTTTTGAAGCCTATGAGTTATTTCTCGCTGCTCCGAATTAAATGCGACAAAAGTAAATGTATTTCCTGTGGTAAATGTAAAAAAGTGTGTCCAATGGAAGTAGATGTTATAGATAATTCCCGAAAGCGAAAGAACGGTACGGAATGTATTCTTTGTTTTGAGTGTGTGAAAAATTGTCCAAAAGACGCTTTATAATTGTACTTGAACAAAATTCTATTTTGCTGATATGTTTTTATTAAAATCAATTGCGGAGGGAGGTTTCATTTATGTTTGACGAACTGTCAAAATGGATTGATAATGCATTGGAGGCTGAAATTCCGGATGAGGTTATAGCATTTGGCTTTAATCTGTATGATGATGGCGATTACAGCTGGTCGATGGAACTGGTCGGGGCGTCAGAATTTGACGCTGATGATGACGACTGGCTGTGCAATGAAGTGACAGACTTTGACACAAGGGATAACCCGTTCCGTTGGGAAAAAGAGGCGGAATGGGAGGAGATACTTGCAGATGTAATCAATGCCTTAAAAGAGTATCTGGATGATGGTAAATATGCTGATATATTAAAAGCAAAGGCGGGCATTGGCATCGGTTTTGTTGATGGCGATGTAGAAATTCTTTGATTGTGGTGGATTTTGAATAAGTTGTTGGGACATTGCTTGAGAACTTTGTTGATTAATCTGGTCAGGCCGGATTTGAATATTTTAAAATCTTCAGGACGAATCAAGTAGCATAGGGCAATTACGACAGCAAATAAGTCCTGCTTGCCATATTGATAATTTCCGTTTTTCCGAGAGATTTGCAGTTTTTTATGCAATAGGGTATCTGGTATTGTCTCATGGATGTGGAATGAAAAGAGTCGTTCTCCATGAGCGCATACATTTCTACATCGTGCAATAATTGTTATAAATTGATGTAATTGCTTTTCAGATATATTGGTAAAGTTTTTGCTTATTTTCGCCCTCAAGTCTGTAGTTGCATATTGATACATTTTAGAGATTTGACCAAATGTCAATGCATTCGTTGCAACCCATAAAGGGATATTATGGTGTGTGTTGGCTGAATGATTTATGTATTCGTACTGGCTTGGTATTGAGATTGCCTTTTGCAAAGAGTGAACAAGTCTGCGGATTTGTTGTTGGTTTTTCTTATTATAATTATAGCAATTTACATCCAGATAGTAACGTTGCTGTTCACCATATTTCTCACAGAAGTGGTACGAGAACATGGATTTTATATGACGTTCTACATGAAGGATATATTTTAAAAACAGAGTTCGCTAATCTATGGTATAAAAAAGTGGAGCCCACGCATGGAACTCCACCAGCTGCGGGCATCGCAAGTTTTCGCAGCACAACCACTAAAAATAGTATACCATCAGCAGCTACCGCTGTCAAATAGATTTTTTAGTGGTGATAGAAGTTTATGCATTGTAAAGCTATAATATTCATATGATAGTGGTTCTATTTCAGTATAAATATATTCCTTTCCGAAGTCATACGTCAGTTACCGAAAGCCAAGGAAGATAAGGGATGAGCAGAGGGAACGGGCAAGACGGATGATTAGAAATATAAATAAAATGAAAGTTTGAAAACTTGAATTTGAGAGGAAGTTATAAACCGACGATACTTAATTATATAAATAATTTCTATCCCCAACTCATGGAGTTATATAATGATATATATATCAATGGAAATATGGAATATTGGAACGAACTGGCGATTGAAATTGAGAGATATTGTAAGGAACATTCGGTAAAACATATCAATTATTTTTATCATAAAGATTTGGTTCAAGCTAAATTATCAAGATAAATCGAAGTGGGTGTTTGTATGGAAAAAATAATGGTAATTCAAACAGAAAGACTAATATTAAGAGAATACACTTTTGAAGATTTTAACTCTTTATATGAAATTCTTTCTGATGAGGAAACTATGGAACATTATCCCAAACCTTTTGATGAGAAAGAAATCAGAGGATGGATTCAATGGAATATTGAGAATTATGCCAAATATGGATTTGGACTTTGGGCTGTAGTTTTAAAGGAAACGGGTAAGATGACAGGCGATTGTGGAATTACAATTCAAAATATTGATGGAGATTTACTTCCGGAAATAGGTTATCACATTCATAAAAAATATTGGAGAAATGGATTTGGAAGTGAAGCTGCAAGAGCAGTTAGAGATTGGATATTTGAGAATACTGGATATGATTGTTTGTATTCATGTATGAAATATACAAATATAGGATCATATTCCACTGCAATTGCAAATGGAATGAGAAAAGTCAAAGAATATCCTGACGAAAAAAATACCGTTTCATATGTTTATGCTATAACACGAGAGGAATGGGAAGTATTAAAAAGATAACGCGAAATCCTTTAAATATTTCTATTGATTATCTATTTGTTTTTTGAGACATGCTGAATGTCAATTAAGAATAATGATGGAGGAAATAAAATGTTATGTCCGAAATGTGGGAAAAAAATGCAGAGCGGCGCACTTGGGCCAAGTCAAAAAGGATGGGTGTATTGGGCAAGAGATGATTTTTTTCATAGTAAAATCTTAAACTTCATGACGAAACGAAGCGCTGTAAAGAACGGTGCAATCATTATACCTGTTCGTTATGGACTAATTGATCATCTCACAAAAGCATGGGCGTGTGAGGATTGTAAATATGTATTGGTAGATTGCAATTGAATTTTGATATTGCCACAACGAAATAGCAACATAGCGCAAGGGCGGTTATGAACATGTGGATTGTCGAGGAACAGATAACCAAAAAAGTTAAGGAAATAACAATAAACAAAAATCAACACGCAAAAATCAGAATTTGTATGCATTTAGTTATTGCATGGGGAATCTTCCGGTGTTACAATAAATGCATACAAGAACGTAAAACAGCGTGCAGAAAGTTGGTGTTCGTTTGAATCAAAAGGAGATTGCACAAAATGTGCTCAAAGGCAACGGTGGAATTGCTAAAACCGCCGAATTTGTTGCGGCAGGCATAAAAAAATATGATGTGGCGGCACTGTGCAAGGAAGGTTTTCTCGAACGTGTTCGGCGTGGGGTGTACCAATTGCCGGGTAACGGTCAAATAACAGAGGAACAGTTGATTCGCGAACTGCTGCCGCAGGGAATCATTTGCGTAGAGTCTGCGCTGTTTCATTACGGATACAGCGATTTTGCGCCCCGCGCCTGGTCTGTTGCTGTGCCAAGAACGGCATCCCGGGCAGTCGGAAATATTGTGGAATTTCCGGTCAGAGCCTATTACATTCAAAAGGAGCATTTCCCAATCGGGAAGACCAATGAAAGCTTCAACGGTGTGATGCTCCCTGTATATGATCGGGAACGCACCATTTGCGACTGCTTCAAATACCGTACTAAGCTGGATAATGAAATATTCAATAAAGCAATCAACGCTTATGTGGCAGATGAGAAGAAAAATCTTGCCAACCTTTCCAAATACGCAAAGGAAATAGGCGTTTACAAAAAAATGATGAACGTAATGGAGGTACTGCTGAATGACTGATATTGCTGCATCCGTGCTGGCACGGCTCAAAAACAAGGCTGCAGAAAGCAGCAGAAGCTATCAGCTCTGCCTGCAGCTCTTCTGTCAGGAGGAATTTCTGCGCCGTTTGGAAAAATCCAAATATGCAGAAAATCTTGTGTTGAAAGGCGGATTGTTTATCTATTCTCTTACCAACTTTGACAGCCGTGTGACGGTTGATGTGGACTTTTTGCTCAGGCAAATGCCCAATACGCCTGAACAGTTAAAAATCGTGTTGGAGGAAATTATTGCAACGCCTACCGGAAATGATTTTATTACTTTTGAGATTAAAGATGTTATCCCTCTTGCTGTTGCTAAAAAATATGCGGGTATCGGCGCTTCCCTTGTGGCGAAGATCAAGAACACGAAAACGCCTTTCGGTATCGACTTCGGCGTTGGTGATGTGATAGTCCCGAAGCAGGAGAAACGGAAGATACCGACGCAGCTTGATGATTTTGCTGCCCCGACGGTCAACACCTATTCGTTGGAAACTACAGTTGCCGAAAAGCTTGATGCCATTCTCAGTCTGATGGAGTTCTCCAGCCGGATGAAGGATTATTATGACCTTTATTATCTTGCGAACAAGTTTAATTTCGAAGGCGCAACGCTGACAAAAGCTCTGAAAAAGACTTTTGAAAACCGTGGGCGTCAGTTCACGGTGGAGCAGTTTGAACAGGTCATGACCTTCGGTAACGATGATGCTATGCAGAAGAAATGGAAAGCATTCTGCCGTAAAATCGATACAAAGACTGATGATTACGATACGGTGCTTAAAACAATTAAAACGTTCTTGACCGAGCCGTTTACAAAAGCCATATTGGCGTTAGAATTCGATAACAATTGGTCAGCAATGACTGGAAAGTGGTCAAAAAATACAAGCACAGTTACAGGATGATGTTCATTTTGAGAGATGGTTGTTATTCTTGCTGAAACCGATGGAGAAGAAGTGTGGGTTTGGTGTGGCCAATCTGTTATTATTGATGATGAATATATTCCAACTATCCAACAGACATGGGATGCGACGACAACGCGACAGCAGAGCGCAATCAATGATGGGCGCCAGGCACAAAATCCCCCTCAGGGGAAATCCCTCATATAATCATCAAAAATCATTTCCTCTATAACTCGTACACATCCATTTACATCTTTTGCAATATCCTTACCCCAAAATCTCACAACGTTCCACCCTAAAAAAATAAGTTTCTTCTCATTATCCCTGTCACGCTGCCTGTTTCGCTCGATTTTCTTAATCCAATATTCAGCATTGCTTCCCCTTTGCAGCTGCTGTTTCAGCTTGTCCCAATCTTTTCCATGAAAAAATTCACTGTCACAAAATATAGCAATTTTATATTTTGGGATAACGATGTCTGGTTTTCCGGGCAATTTCGCACAATTTTTGCGATATCGGAATCCCTTTTTCCACAGCGCCTTCCTTAAGGTAATCTCAATCGATGTATCTTTACTTTTCACACGCTTCATAGTTTTCGTAACAATCTCTTTATCACGTGCCATTTCGCCACACCTCGATCCTTAAAAACACATTACTTTACAACCGTATACCAGCTGCTGTCAAATTTTACTGTCTTCAATAAAGTCTCCTTATTAATCAAGTCCGGTTTCTTCACTTTGATATATAGTTTTTCTTTTGGTATTTCCTCTATGATGGTAAATTGACTCCCGCTTGGCTGCCATGTGAATTTATGCGTATCGGTTGCTTTCTCATAGCCTTCCAGATTATTATTTTTATTCCATGTAAAGTAATACAGTTCAGAATCATAACGTACGGTATCTAACTCAAATATCAGATATTCTGAAAAATCTTTTGCCTTTACTAATACCACTGTTCTTACAAATTTAAAAATCTGCCTCACCGCGGATACACGCTCATTCCAAATATCCAAAACCATTTTACCAATAACGTCCGGATCTTCACTGGTAATTTTGTCTACGCCAAAACTGAACGTAGGTGAATTTCTTCCGCTTACCAATCGGACAGTTTTTTGCCTGGAAATGTCTTTAGAGCCTGCAAAGACCGTTTTTGCACCCCAACAGCAATTGTCCAAAACAACATCATCTAACCCGACGTTCGAAGGTTTCCAATCTGCCCCGACACAGGTTGCAAAAATTTGTTCCCATTCATTTCCCTCTAAAGCCATAGCTTGCTTCGTTGCCATCATATATACAACTTCTTTTGCAAATGTATCTACAAATTTTGTTGGAAATTTATTCAAATCAAAAGGTGCAGCTGCCTTATTGACAGTCCTTAATCTTGGCCCGTTCATATGCGACGCCTCCAGACACACAGTTTTTCACAGTATAGCACATTTTCCTTCAAAATACAGTATCAAAAAACCAATGGGATAAATTTTTCAATCACTTTGGCAACCATACTGACCGGAATTGCGTTTCCCGCCTGTTTCCGAATCTGGGCGTCCGACACAACAATTTTAAATTCATCCGGAAATCCCTGCAGCCGCAGCATTTCCCTGGGCGTTAATCGCCGTTCCCCATCAACAAGCAGATAATTATAGCTTGCCCCTGCCCGCAAGGCGCAGCTATATGGGTAAGACGATATATTTCCCGATTTATTTTCGTGCCAGATGGCAGGCGTAGTTTCTGCTGTATGCATCTCTTTGCGCTTTTTCACTATTTCTTCGGAAGCATAATGCTTCTTGTCCACATGATCTTCCAGTATGTCTTTCAGAGTCTTTACATTCTCAATCTCAAACTTCCAATCCATCTCAAACGGTTTCTTTGCACCGATGATAATAATCCGCTCCCTTTTTTGCGGCAAACCAAAATCAAGGGCATTCAAAACCTTATGATCCACATAATATCCCAACTCTTCCCTCAAAACATGGATAATTGTCTTAAAAGTCCTTCCCCCGTCATGGCTGACAAGATTTTTCACATTTTCCAATACAAAGGCATCTGGCTGTTTTTCCTTTATGATACGGGCAATGTCAAAAAAGAGCGTTCCCTTCGTATTATCCGCAAATCCTTTCTGCAAACCGCAAATCGAAAACGCCTGACATGGAAATCCTGCAAATAGCAAATCAAAATCAGGAATATCTTTTTCATCGACCATGGTAATATCCCCTGTCGGTTTTTCGCCAAAATTTGCTTCATAACTCTCTGCTGCAAACTTGTCTATATCGCTGCTGAACAGACACTGCCCGTTTATCCCCAACTGTTCAAATGCCTGCTGTGAAGCATATCGAAATCCCCCTATGCCACAAAATAAATCGATAAATTTTATCGTTGAAGGCAATTCTTTCTGATCGGCTGACGGTATTGTGAAAAACAGCCGGTCAACATTCACAGACAATTCCTCAGACAGCCGAACGGCCACATCGATGGAAGGCGTAGTTTTGTTTCTCTCTATCATAGATAAATATTTCCTGCTTATGCCTGTTGACGAAGCCAGCTGCTCCTGTGTCATATTCCTCTCTTTCCGATATTCCTTAACCATATTTATCATAGCATTTTCTCCTTAAATGCGAACTTTACTTCTCATTTCATTATAGACCGCCGGTCTTTATATGTCCATATGCATTTAAAATTTTATTTTGTTTCGATTCCCATAACAATCATGAAAGTTTGCATTTAAAAATTCAGCGTCCGGCTTGAGTGTAAAGCAAAAAAATGATATGATAAAGACACAAACGGGAAAGGACTGACGTATGGCGACAATATACGATGGGGCGTTTTGGACAATACTGAATGATTGCAGGCATATTCGCTCAACGATATTTTTGAAAAAGGCCTGTTGATCCTGATTCCGTTTTATATTTTTTCACACGAGAAAAATTTTGCGATATACAATAGCGATGAGAAAAAGCTGGCGAAACTGAAGGCAGAGTATCAGAAGATTTTGGATAAGCTTGACGGGCTGGAAGAACAGGGCGTAACCGGCGCATTCGATAAGCGGACGATAGTGGAATTGTCAGGCGACGTGATTAAGGAAATCGCACAGAAATATGAAAACGTGCAGAAAGGCGTAGGTGATCTTATGGGCGGAGCATTGATTGAAACAACTGCAAGAAGTATCTTAAATCAGGGCATAAATCAGGGCATAACGCAAGGCAGAAGTCAGGGCATCAGCCAGGCACAGGAGGAAACAGCGATCCGGATGCTGCAGGATGGAGATCTGCCAAAAGATAAGGTGGCGAAATACTCCGGTCTTAAAGTGGAAGACGTAGAAAGGCTCGCAGAAAGGCTGGCAAAATCCATGTAAAGGAAAAGAAAAAATATATTTGATACACGTAAAAGTTTGCTCACAAAGCCGTATTATATAAATGCGGTATCTATATCCTCCGGTTTTGGGTTATCATTCCGCCCATTCCATAAGTTTTGCAGCCCGCAGTGTAAGAACCAGTTTAATGTCTATAAATCGGGGGAAAGGAAAAAGGCAAAAAATAAGATTTTATTTGTCGTCACATCTTGCAAAACTCTGTCACTATGATAGAATATATGTGGGTGTTACCAAAACGGGCGGCGGTTCGCCTTTTGCCAAAATGAGTACATTTTGAGAGCTTCCTGTATCGAAGGAGGGGATAAGTTTGAAACAGGAAAACAGCGGATAGAGAAAATTAGAATTGCATAGCAAACAAGCCATCACTGGGGTGGCAAAAA
>CANQQG010000096.1 GCA_947625875.1 uncultured Lachnospiraceae bacterium
CTTTCGTACTGTACCACAGCGTATCGTTCCCTTTATTTACCGCTGTGCGGAAAATCTCTTTATTTTCCTGCGCCTGCCCGTCCACGCCTGTCACTGTTTCCTCATCCGGTATGGTTTCCTTATCCGTCACAGTTTCCTTATCCTCTGCCGCCTCTTCCTGCAGCTGCACCTGCCGCCCACTGTCCGACGATGCCCGGTTCTGCCTGCATCCGCCCACCGTCAAAACAGATATTCCAAGAAAAACAATCAGTAAAAATGTCCGTCTCTTCATATAAATAAATACCCCTTCCTGAAGCGTCCGTTTTATCTGACGCATTAGATTCATCAAATGCTGTATTTTCTCAAAACTGATACATATTCCCTGCTTCGTCCACAACCAGCCGCTGCGTCCTGCTATCGGCCGAATAGCTGCGCACAGAATCAACTGCCAGATTCTTTTCCTGTTTCCAGCTCTCTCCGCCATCTGCTGTCGTAAACAGCGCATATTTTTCTTCATCCCCTACAACCTTTAATATAAGCGCGCCATCCTGCCTGCCCGTCCCGAAAAAAACAGGCGTATAGCCATCCACATAGCTGACCTTCCCGTCAGATTCCACCGCCAGTTTTTCACTGTTCCATGTTTTTCCGTTATCCGTCGTCTTATACAGATAATTGTCCTCCCCATGGTAAGTCACTGCCAGATAACCTGTTTCAGCATCAATAAATGAGATCCCCTGCGGATAGCCTGTAACAGCATCCGTCAGGTCGCCGACCACAGAAAAAGTTTCCCCGCCGTCTTCCGTTCCGAACAGAATCTTTTCCATCTGCCCCATAGCCGGTGTAGAACAGCAGAGCAGATAGCCTCTGGATTCATTCGCAAAACTGATATATGCGCTTCCCGCATCAAGATCCACACCGTAATCCGCAAATTTTATGACCGTCTGCTTCCAGTTCTGTCCACTATCTGCCGTA
This sequence comes from uncultured Lachnospiraceae bacterium, assembly GCA_947625875.1. Lineage (GTDB taxonomy): Bacteria > Bacillota > Clostridia > Lachnospirales > Lachnospiraceae > Eubacterium_J. The sequence continues at coordinate 952 of CANQQG010000096.1, forward strand.
TATTCCACAGCCACTCCTTCTGCCCCAGTCCCGTCATCATTCTCTGGAAAATAAACCACATATGCTCGCCGGGCATCACAAAAATCCGCGCTCACAAACCCGTCGCTTGACGCAGTGACGCCCGTCACTTTTTTTACAGATGTAAAATTCTCTGTCCCACTCTCTGTAAAAAACACCTCATTGCCATCTGACAAACCCCAGCCACAATCCCCGCCAAACATGGCAGCCTGCTTCATCCGGAATGGGCTGCTGATCTGCCTGTAACTGCCACTCTCTATTTCCTCATCTGTCTGTATCCCTGCCGTTTTATTTTCCCCGTCCATTTGTATCACTGACGCTTCATTTTCCTGCCCGGCCGCAGCTTCATCTTTCGTTTTCCCACACCCAAAAGCGGAAACAGCGAAAAAACAGGCCAGAGTGAAAACTCCATAAAATCGTTTCATCATTTTCCAACAACTCCTTTTCTTATAAATCATCGAATCATGCAAATTGTCATATACGACAACCCAATAGCATTTGAAAATATCATGATACCTTTTTCATGAATTTTTCACTTATTCTCACCTCCCCGTTTCATACATTTTTATTTATATTATTTTCTTTTAATATATTATGATAAAAACATACATCTCACTGCATAATTTGTCAAGCATTATTTTCCTACAAATGCATTAAAAACGTTACGATTCATGTCCCATAACAGTTGCTTCTTCATTGAAAACCGTATACTGATAATGCCCACATTCATAGCCGCACACTGCATTTGTTCTAATATCCTGCCTGCCTATGTAATTTATCAGCGACATCTTCTACCTTATATAATACGGCATTGTAAGCGGATTTTTCAATTCATTAAATATATTTAATCATTATTTTCCTATCCTCCGCCACGTCTTCCCATCATCCACAAAACAGCAAAAAACACTGCTATAAATGAGGCGCAGGATGGTCCCGGAAGAACCATCCTGCTTAAGGTTGTATATCGGACAGGCACAGCCCGCCCGGTATATGCTGTTTTTTCATCCGGCGTCTGCTTCCATGTCAAAGCTTCGCCCATTTTGCATAGACATGCAGGCTCTTTCCTTTTGTCGCCTTTATGACTTTCTTCGTACACGCCTTATCCGTATACCAGCCTACAAACCGGTACCCTTCGCGGTATGGCGTCCTCAGTGACCGCGTCCTGGTGAAGTAATAAGCGTTATCTGCATGGTTCACGCCGCCGTTTAACGTATAGATGATGCGTTTTGCTTTTGTGTTTTTCTTCTTGAAATATTTTGCCGCTTTGGAATTTTTCGCGCAGAGCGCGGTTGCTTTGTTTATATCAAATGCGCCTTCTTCAAATGCTGTATTTTTTCCTTCTACGGTAACCGTCATCTTTTCAGACGAATAGAATGCATAGGCCTCAACTGTCTTTACGGATACAGGAAGGTTCGCTGCATTTAAACGGGTACAGCCCTCGAATGCTCTTTGCTGTATGGACTCTAAGCCGTTTGGGAATGCCACTTCCTTAAGGCTGCTGCAATTTGAAAACGCACATTTTTTTATTGTTTTTAAAGAGGTCGGCAGGATGACTGTCCCTATCTTATACGCGTCCGCAAATGCATATTGCCCAATCGTCTGTGTGCCTGATGCGACCGTATAAACGATGCCGCTCTTTGCCAGCGGATAGAATGCAAGCTCCGTACCGTCCTTTGAATACACAACGCCGTCCACCGATTTAAAATAAGCGGAACCATCTGGAACCTCTATTTCCAAATCCCATCCTGTGGCAGCGCCGGGATGGGCAATCAAATCATCCGGATCATAGCGCGTTGCACCCAAATCCATCGTTTTTGTGTTTTTTCCAAGCCGTACCTTTCTCAGCGTATTGTTCATATCAAAATCTGAGAGATGAAATTGGCTTAGATTGTCCGGCAGGATGACTGTTTCCAGACATGGACAGAGAGAAAATGCGCCGCCTGAGCGTTCATCGCCCAATTCCGTCAGACTATCCGGAAGCTCCAGTTCTTTTACCGCGCACCCTGCAAAAGCCATTCCATGTATTATCTTTAAGTTTGATGAAAAATGTATGCTTTCCAGTGAGCTGCATTCGGAAAAAGCCCATGCGCCAATCTCTGTCACCGTATCCGGCATCGTGAGTTTTTTCATATAATAACTCCCGCTCCACTTCAAATCTTCATGGACATTTCCACTGCAGGCGTCATCCCCTATCTTTGTCACAGGTGCGCCGCCAAGCGTTTCGGGAATCGTCACGTCTTCTTTGCATCCGGTGTATTTCACAATGGTTGCTTCCCCATTGGAAACGGTGTACTGGAAATCCCCTTCCGTCTGCACGTCTGTTTGCTGCGCTGGTATGGCTAAAACAGCGCTTTGCCCAAAGATTGCGGCGCTCCTCATTGTCGTCAGCGCTGCTGCAAGCAATAATGATACCACACATTTTTTCATAAAATCACACACCCCTTTAAAATTTATCTAAAAGTTGTCAAACATTATTTTTATTCCGTCACATCGGCATTCTTATAATAATGTGAGCATGGTTTATACGTTATTTCATTCTTTAACGCCCCTTTTTTTATCTCCGGGCATTTCGAGCATTTATACGCGTCATAAATTCTCACCACGCATCCGCCTGTTCCATCCTTGTTATGGTCGGTATAAGTCCCATGGATCGAATAGTCATGGTTGCATGCCGCCTGTTGTTTCGTTCCGGATACATCAATGATATAAATATGATTGTCCTCGTCCGTAAAAAAATGATCCGCCGGCAGGCTCATATCCTCCTCTATGATCAGACAATCCGGTGTAAAATAGTGATCTCCGTCCTCAATTTCCGAATCGTTCATATAGCCTTCAACTCCATGCGGCGCATCATACGCAAAGATTGACGTCATCCCGCCCACCACACATAACAGCGCTGCCACAACAGCAGCTAATACGGCATGGTTTGTCTCCTTCCTCTTCATTTCTAAAATCCTCCTTTTATATATTCTTTTATTTCGGCTGTTCGCCATGGCTGCAAAAAAATTTCCCTTGCCGGCGCCTGTATCCTGTGTGGCAAGCGTCAGAATCAGGCCGCCGTATTCCCTGCGCACGTCGTCCCCTTTCCCGCGGACCACGAGACTGTCGCAATACATCTCGCTCACAGCGCAGATCTCATGGAACAGGAAATATGCCAGCGGATTATACCAATGCAACGCCATGACCAGCAGCCCGGCATACCTTATAAGCAGGTCATGGTTCTTAACATGGGCCAGTTCATGCTGGAATATATATCTGTATTCCTTCGCGCCCATCCCGCTTTTCCATGTCGGGAAGACTACAACAGGCCGCCGTATGCCGCTTACTGCAGGCGATATGCAGACTTCCGAGCAGGCAAGCCGCACATCCTTTTTTATGCCCATTTCCTTTTTTATATCTGTAAAAATCTCCGATTCCCGCTCCGCCGGTTTTTCCAGACAGGATGCAGCTGCCGTCTTCCATTTCCGGTATCGGACGGCCTGTCTGAACAGGAGCGCCAGTGAAAAACACACCATAACCAGCGCCACTAACAGGAGTCGCCGGAAATCTGACGTAAACTGGATCAAATCCGGGTTTATACTATACGAATACTTCATATTTATAATTTCCACCGGGTTGCCCCATTCCCGAAATTTCGGGAAAAAGAAACTGACCGCTTCTATAATCTGATATTTAAACCAGGGCAGCGGGAGCAAATAAAAAACCGCCGCTATCTTTAACAGCCGGTATCTCCACTTCAGGGAAAAATACTTCTTTTCAAGCGGGTACGCCAACAGATACAAAAGAAAAACTGCGCTCCCTGTCAGCGACATTATAATTAGAGGATTGGAAAACATATTTACATTCTCCTGTCAAACAGATTTTCGTTAAAATGCATTAATTCTTTTTAATATTCATCAAAAAAATCATACATATTTCTGCAAAATTTGTCAAGGAAAACTTTATTTTCCCAACCCCCAAATATCCATTTTAACAGGCATATCATCAACCAATGATACTTTTTATCTGTGTAATTGCGTAAGGATTCATACGGTTTCCATAAGGAAATTGCAGTTCAGTCAGCAAGCAGCCATTCAATCAGGTTCTCAGACTTAATCCCTTCATATGAATGATCCAGTCCCGGTTCAAGCGACAACACGATCTTTTCATAGTTGTCACGTATTTTTTGCAGCGGAGCCAGCTCACGCTTTCTCACATCCTCGCTGTTCATGGATTCCGTCACCTGAATATATTTCCTCTCGTCAGCGTTAGCTGCAATAAAGTCCACCTCTATGTTATCGATCTTACCGATCGCGACGTCATATCCTCTGCGAAGCAGTTCAAAATAGACGACATTTTCAATTGCATGACCGCTGTCACGATTTCGGAACCCCAGCAGATAGTTCCTCAGAGCGATATCGACAATATAGTACTTGCCACGTGTGCGGAGATATTCCTTCCCTTTGATGTCGAAACGCTTGATCTCATAGAAGAAGTAACTTTCAAGCAGCGCGTTGACATATGCCTGAACCGTATGTGCGCTCGGTGCGCTTTTCCGTTTACCATCCGCAAGAAGGCCTTCATTCACTAAAGTATTGCCTATGGATGCAATCGAAACATTTGAACCAATATTGTCCGCAAGGAACATGATAATTTTACGAAGCAGAATCGGATCCGTAATTCGCTTCTGCCCCCGACGTTTTTCCCGCTCCAGAATGTCACGAACAACAACGGTAGAATAAATACCGTCAAGGAGAGAAAGCGCTTTTTCCTGATCGAGTCCGATGTCGGCAATACCCGGCATTCCGCCAAAACGCATGAATGCGTCAAACATCTCCCGCAATTCATAGCATTCGTCATTTTTATCAAATACCCGCTTATGAACGCCGCCAAGAGCGCTCCTGGTTTCCCGCACCTCAAAATCATGAAAATAGAGAAACTCACGAAAAGAAAGCGGCAGCATTTTGATCTCCACACATCTGCCGGAAAGATAGGTGGAATATTCCGACGAAAGCAAGTATGCATTGGAACCGGTCACATAGATGTCGCAGTCCATATCCACACGCAAAGCGTTGACTGCATCCTCCCAGGCGTCGATTCTCTGGATCTCATCGAAAAACAGATACATGCGTTTTCCGGTCACCGTCTGTTTTTTTACATAATCGTAGACAGAATCAGACGTCATTTTCCGAAAATCATTCGATTCAAAGTTCATCTCAACAATCTGTTCTGGCTGGATACCTGATTCAATCAAATGAGCGACCATCAACTTTAAAAGGCTTGATTTCCCGCAGCGCCTTATGCCGGTGATGACTTTAACAGGTTCCGTATCCTGAAAGCCAATCAGCTTATTGAGATAACGATCCCGTTTTTTCAATTTATGCGATTCTATCATTGTTCATCCCTCCTGTCCCTCTATAATAGCATAAACAGGCGAAGAAACCAAGTATTTGCACTCAAGTGCATAAACTTTGTTTTTTCGACCAATTATGCAGAGTCGCCGACAGTCGGATGCCTCTGATGCCGCCCACAACCGTTCTATGATCTGCTGCTCCGTATCCTGAACGTATAAAGCGCAACCTGATTCATGTAGCGGTTCATTGCCCTTTTGTCGTCCGCAAGCAGCGCCCTGATAAAAGTCTTCATTTAATTTCTTATAATACTACATATCTGCGATTTTAGAGCCTGATTTACACTACATTTCCACATCCATTTTTACAGGCACATCATCAACCAATTTATATACATACGAATACTGGCATAAAGAGCCACTCCCATCATGGTATGCGACAAGTTCCTTCATTCCGTCCCCATCTACATCTTGCATTTTGAATTTAGGAAAATACTTATATTCACGCAGCAGCAATTCGCCGGTCATATTAAAAAACAGCCTGTATCTTTTTAATTTTCCTCGTTCATCCTTCTGTATTACGGAAATATACTTCTGATAATAAGTTCCCTTTTTTGTCGGCTGATAAAACGAAATGCCGCTCCGGCTACCCGAAAATTCCTTCCGGATTTTCGACAGATACCGCACATCAGAAAAAACATCCACGACAGCGCCATTTTCTCCAAAAACCGCCGACATTGTATACACAGCGCACCTTTTATTGGATGGAAGCGTTTGCTCAACGGACGTTCCATCCGCCTGATAAAGCTTCTCATTTTTGGAAACAATTACGTTGGAAGCAACTACGATTTCCATTTTCTGTCCATCCCAGTCAACCACATAAGATTCCCGGATAAAAACAGGGCTGTCAATTTTCATCTTTTTGAGCTTCTTTTTAAAATAGTTCTGCCATTTGGGATTGTCCGGCTGGCATTTTAAATTATAAACTTCATGCGTAGCATCTTTTAAACCCGTTTCAGAAGCATATACCTGCTGTATGCCACAGTAGATGCAAATAAAGCAGACACTTAACAAAAACATTGCTTTAGAAATCTTTTTTAACATCCTGAAATCTCCTTCCTGTTAAAATGCACTAAATATTTTTAATATAGAATGAAACTCCCCGCAGCAGAGCTGCGGGGTATCAGCCCGAGACTCGCTTCGCTCGTCATTAGTTTGTTACGCAGCAGAGCTGCGGGGAATTAGACCCGAAGAGATTAAATTATAGATGCGCCTGCAAAATCTGTCAAGAAAAAATTTTAAATATTTATAATATAACAAAAAACAAAAATGGTTAGACCTCATAAAAAGAATCTAACCATTTCAGGCAGTTCGCTATTAACTTAATGATAGCTGTTTTAATCATCAGCCGCTACAGCAGTTTCCTTAACTCCTCTGCGTCCTCATCCGACAGTTTCCCATCCCCGATAAACGCCGCCACAAGGCACGCAAAGGAACCCCCGTAGCATTCCTCCACCATTTTTTTCGTCCAGTTATGGATATGCTGCTCTCTCGTGCAGAGGGCAAAATACATATTATACGTGGATCTGCTCTTATCCGTTCCGACCATCCCCATCTTCTGCAGGCCGAGCAGAAATGTGTTCAGCGTCTGCACCTTCCAGGTCTTTTTCCATTCCGTTGTAGCGACATCCATAATGTCCCGGAACGACATCGGCTCCGGCGCCGCCCACAACAACTCCATAATCTGCAGTTCCGTATTCGTCAAACCATAATTTTTCTTCATCTGATTCCTTCCATTTCTTAAATTAATGTGTGCAAACTTTACACGTTATTTTTTGCAGGCGGTTATGCCGGCAGGTACAAAAGAAAAACTGCGCTCCCTGTCAGTGACATTCCAGAAAGAGCGTTAAAATGCATTAATTATTTTTAATACGAATTAAATTATACATACAATTGCAAAATCTGTCAAGAAAAAAATTTCCCAAACATCAAAAATATGCACAGACTGCCTATCCGATCAGACACTCCTTTCCCCGAAACGCAAAGCCGTATTTCCGTATCCGCCCGGGCGCGATCCCCCTTGCCTCCAACGCGGCGCTGTAACGTTTTTCCTCTATCTGGCGAAGCGCATCCCGCACAGTTTCGGCAAGCGTCTCCTCATCATCCGGATCATGCACCTTAAATTCTATAATAATGGCGTCATCCGCTTCATGCAACGGTTCAAGCATCACGTCATAGCGGCCAAACCCGCTTTCCCGGTTTGACGTAACCGCGTAGCGGCCTGTCAGCTCTACCAAAAGCCCCAGGACAAACCCATGATAAAAGCGTTCCGGCTCTGTGTATCCGGACGGCCGGTTTCCGCTGTCAAAGCTGCTGAACGTATAAAGCGCAACCTGATTCATGTAGCGGTTCATCGCTTTTTTGTCGTCCGCAAGCAGCGCCCTGATGAAGGCATTGTAATATTTTTCCGTATTGCCGCCGAACCAGCCCGCGATCATTTTCCGAAACATTTTTTTCACTTCAAAATTGGTCAGCGCAAGCGTGTACCAGATGTCTCCCGCGTCATCCAAAGCCTCCGCCGCATCTGTGACGTCAGCGGATATGGCTTTCGTTTTCAACACTTTCAGATACCCCGTCGCAAGCAGCAGGCTCCACACCGCATTGGCATTCCCGTCAAGCTGGTTGAAAACAATCTGCTCGTCTATTTTTGCCTCAAAGCTCCCGCCCGCCAGAAGCGTTTCCATGGTCTGCTTGATATCCGTATCACCCTTCTGTATCAGGGCGTTTACAAGAGCGTTCCCACTTGTATTTGCCCAGTAAGCCTCATATTTCGCGCCATTTTCAATAAACGACAGGATCGACCATGGGTTATAGATATCGCTGTGGGCACCAAACGTAAAGCCGTCATACCACTCCTTTACCCGCTGCTTCTCACCGCCCAGCCCGGTTTCATCCAATGCCCAAAACACCTCATCCTCTGAAAATCCAAAGTGCTTCGCATATTTGTCGGAAGTCGTGGTCACTACCTTTAAATTATTCAGTCCGGAAAAAATACTTTCTTTTGAAATCCTTGTAATCCCGGTTATAATGCTCCGGTAAACATGCTCGTTTGTCTTAAATGTGGCCTCAAAAAGACTTCTGAAAAAACTGACGGCTTCGTCCCATGTCCCCGCCAGCCATGACTCCTGCATCGGCGTGTCATATTCATCGAGCAGAATGATCGCCTTTTTCCCATAATATTTTTCCATATATCCGCTGAGACGGTTAAGCGCCCTGATTGCCATTGAGTCAGACATTGTATCATTTACGGCATTATAATATTTCCTGTCATTATCGTTAAATGCCGGGGCAGACATCATATCCTCATACTTACAGTACAAATCCGCTATTATCTGTTTTACTGCCGCCTTAATCCCGTCGATATCCCCTGTCTTAACCGGCGCAAAACTCAAAAATATCACCGGAAACGTCCCCTGCAGATGGCGGTATTTATATTCCCCGTCCGGATTTTTTGCCTCCCATATGCTCTTGCCCTCAAACAGGTCTCCCCTGCCCGCGTATTTGTTTGAGAAAAAACATTCAACGGCGCTCATATTCAGCGTCTTGCCAAACCTGCGCGGCCGGGTGATCAGCGTAACCTTATCCTTGCTTTCCCACCATTCGCTTATGAAATTTGTCTTATCAATGTAAAAAATATTCTCTGTGATTATTTCTTCATAATTCTGGTAACCCAGAGCCACTGTGCCCAACATAGCCGTACCTCCTGACATTTTTGAAATCCCCGTTCTGTAACTGCCATAGACTGCTTTTATTATATGGCATTGGGGAAATGATTACAAGAATCCTTAATCAGCCGCATATTTTTACATTTGTTATATTTTCCATAATAATTGCCACATGGACGTCCCATGCAATGTTTCATTTCTTATAATGCTACATATCTGCGATTTTAGAGCCTGATTTACACTACATTTCCACATCCATTTTTACAGGCACATCATCAACCAATT
>CANQQG010000097.1 GCA_947625875.1 uncultured Lachnospiraceae bacterium
AGTTTCCGGATTTTGACGAGCCGTTTCTGGATTATCTTGCGGAACAATATTATGACGCGCTCTATCCGGAAGAATAACTTGACAGGAGGATAATCGTATGAGATTGCTGGAACAAAAGGTTTTAGAAGAGGGAATTGCAGTCAATGAAAATATCTTAAATGTGGACGGGTTTATCAACCATCAGGTGGAGCCGGAGCTGATGGCCGCTATCGGGGAAGATTTCGCCGCGCATTTTGCAGACCAGGGCATTACAAAAGTCGTCACGATCGAAAGCTCCGGCATCGCGCCCGCCCTGATGACGGCGCAGGCGCTGCATGTGCCGATGATCATTTTAAAAAAATCCCCGTCAAAAGAATTAAACGACGACCTGTACCAGACGGTCATCACATCTTATGTAAAGGGCACGAGCTGTGAGCTGACGCTCTCAAAAAAATATATATCGGAAAATGACCATGTGCTGATCATTGACGATTTCCTTGCAAATGGCGAGACGGCGACCGGCGCGATCCGTCTGATCAGAAAAGCGCATGCGACAGTGGCGGGCATTGGCGTACTGATCGAAAAGGCGTTCCAGCCGGGGCGCGGGAAACTGGAGGAACAGGGGTTCCATGTCTATGCGCAGGCGCGGATCGCGAAGCTCGCAAAAGATGTGATTGAGCTTGTAAAAGATACGGAGAGCGCCTGATAAGAGGAAACTTCCGATATGAAAATAACGATTTTAGCCGTTGGAAAAGTAAAAGAGCCGTTTTACCGGGACGCCGCCGCGGAATACGTAAAACGCCTCGGCAGGTACGTAAAACTGGAGATCATCGAGGTCGCAGACGAAAAAACGCCTGACCATGCAGGCGGGCAGGAGGCGGCGCTGATCAGGGAAAAAGAGGGCGCGCGGTTGGAGCGGCGCATTCCGCAGCAGGCTTATGTCATTGCGCTTGCCATTGAAGGAAAGCAGCTGGATTCCGTAGAGTTATCAGAAAAAATACAGCGGCTTGGCGTCAGCGGGGAGAGCCATATTGTATTTGTGATCGGCGGCTCGCTGGGACTCTCGCCCGCCGTATTAAAACGCGCGGATTTTCTGCTCAGTTTTTCCCGCATGACATTCCCGCATCAGCTGATGCGGGTGATCCTGTTAGAGCAGGTTTACCGCAGCTTCCGGATCATACAGAAAGAACCGTATCATAAGTAATTTTTGTTGCAGAAAAAAGGGGAATTTGGTATGATTATGGGAAAGAGAATGATTGTGTAAACAGGCGGGAGGGAAATAAAATGAAGCAGTCATACGGGTACAGCAGCAATGGCGATGTGGCGTAGGCCGCGGGCGCGGTCGGCAATCCGCAGGCAGTTATTTTTATCGCGGGGAAAGACCATATTGAAAAGGCTGCGCAGGGGCTGAAAGCGCGCTTTCCGGATGCGGCGATGATCGGGTGCGTCGGACAGTGCTATGCGGGAAAATCTGTGTATGAGAACGGACTGCTCGTCATCGGGTTTGAAGGCGTACAGGCCGCGGCGGGCGTGATCAGGGACGTCGGCACAATGCCGCTTGCAGGCATTGAAAGGCTTATGGGAGATGTGCAGGCGGTCAAAGCGGGAAATGAAAATACCGTATGCGTTGATTTTACGACGGGAAATGACGCGCAGCTTGTAACGACTTTTAATATTGCCTTGAAAGAAAAGAAGATACCGCTCGTGGGCGGGACGGCATGGGAGGATACGGTTGCCTGTGACGGCAGGGTTTACCATAATGCGTGTGTTTATCTGCTGTTAAAAAACCAGGAGGGAAAGATACGCACGTATAAAGAAAACCTGTATGTGGCGCATCCGGGCAGTCTGCGCTATGTGGCGTCAAAGGTAGATACGGACAAGGCGGCTTTGTATGAACTGGACGGGAAGCCTGTGCAGAAGGTATATGCGGAGACGATCGGCTATTCGGGCAGCGACTTGGCCGGGCAGACGTTCAAATATCCGTTCGGGCGGATCATCGGAGACGACGTTTATCTGCTGTCGATTAAGGAAGCGATCGGGAAAGAGGGCTTTGCCTGCTATAAAAAAGTAAATTTCATGGATATCATCACGATCATGGAATTAAAAGACATTGATGGGATCGTGAAGGAAACGCTGCAGAAGATAAAAAGCGACCTGCCGCAGGTAAAAGGCGTTTTTACGATAAACTGCCTTTTCCGCCACCTGCTGTTCCAGCAGGAAAAATACGAGGACACGTATTTGGGCAATATGGAAACGGCCGGCGCCCATGCCGGGCTGATCGGTCTGGGAGAACATTATAAGACGCAGCACGTCAACCAGACGATGTCAGGTTTTGCATTTGATTAAGAGGGGAGAGGGACAATACGATGGCGTTATTCAGGAAAAATGAGGAGCGTCCGCAGGCTTCCGAGGAGATTCCGGCAAACGGGCAGGGAAACGCAGCGCTGCAGAAGCCGTTGATCATAGGCGCGGATTTTGTCTGTGATAAATTCAGCGAGATCATGAAAGAAGAAGTCCAGATACAGATGCAGATCGAACAGATACAGGGATTTTTTGGCGATGTGATGGACGGCGTCAATGACCTGGACTCGATCGTGGAAGGCTCCAGGCAGTCGCTGGAAAAAACGGCGGACGTCGCAAATAATTTCCAGCACGTAAAAAGCGATATTTTTGGCTCTGTCGAGGGCGTCCGCAACGAGCTGAACATTTTAAAATCAAGCTCGGATCAGGTGATGTCAAATTTTAACCAGATGAATGAGATGTTCCATGAGCTGCAGCAATCCGTAGAGAAGATCAAAGACTGCATGAACGGGATTATTGCGATCGCAAACCAGACGAATATGCTTTCTTTAAACGCGTCGATCGAAGCGGTGCGCGCGGGCGAAGCGGGGAGAGGCTTTGCCGTCGTCGCGGATCAGGTGCGCAAGCTCTCCAGCCAGATCAAGGCGCTGATCGGGGACGTTGATACGAGCGTCGTCAGCGTGGAAGATGGGACGGAGCGGTTAAACCGTTCCATTGTGTCTTCTACGGAAGCGCTGGAAAGCACATACCGTCAGGTGGAAACGACTTTTGAGATCGTCGATCAGGTGTGGCAGTCCGCGGAGGGAATGGACGACGTCTGCGAGAGCGTAAACCAGGCGCTGGAAGATTCAAAAACAGAAGTGCAGCGGATTGAGAGCTTTATGTCGGATTCGCAAAAATCATACGAGCGGGTGGCGGATTGCATTGAGGAGATCAATCTGCATGAAAATATGAAAGGCGTCGTATTTGAGGATATGTCCAATATCCTGCATCAGATCGCGCCAATCGTAAAAAGTATAAAATAACGGGATGCCCCGCGGCTGTGCGGGGCGTTTCTGTGCGCGGGGAAACAGCCGCCGGCGCAGAGAGGAAATGGTGAAATGGCAAGACGTGACAAAATCAATTATTATCTGGATCTGGCGGACGTCGTGTCCAAGCGGTGTACCTGCCTGCGGAGGCATTACGGGGCTGTGATCGTAAAAAACGACGAGGTGATCGCTACGGGCTATGTCGGCGCGCCCAGGGGCAGGAAAAACTGTTCGGACTTAGGGTTCTGCCAGCGGCAGAAAATGAATATCCCGCGCGGGGAGCGGTATGAGCTCTGCCGCAGCGTCCATGCGGAGGCAAACGCGATCATCAGCGCGGAGCGGGAGAAAATGATCGGCGCGGCGATGTATTTATCCGGGCGCGAAGCGGACACAGGGGAATACATCAAAAACTCAAACAGCTGTTCGATGTGCAAGCGGCTGATCATCAACGCCGGGATCGAAACGCTCTATATCCGCGATACGGATGAGGAATACCGGGAGGTGTCGGTAAAAGACTGGATCACACATGACGAATCTTTGGAGGGGATATTCGGCTATTAGGAATATCCTGCGGCAAACGCGCATAAAATAGAATCAATATCAAAACTGCCGCCGGATGGCGCGGAGCTGACATGAAAAAACGGGCCACTCTTTGGAAGGACAGCGTCGTAAAGGCTTTTGAACTGCCCGCAGACCTCGCATACGGAAGCGTGCTGCTGTCGGTGACAGGCCGCAATGAGATTCTGATCGAGAATTATAAAGGCATTTTGGAATACAGGGACGACCATATCCGCGTACAGACAAAAGACTGCCGGATCCTGTTTGTCGGGAAACGCCTGCAGATCGAATACTACACCAATGAAGAAATGAAGATCAAAGGTTTTCTGGAACAGATCATATATGAAAACTGAGGTGCGGTATGCTGTTTCGTCTGATCAAATATTTCCGCGGGTATGTGGAGCTTTCTCTTTGGGGCTATGCGCCGGAGCGATTTTTTAATCTGTGCTCCAACCACAATATCCTGCTGTGGGATCTGCAGCAGGACGGCGATGTGTACCATTTTAAAATATCGATTGAAGGCTTCCGGCTGATACGCCCGCTTTTAAAAAAATCAGGGACAAAAATCCATATCGGAAAGAAAAACGGGTTTCCATTTTACATATTCCGCTACCGGAAACGGAAACTTCTGTTTGCCGGGATGCTCATCTGCGTGGGGATTTTATTTTTATTGTCCCGCTTTATCTGGAAAATTGATATCAATGGGAACGACAGCGTGACGGCGGACAGCATTCTGGATTTTTTAGAAGAACAGGACAGCGGTTACGGGACGTATATAGCGGATATCAATTGCCCAAAATTAGAAGAGGAGCTGCGCAGCGCCTTTGACGCTGTGATCTGGACGTCTGTAAAGCGCGAGGGCACAACGCTTACGGTCGATATCCAGGAAAACCTGTCCACAGCGGAAGAAACCGGAAAAGCGCCGGAAGCCGCCGGATTCCGGGATCAGGATGCGCAGGGCTATGACCTTGTGGCGCTGCACGACGGGACGATAACCGATATCTATGTGCGGAAAGGGACGCCGCTCGTACAAAAAGGCGACGCGGTGACGAAAGGCACTGTGCTCGTATCGGGCGCGCTGCCGATTTATAATGATAACGGAGAACTGACGGACTACCAATACTGTACGGCGGATGCGGATATCGCCCTCCGGACGGGGATCCCGTACAAAGAAGAATTTGCCATGCGGCATGAAGAACGGATATACAGCGGCAGCGTGACGGTCCGGTACGGGCTGCAGCTGTTCGGCTCATATCTCCCGCTGCCGGGGAAGAAAATAAGCTACGCGCAGTATACCATGACGGAGACGCGCCGCCAGCTGCGCCTGTGCGATTCGTTTTACCTGCCGGTCTGTTTGATACAGAGAAGTTATGAGGAATATGAAAAAAAGCAGGCGGTTTATACCAAAAAAGGGGCGGAGAAGAAAGCGCAAGCCGATTTCGATGAATTTTTGGAAAAACTGGCGCAAAAAGGTGTTCTCATTTTGGAAAAACATGTTATGATAGATGCGGGGAAAACAAAATGTGTTGCGTCAGGCAGCATTACCGTACAGGAAAAAGCATTCCGTTATGCGCCGAACCGGGAGACGGCGGCGGAAAAGACAGATGAAGGGGACACAGGGCATGAGTCTGAATGAAAGAACGATGGAACTGCCTGCGGAACATATGTCAAATGTGTTCGGGCAGTTTGACGCAAATGCAAAAAAAATCGAACGGTCTTTGCATGTTACAATCATATGCAGGGACGGGCAGGTAAAGCTGATTGGCAATGCGGACGGCGTGTCTGAGGCGGAGCGCGCAATCGGGCAGCTGCTGGAGCTTTCCCGCAGGGGCAATACGGTTACGGAGCAGAACGTCGATTATATCCTGTCTGTCATCGGAGAAAAGGAGCATATGTCAGTGGCGGAACTGGATGAGGACTGCATCTGCCATACGATAAACGGAAAGCCTGTTAAGCCAAAGACGCTTGGCCAGAAGACGTATGTGGATCTGATCAGGAGCCAGATGGTCGTATTTGGCACAGGCCCGGCCGGAACGGGAAAAACATATCTTGCGATGGCAATGGCGGTTACGGCTTTTAAGAATGAGGAAGTGAGCAGGATCATCCTGACGCGCCCCGCGATCGAGGCGGGCGAAAAGCTCGGCTTTCTGCCGGGCGATCTGCAGAGCAAAGTGGATCCCTATCTGCGGCCGCTGTATGACGCGCTGCACCAGATCATGGGGGCGGAAAGCTTTATGCGGAACATGGAAAAAGGGCTGATCGAGGTCGCGCCGCTCGCTTATATGCGGGGCCGCACGCTGGATAATTCCTTTATTATCCTGGATGAGGCGCAGAATACGACGCCGGCGCAGATGAAGATGTTCTTAACGCGTATCGGGTTCGGTTCAAAAGCCGTCATTACGGGAGACGCAACGCAAAAGGATCTGTCGCCGGACGCCCGTTCGGGGCTGGATGTGGCTTTAAAGGTATTAAAGCGCGTGGAGGGCATTGGCGTCTGTGAGCTTACGTCAAAAGACGTCGTGCGGCATCCGCTCGTGCAGAAAATCGTCGATGCGTACGAAGATTATGAGAAGAAACAGGAAACCAAAAATAAAAAGAAAAAACAGGTGGCAAAATGGCGGACATGACAGGGACAGAAGAACGGTTTATCGCAAAGCGGGTGATCAAGCTTTTTTATCTGGCGGGCGTATCCGCGCTCCTTACGCTGCTGCTTGGCGTCTGCCATGGGGCGTCTCTGGGTGATACGCTTGCGGCATTTTTTGCAGATGTGGTCTTTATCGTCCTGTTTGCGTTTTATCTGGAAGAGGACAGGCTGCACCGTTTCGGAGCGCCGGACAGCTCGGAAGATTATATGCGGCTTGCCGTACTTTTTACCGCGGGGGCGGCGGCCATGCTGGCGTTTTCCTTTTTCCCGGCATATACGGCTCCGGTCTTTGCCGTATCTTTCCTGCTTGCCGCGGGCTTAAAACGGGAAGCGGCGATCGTGATAACGGTTTTTTTTGACATTCAGGCGGCGCTTGTCTGCCAGCTCTCCTGCGGCGCGCTGGTCTGTTATCTGATGCTTACGCTGCTCGGCGCGCTGATTGTATCCATGTACCGGCAGCCGGAATACAGGCGTTATGCGAACCTGACAGCATTGGCGGTCAGCATCGCCATTCCTGTCCTGTTTTATTATGTGGAAAACGGCATACCGAAGTTCCGGCTGTTTCTGTTTTCCGGAATCGGCGCTTGCATCAGCATTCTTTTTATGCATTTTCTGTATGACCGGGTGCATGACCGGTTTGAGAATGCGGCGTCGATCAGCCTGGATACGATCGTGGATAAAAATTACCATCTTGTGCAGGAGATCAAACGGTATTCGCAGGTCGATTACAACCACGCGCTGCGCGTGTCGCGCATTTCGGCGCATTGTGCGGCAAGCATTGACGCAAATGTAAAAGTGGCCGCGGTCGGCGGGTTTTATTACCGGATCGGAAAGTTAGGAGGCGAGCCGTTTATTGAAAACGGCATACGGATTGCGCAGAATAACTGTTTTCCAAGTGAGATCATTCAGATTCTGAGCGAGTACAATGGGGAGCTGGCGCCGATCTCGACGATCGAATCCGCCATTGTACATATTACGGATACGCTGGTGACAAAGTTTGAGCTGCTCGACCGCAATACGCTTTCTAATTCGTGGAACCGCGACATGGTGATTTATCAGACGCTGAATGAGAAATCTTCTTCCGGCATTTATGATGAGAGCGGCCTGACGATGAACCGCTTTTTAAAGATCAGGGAATTTCTGGCAAAGGAGGAGGAACTGCTATGACAATCAGCATGGAAGAAGAAACGGCTGTTTCGTTTGATTTTGACCACAGGAAACTGGCGGACGACATCATTCATTATGTGCTCGACCGGGAAGGATTTCCCTTTGACGCGGAGGTGAATGTCATTCTGACGGATAACGCGGGCATACGGGCGGCGAATAAAGAATACCGGCAGATCGACCGGGCGACGGACGTCCTGTCGTTTCCGCTGATCTCCTATGAAAAAGCGGGCGACTGGTCGCTGTTGGAGGCGGATGCAAATGGGTGTGCGGACTGCTTCCATCCGGACAGCGGGGAGGCCATGCTGGGGGATATTCTGATCAGCGTGGATAAGGTGGCGGAGCAGGCGGAACGCTATGGGCACAGCCAAAAGCGGGAGTATGCGTTTCTGATCGTGCACAGTATGCTGCACCTGCTCGGTTATGACCATATGACGGAAGCGGAGGCGGCTGTGATGGAGGAATTGCAGCGGACGATTCTCCATGAGATGAAGATTGACCGCTGACGTATAAAACAAGTTGAAGAACTGGAAAGATAAGAGGAGAACAAATGAGTAAAATGGATCGAAAATGGATGGCTGCGCTGCTTGCGGCGCTCGGCGTCAGCGTATGCGCGGCGGGCTGTGGAAAAAAGGAAGAGCCGGAGCCGGAACCGCCTGTCATAGAAGATACGGCGGCAGAGGAGCCGGAGACGGAATCCGACGTGGAGGCGGAGATCGTAGTGGATGAACCGGAAGAAGAATCGCATGAGGGGGAGGCGTTAAGCCCGTTGACCGGAATGTGGATTGATGAGGAGATCGCAAAGCAGCGTCCGGTTTCATGCATGATCGGAAATACGGACACCGCCCTCCCGCAGTATGGCGTCGGGGAAGCGGACATTATCTATGAGGCGCCTGTGGAGGGTTCCCTGACGCGCCTGATGGGCATTTTTCAGGATTATAAGGATTTAAAGCAGCTCGGCTCGGTGCGCAGCTGCAGGCTGTATTATGCCTATTATTCGATGGGCTTTGACGCCATTTACCTGCATTACGGACAGGCGTCGTATGCGACCGGCTTTCTTGAGAGCGGCCAGATCGACGATTTGAACGGTCTGGAATATGAAGTGGACAGGGCGGTCATTTACCGCGACAATACAAAAAAAGCCCCGCATAATGCCTATGCGACCGGCAAGGGGCTTGTGGACGGCATTGCGCTCAAAGGCTATGAAACGGCTTATGATGCGGAGGGGACGCATTATCAGTTCGCGGAGGAGGACGAGCCTGTTGTGCTGGAAGGGCCGGACAGCCTGACTGCGAATATCGTGCAGCCGGGATACCGGATCAACAAGCCATGGTTTGAATATAATGCAAAAGACGGCCTGTACTACCGGTATCAGTATGGGGATAAGCACATAGACGGGACGACGAATGAGCAGCTCGCCGTAACGAATATCCTTCTGCAGGATTCCAATGTGCGCACGCTGGATGACAATGGCTATCTGGAAGTGGATACGGCAGGGGAAGGCAGCGGATATTATATCACAGGCGGACGCGCCATACCGGTCACATGGAAATGTGAGGATCATTTTTCTCCGACGCATTATTATGACGGCGAAGGGAATGAGATTACGCTCAATCCGGGGAAGACGTGGGTGTGCATTATTGATAATGACCATACGGATGAAGTGCATTTTTCGGAGGATGCTTCGCAGATGCAGTAGGGCGGAAGGAGGATTTTTGTGGCAGGGAGTATGAAGAAATAGAAGAAATAAAAGAAACAAAAACCGCAATTTTTAGCGCAGCGGGATGCGGGCAGGGAAAAAAATTTTCCTGCTCGATTTGTTTGAGGGAGGGGAGCTGGTATGTCGAGGGGGTATGTGTTTTGTCCAAACTTTATGCAGACATTTTGTATTTGGCAGATAATATTGATATAAGGCTTCAGAGATTAAAAAATTAGCTGAGGATGTTGGAATAACATTCCTTGCTAATTCCAAAAGAAGGATAAAAGAATAATTTGTAAATGGAAGGATGAGTTGATAAGATGAATACATCTTTTTATAACGGAATCAAAGAAATTTTAATTTCGGCGAGAAATAAAGTCTATCAAACAGCTAATTTTGCAATGGTTGAGGCCTACTGGAATATTGGAAAATCCATCATTGAAGAACAAGGCGGAAATGAGAAAGCAGAGTATGGTACAGGGTTGCTAAAAGAGCTGTCAAAGCAAATGACTCAAGATTTCGGGAAAGGATTTACTGTTGCCAATTTAAAAAATATGCGACAGTTTTATTTAACATTTCCAAATAGCTACGCGCTGCGTAGCGAATTGAGTTGGACACACTATCGGCTTCTGATGCGAGTGGAGAATGAAAATGCGCGAGAATTTTATATGCAGGAGGCTGTGAAGTCTCAATGGAGTACCAGACAATTGGAGCGTCAGATAAATTCCTTTTTCTATGAAAGGTTATTATCCAGTAAAAATAAAGAGAAAGTTGCAGCAGAAATACAGAGATTAGAGCCTGAGAAGAAACCGGAAGATGTTATTCGTGATCCATATGTGTTGGAATTTCTGGGGCTGACACCGAATGATGATTTTTATGAGAGCGATTTGGAACAAGCGTTAATTACACATTTGCAGAAATTTCTTTT
>CANQQG010000098.1 GCA_947625875.1 uncultured Lachnospiraceae bacterium
GGGTTTACGATGGGCCTGGCAATGAATGAGCGCGCCATGCAAAATTACGGGAAACTTACCGAAGCGGAAAAGGAAAAAATCCTGATGGAATGCAGGGGCGCGAAAAATAAGTCTGAGATGACACAGATCATTGACCGTCTCGAAGGGCGGCTGTTTTAGTGATGCGCACCGCGCGGATGGAGTATCCTGTCCGCCCGGCGAACTGTGAATGGAAAGGGCAGCCTGTTTCCCCGCTTGCAGGGGCGCAGGCTGTTTTTTTGCGGTCTCAGAGTTCGGGCAGTGCATCAAAGTGACTGAATAATTGCGTTTTTGTTCATAATTGTTGGGAAAAAGAATTGACGGAACCGCATATTTTTGGTAAATTATTTTATATAGGTATTTTGTAAAAATATGGATAATCATTGAGTTTTGCATCTGCTTTTGCTATGGGGGCTGTAACTGCCGGCGCTGCGGCAGAGGGGAGCAGATGTGGAAACGACAGGAAAGAGAGGGTATGGCTTATGTTGAAACATTGGAACGGAGTGGAAAGACCATCGGACGAAGCGTTGGCGGAGCGGCTGCGCGCGGCGAGGGAAAAGCTGGCGAACCAGCAGATGCAGGTGAAGGAAATGAAGCTGCCGGTGCTTGTGCTGGTGGAAGGCTGGGGGACTTCCGGAAAAGGGTTTTGTATCGGGCAGATCATAAAAAATATCGACCCGCGTTTTTTCAAGGTGGCGACGATGGCTGCGCCGACAGAGGAAGAGCAGCGGAAGCCGTTTTTATACCGCCATTTTATACAGATTCCGGAAGCGGGGAAATTCCAGTTTCTGGATTCCGGCTGGATGGATGAGGTCGTAAAGGCAAGGCTGCATTCGGATATGTCGCAGGAGGAATATGCAAACCGGATTGACAGCATTAAACGGTTTGAGCGGCAGCTGACGGATAACGGCTATCTGGTCATGAAGTTTTTCCTGCATATCAGCAGGAAGGAACAGGCAAAACGGATTGCGCGCCTGCAGGCGGATAAGGACGCGAAATGGCGCGTCGGGAAAAATGACAAATGGCAGCAGCTGCATTATGACAAATGCCTGGACGCATTTAACAGTTACTTAACGGAAACGAATATGCCGTCCGCGCCATGGTATATCATTGACGCAAAATCAAGGAAGTGGACGGAGCTGCAGATTCTGGAAACCTTGACACAGGGCATTGAGATCGCGCTGAATAACCATGCGCTCTCCGTTCCGTTACTGCAGAATGTATTCCCGCTCGTGCCGATGCCGAAGCTCTCGGAGATCACGCTGGAGGATAAGACGATCGAAGAGGACGCATATAAAATGCAGTTAAAACTCCTGCAGGGAAGGCTTGGGGAACTGCATAACCGCCTTTACCGCAAAAAGGTTCCGGTCATTATCGCTTATGAGGGCTGGGACGCGGCCGGCAAAGGCGGCAATATCAAACGCCTGACCGGCGCGCTCGACCCGCGCGGATATGAAGTGCATCCGATCGCAAGCCCGGAGCCGCATGAAAAAGCGCGGCATTATCTTTGGAGGTTCTGGAACTGGATCCCGAAGACCGGACATATCGCTATTTTTGACCGTACATGGTATGGGCGCGTCATGGTGGAGCGGCTGGAAGGCTTTTGCAGTGAAAACGACTGGATGCGCGCCTATAATGAGATGAACGAATTTGAAAAGGAGCTGCATGACTGGGGCGCGGTCATCATCAAATTCTGGGTGCAGATCGATAAGGATACGCAGCTGCAGCGTTTTACCGACAGGCAGAACACGCCGGAAAAGCAGTGGAAGATTACGGAAGAGGACTGGCGCAACCGCGAGAAATGGGATCTGTATGAGGACGCGGTCAATGAGATGATACAAAAGACGAGCACGACGTATGCGCCATGGTATGTGCTTGAATCCGTAGATAAAAAATATGCGCGGATCAAGGCGCTGCAGATTGTTGTGGACGCGTTGGAGAAAGCGCTGAAATAAACAATTTCAGGGTGAAGAAAACAGCCATGTTTACATGGCTGTTTTTTCAATGCCCGCAGGAATAACAATTGGGAAACAGAGCGTGATCCGATAATTTCCGGATTTTGCCCGGACGCTGCAGCTGCCGCCCATCTGTTCCATCATGAGCCGGATATTCTTTACGCCAATGCCTGTGCCGCATACATCCTGCCCGGGGCGCGCGGCTTTGTTTTGGATGGAGATACGGATGGATGACGGGCTGTATTCGGAAGACAGCTTAACCGGGGCGCGCGGGTCGGCATATTTTTTTATATTGGAAACGAGGTTGTCCATGATCCTTCCGGCATAGTCAACGCAGATCCGGACCTGCACCGGCTTCCAGAAAAGGCCGCTGATGTCGGTCTGATAATTTTGCATCCCCAGAAGCTCACAAAGCCCGGAAAGACATTCCCCTAATGCATATTCTGCATTTTCAGGATCTTCTAAATGGACAGGCTGTTTTGAACTGATCAGGAAAAACTCAAAAAGCCGGTCAGAGAGGGCGTGTATCTGCTCTGTTTTTGCATATGCCTTATTAATGTAATGGGCGCAGCCATCTATCGTCTGCTGCTTCCCGGCTATTTCAAGAAATGCCATAAGCCCGGTCAGCGGAGTCCTCAGGTCATGCGCCATGCCAAGCACAAGCTCATCCTGCTCGGCTTTCATCTGCTTTTCGCGCGCTTCCTTTTCGGCGAGGGCGAGCCGCATCCGGTCGAGGCCGTCCGCAAGCATTGCCAGTTCATCGCTTCCTTTTATCGGGATGACAGTGTCAAACTCGCCGTTCCCGATCTGCGTGACGCTGTGGCGGAGCTGCTGTATGTACCGGACCTCTTTATGGATGCCGAGCGCAAAAAAAACGCCCCAGATAAAAACGCACAGCGCCGCGTCAGAGACATAAAACAGCAGATAATACCTTATTTCATAATTGTCATAGATGTAGACGTCCGCGCTGCCATCCGCAAAGGCGACGGAGTGGAAATACTGCCAGTTATAATGCAGTTCCTCTGTCTCCGCTTTTCCTAAAATGACGCTGTCGGAGTAAGCGCTGTCATAAATGAGGGTGCGGGCGCGTGAAACAGTGAGGCGCTGGACGCCTTTTTGGCGCACCCATTTTTTCAGCTGCATGACGTCTGTTGCCGCTATGCGTTCTTTCTGCACAAAAGCGCGAAGTTCATTGATATATGGAGTTTCGGCGTTATAAATAAAATCAGAACTGAAAAAATATTCCTTTAGCAAAGCGTTTCCCATATAAAAAACAGCAAAAAAGGCAGCCGCTGACACGCATAGCCCCCAAAACAGCAGCCGCGTCAGCTTTCTTGCCAGTGTTTTATCCCAGAATCTATCCAAGGCGGTATCCCTTTCCCCATATGGTTTGGATTATTTTTGGTTTTTGCGGGTTCTCCTCGATCTTTGCCCGCAGGTTTCTTATATGTACCATGACAGTATTGGCGGAGAAATCCAAAAAAGGCTCTTTCCAGACGTTTTCATACAGGCTTTGGATGGAAAAAGTTTCGGACTGGTGGCGCATCATGAGCAGGAGAAGCCTGTATTCCGTTTCGGTCAGCCTCAGCTCCGCGTTATTCAGGAAGGCTGCATTATGGGAAACGCTGACGCGAAGACCGCACGTTTCAATCCAGCCATCCTGTGGGGCGGCCTGTGCCGTCTCCCTGTCATATACCTGGCGCCGGCGCAGGATTGCCCTGACTCTGGCGGACAATTCCGCATAGGAGAAGGGCTTGCATAGATAGTCATCTGCACCGGCCATAAGGCCGGCTAATTTGTCAGCCTCTCCGGCTTTGGCGGTCAGAAATAAAATCGGCACATAGGATGTCTTTCGGATTTCTCTGCATATTTTCAGGCCGGATATGCCCGGCATCATAATATCCAGAATCACCAGATCGGTTTCCGGGGACAGTTTTTTCAGCCCGTCCATTCCGTTGGACGCCTCTGTCACAAGGAAGCCTTCTCCTTCTAATAAAATCCTGACGCCCTCACGAATGTCGCTGTCATCCTCAACGATTAATATATGGTTTTCCATTGTATCCATCTCTCTTTCTTATGCCCATTTCTTGTTGCCGCGCTGTGGCCGCATGCTGCCCCACATCCGTCCCATATACCTATCATAGCACAGGAAAGCCGGACAGGAAACCGCCTTAAGAATTTTTAAGAAAAATCTTAAGAATTCTTAAGGTGAAATTTACGGGACGGTGTGTTATGCTAAAATCATAGAATGATTGTTCTGCACAGGACGGTCAGAAAAACAACAGATTTCAGGAGGGAAGCTTATATGAGGAAAAATTAGTCAGTATCTGTAGGGCTGGCGTCCATCTGCATGGCGGCGATACTGGAAAATGAAGCGTATGCGGCAGCGATACCGGAAACGTAAGCGTGCGCGGCGCAATGCCGGGACAGGAGAGTGGATGGGCTTTTACCACAAAATACAGGGTATGTGTAAGCCGGGCGACCATGTGAGTTACAACAGGTGCAGAAAATGAATGTTGTAACAAACGAAATGGGTTTGGCAGCTCCTATGGCAAGTTGTACGCATCCGGCTTATTCTTCTTGGAAAATATTAATCCAAAAAGTTCTTAACATTTGAATTGCATTCACAATTTCCGGATTTCATATATAGTAAACGACAAATTTTTTGTGTTTTGTCGTTTGCTATAATTTGGGAGATTGTTTTTATTGGTGGAGGTGGAGTGAATTTATGAGCAGAAAAAGAATGCGTATATCAATCATTCTTATTATGTTAATTGGGTTTGGATGTATCATAATGTTCAATAAATATTTAAAGAAAAGCGGCAATCCAACTTCATATCCTATAAAAGAAGAGGAGCTTACAGGTACAGTAAAAGAAAATTATTATGGGACAGAGGAGGATTTCATACAATTAGATTATCCGGATGGGATTTCTTATCCGGGAATAAAGCAATTTGATATTTCAGTATCTAAGTATCCCTTTCATGCCGCATATTGTAAAATTTCTGCTGATTTTGGAGACACATCTGTCAGTAAAATTTCTTTAGAAAAGGAGAATCAAATTAGATACTATCTGCCTGATAATTTTGACAGCTATATGTATGACAGTATATTGCTTGAATTTTATGATGAATGTTCGAAGCTTATTGGAAGTTCAAAAATAGCTGTTCAATATAACATGGATGAAAAGCTGGTTCAAATATTTGAAATCAGAGCGGGAAAATACAGCATTTGAAGAAGGCGCATTTGATATAAACAAAGCAACCGCGCTCTGCGCGAAAAATTCCAAAGCGGCAAAATATTTCAAGAAGAAAAACACAAAAGCAAAACGCATCATCTATACGTTAAACGGCGGCGTGAACCATGCAGATAACGCTTATTACTTCACAAAGACGCGGTCACTGAAGACGCCATACCGCGAAGGATACCGGTTTGCAGGCTGGTATACGGATAAGGCATGCACAAAGAAAGTCATAAAGGCGACAAAAGGAAAGAGCCTGCATGTTTATGCAAAGTGGGCAAAGCGTTGACATGGAAGCAGACGCCGGATGAAAAACAGCATATACCGGGCGGGCTGCGCCTGTCCGATATACAACCCTAAGCAGGATGGTCCTTCCGGGACTATCCTGCGCCTCATTTATAGCAGTGTTTTTGCTGTTTTGCGGATAACAGGGGAATTGTGGCAAGGATAAAAATAAATATTAAATATACTTAATACATTGAAAACCTGCTTATAAAGCCGTATTATATAAGGTAAAAGACGCCGCTGATCAATCACATAGGCAGACAGAATATTAGGACAAAAATGCAGTGTAGTTTCGGAAAGTTGCCCAAATAATAGAAGAGTGGACCTGTGTCAATACTTTGGAAAATAGTTGATTTAAGAAAGTTATTAAAGATTCTTAAGGTGAAATTTAAGGGACGGTGTGTTATGCTAAAATCATAAAATGATGGTTCTGCAAAAGCGAACATATATTCCCTGAAACAAATTGAAAAAATGTCCCTGACAAGGGGTACAGTTTAGATAGACGGGCGTTAGAAATCTGGAAGCAAAAGGGGAGAAAGGGGATACCATGGAAAAAGAGACAGCTGTTTGTGTGGAAGACGTAACAAAATCTTACCGGGCCGGGGAAGTGACCGTTCCGGTGTTGAACCATATCAGCTTTACGGTGGGCAAAGGGGAGCTGCTTGCGGTGGTGGGCGATTCCGGCAGTGGGAAGACCACGTTGATGAACCTGCTCGGCGCGCTGGACACGCCGGACAGCGGGAGGATCCGGATTGGGGCAAAGTGCATATCCGGCATGAGTGCGGATCAACGCGCCCTGTACCGCAGGAGCCACCTGGGGTTTGTCTTTCAGGACTACAGCCTGATCCAGGAGCTGAGCGTCTGTGAGAACATCGCGCTGCCCCTGCAGCTGGCAGGCAAACGGGTCGATGGGAAACGGATAGATTTCCTGCTGGAAAAGCTGCGGCTTCTGGACAGGAAATATGCGTTCCCCAGCCAGCTGTCCGGCGGGGAGCAGCAGCGCGTGGCGGTCATACGCGCGCTGATCCATAACCCGGAGCTGATTCTGGCGGATGAGCCGACCGGCAATCTGGACAGCCGCAATACAGCCATAGTAGTGAGGCTGATGCAGGCTTTATGCAGGAAAATGGGGAAGACCGCCGTTATAGTCACGCACAACATGCAGATTGCCAGGCTCTGCGACCGTATGGTCCGTATCCGGGACGGGAAGACGCAGGAAGGAGGGGCGCATGAAAAAGGGTAAGCAAAACGAGATGCGGAAAGTCTGCCTCAGGATTGCGGCCAGGCAGCTGCAAGGACACAGGGCGCTGGGCGCATGCATGGCTGTGGCGGTCATGCTGACGGCGACGCTGTTCATGACGGCGTTTTCTGCCGTTTCCTGCATTAAGGGCGGACTCCGCCAGGCGGAAATGGAGCGCGCCGCATGGATGGCGCATGGGGCTGTCATGAACGTGTCTGAAAGGCAGTATGCCGCCATGCGGGCGTATGACGGCGCTTCCGTCAGCTCCTATATACACCTTGGCTATCTGCAGGAAGAGGCGCATGCCGGGACTGTGGAGCTCATGTTCTGCGAGGACCTGATGGCTTCATGGATGTATTATGGGCTCTCCTGGGGGCGTATGCCGCAGGGCGGCCGGGAGATCGCGGTTTCCACACAGCTGCTGGAGGATGAGGGCCTCCCGCAGGAGGCGGGCGCGGAGATTTCCCTGCGGTATACGGTGAACGGCGTCCCGAAAGAGGGATCGTTCACTGTATGTGGCGCCTATGAGAAAAAGCCTGCGTCTTTGGAGGCTATGCTCATATCGGAGGAGTTCTGCCGGGAATCGCTGAAAACGGCGGGTGAGAAAGACGGGGACGGCCTGCTCGGCGTCCGCGTGGCGGAGGTTCTGTTTGCGGACGGCTCCCATCTGGAGCGGGACATGGAGGAGTTCCTTGAACAGACGGGAGCTTTGGGAAACAAATGGATCCTGAACCCTGCGTTCGCGGAGGGCGGCGGCATGGGCGCGGGCGCTTCCATAGCCTTTGCGTGCGTCCTGCTGGCAATCATGGCGTGCGGATATTCCATCATATATAACGTCTGCACGATATCAGTCATGCAGGACGCCCGGTTCTACGGCTCTCTGGCGACGCTTGGCTTCCGGCAGCGGGAGATCCGCAGCGTTGTGGGGTTCCGGACGGATCTTCTGTGTGTGGCGGCGGTGCCGCTTGGGCTGCTTCCGGGCGTTCTGCTGTCCATGGCCGTTCTGCCGGGGCTTATGGGTCTGTTTGGCATTGCCGCGGAAGGCGCGCCCGGTCCGGCGACCTTTGCCTGGGCTGCGGCCTTCTGTTATGCAACGGTGAAGATCGGCAGCCGGAAGCCGGCCAGGATGGCGGCGGGAATGGAGCCGGCGCTGGCGAAGAGGTGTGCGGCTGTGGGGAAGGGTGTGGGGAAAGAGCCCCGTAACGGGCAAAAAGGCGTGGCCATTGCCATGGCGTGGAGAGGCATGGCGCGCGGACGCAGGAAGAGCCTGCTGACATGCGGCTCTGTCATGATGTGCATGACGCTTTCAGCCCTGTTTTATACGGTGGCCTCGGGGCTCGATCTGGACGCTTTCCTGCGGGATTCGATAGACAGCGATTTTATTTTAGGCGCCAGGAATTATTTCGCCCTGAACTCGACGGACAACCCGCGGATGTCGTTCCGCACGCTGGATCCGTCCCTGCTCCGGGCGGTTGACGGCTGGGAGGGGATTGAGGACTGCGGCGGGGCGGGCATGGTATGGACGGACGTGCTGCTGGACAGGGACGCTTATGAGAGGCACATGGAGATTGCCGGGGAATATGAGCGGTACCATGACGGCCTGATGCATGGCGCGTTCCTGTACGGGATTGACCAATATCTTTTCCGGAAGATGGAGGTCAGCGCGGGAAGCGTTGACTGGGAGCGTTTCGCCGCCGGCGGTTATGTGGTGGCCGGTGTCTATGTGAACGCCGGCGGGGAGAGCTGCTGGAAGCCCGGGGACAAGGTGCGGCTGGGCGAAGGCGTTTCCGGAAAGGAGTATACAGTGATGGCTGTGGGGGAGCTCCCATATAACTATACGGTGCGTTACTCCGCCGCTGACAGCGTGGCCCTGTACCTGCCCATGCAGGAGTGGACGGCTCTGACCGGGCGGCGGGACTGTTATCTGTACGCCTGTGACGTGGCGGACGGCTGTGAGGCGCAGTGGGAGAAGAGCCTCGCAGAACTGGAAGCGGGTCCTGCGGACGTCGCCCATACGTCCCGGCAGACGTTCCGGGATCAGTTCGGAAAATTCGTGGCCGGCATCCGTCTCCTTGGCGTATCGGTCAGTGTGGCCTTAGGGACGATCGGGCTGATGAATTTTGTTAACGTCATATATGGCAGCATCCATGGGCGCAGGCGGGAGCTGGCAGTTCTGCAGGCCATCGGGATGAGGCCGGGGCAGGTGTGCGGGATGCTGGCCGCGGAAGGGGGCTGCTACATGCTGGTCTCGTGGCTGGCAGGCGTTGTGTTTGGTATGCCGTTCGTGCGCCTTACGGTTTCAGCGCTGGGAAGGGAGATGCCGTTCTTCCGGTACCGGCTGCTGTTGCTGCCCTATCTGGCGTTTGGGGCTGCCTGCGCGGCGCTTGCGGTGTGCGTCCCGGTCCTGATTTTTTGCGCGATGGACCGGAAGGAAGGCCTTCTGCAGCGGCTGCGGCATGACTGACAATTTTATGATCTAATTGCTTTGTTTATGCGGTTTGTCGACGTTTTTTGGAAAGTTTTACAAAGCTGCCCATTCTGCTTATGAGACCGTCCATGAATGAAAACATCAATCCCCAGGCTGTGCCGGGGAGAATGGATGTTGCCGATAAATCACACTGGCGGACAGAATATCAGGACAAAGATGCAAATATGAGAGGAAAGATGTTTGTGAAAAAACAGAAAATAATCGCATCGGGAACCGGGCCTTTTATAATTGCGGGCGGAAGGAGCTGGCTCTTCCGCCAAATCTCGCTCTGATTGGGGATGAGGCATTCCGGGGCTGTACGTTTCAGGAGCTGGCCATCCCGTCTGGCCTCACTTCAATCGGACAGGATTGTTTTTATGGACGTGTGCCGTCCTCTGCGGCTTTATAAGCTGCCAGTTCGGCCTGGAGGGACTCAATAATGGCAGACAGGTTTTTGTTTTCAGCGGACAGGTTCTCGTTTTCAGCGGATAAATTTTTATTTTCAGCAGTAAGCTCTTCGATTTTCTTTTGGACGGCCTGTTCGTGGATGATGTATTCGCGCCTGGCCTGCGCGCGTTTCTGCGCCAGGTTATCCGTATTGAGCATGAACAGGCATTCGGAAGCGTCGGTCATTGCAGCGTCATTTTCAGCGATCATTTTGAGTTCCTCCCATGTGGTGGCTTTGAAGAGGCGCGCCCAGCGGTCGATGCCGTAGGCCCTGTCCTCATCGGTTGCAAGATCTATATGGGATAAGTCTACCACACTGAGGGTAAATTTGTCACTATATAAATGCAGATTTTTGACGTTGAGAAGCTTATGCGTCGCATAAAATTCAGGGCGTTCAGGGAACGGCGCAAAGTCGAGGAAGCCGATGTGTATGGCGGGCCTGCAGCTCGCGTAAACCTCGCCTTGGCGCAGCTGGTCGAAGCGGCGGCAG
>CANQQG010000099.1 GCA_947625875.1 uncultured Lachnospiraceae bacterium
GACCGGCGTTTTGCCTGCCGCAACTATTGCATTCTGAAAGGAGAAATTAATTTATGACGGAAAACCAATCTGCCATTTCTGACAGCCCATCTCAAAGGTTCCAGGACGCCGCCGGGCCCATCAGGTTCGGCTTCACCAACGATTACATGTTCCGCGTCGTCCTGCAGAAGAATAAGGCGGTGTTAAAGAGCCTGATCTGCTCCTTGCTCCATCTGCCGCCGGACAAGGTGACGTCCGTTGCGGTCACCAACCCCATCCTCCCCGGCGATTCCTATGACAGCAAGGAATTTATACTCGACATTGAAATCGTCCTGAATGGCGACACGCTCCTCAACCTTGAGATGCAGGTCGTCAATCAGCACAACTGGACGGACCGCTCGCTGAGCTATCTGTGCCGCCGCTTCGACCAGTTAAAGCAGGGCGAGGACTACATAAACTGTCGGCCCGCCATCCATATCGGCTTCCTCGATTTCACGCCGTTCCCTGAATATCCGGAATTTTATGCAGCCTATAAACTCCTCAACGTCAAAAACCACCATTTGTATAGTGACAAGTTTGCGCTCGGTGTGGTAGACTTATCGCATATAGAGCTGGCAACCGATGAGGACAAAGCCTACGGCATCGACCGCTGGGCGCGCCTCTTCAAAGCCACCACATGGGAGGGATTGAAAATGACGGCAAAAGACGACGCGGCAATGGTTGAGGCTTCCGAGAGCCTCTATACGTACAACGCCGACAGGCTGGCGCAGATGCGCGCGCAGGCAAGGCGCGAGTATCTTATCCATGAACAGGCCGTTGCGCGCAGGGAGGCGGAGCAGGCGGCCAAAATAGAGGAGCTTACGGCGAACTATGAGGCGGCGCTTGCGGAAAAACAGGCGGCAATCACAGAAAAGCAGGCGATGTTTGTCGAAAAACAGGCAGCCCTCGCCGAAAAGCAGGCGGCGCTCGCTGAGAACAAGCGGCTTCGCGCCATGCTGGCGGAATACCGGGGCTCGGATGGCAATTCTTGACGGCGGCAGATTTAATGCATTTCCAATATAATCACAGGACAAGAACGCCTGCCGGGAAATCAGGCTGTCCTGCCGCTTAAATCGGCATGGGACAAAGTTATCAGGTAAATAGAGCATTTTTGAGTAGTCAGATCCGTAAAGAACAATGGGAAGCTGTTCTTTACGGATCTTTGTTCTGTTTGTTCAAAATATATCTGGCATTCTAATACATATCTCTCCAATATATAAAACCCTGTAAAATCAATGAAAAACCCCTGAAAATACGAAACCAAAACTTACGTTGAATTTTATATCTATCATTGTATAATTTTTATAAATGAGCAAATTTAAAATTACTGAAAAATACCAAAACGCTTAAATATGTGTGAGGATTGTTGATTTTGGCAAATTTTAAATTTACTCATTTATAGATAAGTTGAATTATATAACAAAAGGAGAATTTTATGAAGATTGGAAAATATGAAACAGAAAAAAGCTTTGATTATGAAAACGGATTTTATCTGACTTCTGAGCCGTATCGGATGGGCAACATTCTTTCGCACTATGAGCTCTATAAAAAAATCCTTGAGCTGCCGGGAGATGTGATTGAATTAGGTGTGTTTAAGGGAGCGTCTCTCATTCAGTTCTGTACATTCAGAGAGCTTCTGGAGAATGAAAAGTCCAGAAAAATCATAGGGTTTGATATCTTTGGACAGTTTCCTTCCGTTGGAAAGGTCTCAAGCGATACAGAGTTTGTGAAAAACTGGAATATACAGTTTGAGGGTGAATTTGTAAGCAAGCAGGAAATAGAGACCAGTCTGGATAACAAAAATCTGAAAAATGTTGAGCTTGTGCAAGGCGATATTCTGGAAACGCTGGATGGTTATCTCAAGGAGCATCCGTATACGCGTATCGCTCTTTTACATATAGATACAGATGTGTACGAACCGGCGAAAGCCGGTTTGGAAAAACTGTATGACCGCGTTGTCAGGGGCGGTATTATTGTATTTGACGATTTTGGTACTGTTGAGGGTGAAACAAAGGCAGTGGAAGAATTTTTTGCGGATAAAGATTATGATTTGAAGAAGTTTCGCTTTTCTCACACAAAACCAAGTTATATTGTAAAAAATAATTGAGCGGAATGGAAAATGCCAATGACGTGTGCAGCATCAGGCAGATTAGCAGCTTACAGTTGTTGATCTGCCTGTTTTTGTGGCACGTCAGGCGGTGTATGTTTCCAACAAGTGAAGGACCTGAATCCGTTCGATAGGGAAAAGGATACAGAGAAGGTAAAATGAAAATCAGGAAATGGTCAAGAAGCATGAAAACCCTTCCACATTAAAAGCGGCTGGTGATTTATTGAAAATATACCTTGTATTCTAATACATATCTCTCCAATATATAAAACCCCGTAAAATCAATGAAAAACCCCCGAAAAAACGAAACAAAAACTTACATTGAAATCTATCCCCGCCATTGTATAATTTTAAATATCAACGAAGAGGGGGCGTTAAAATGACAGAGCAATGGGCGGAACAGTTCATGCGGGCCTTGGGAAAAAAGCTCAAAGAAGATGCGGGCGACGCCGAGCTGCAGCAGAATGAGCAGACCGGGCTGTGGTATGTGCAGTCCTTTCTGCAGCTTTTTCCGGAACTGGACATCAACGTGCTGATGCAGACGATGGTATTTGAGGCGCGGACGGGCGTGCCGCAGGCCGAAATCATTTTTGTGATAACAAATGATGTAAAGCCGGGGACGGAGGAAGAACTCGAAAAGGCGATTGCCGAGCTGAATTATATATCGCCGATCGGCTCTTTCGGGCTGCGCCGGGGTTCGGGGAGCCTGTACCTGCGCGACTGCCTGCCGTTTTTTGACTGGGAAGAGGCCGATCTCGAACGGCTTGTGCAGCAGACAGAGGTTTATTACACGATGATGATGGAGGCGTTAGGCGGAGGATACGAGGGCCTGATGAAGCTCTGGACGGGGGAATTGCTCTATGAGCAGACAGTGGAACAGGGGTTATTAAATCGTGCGCCGCATTGAGGTTTTGGAGGAAATGGCATGGAAGGAGAGACAGCAGGGCGGCTGTGGAAGACGGAGCTTCCAAAGCTGCCGGAGTATTTTATAGACCGGGGCGGGATTTATGAAAAATTAGATGCAAAAAGCGGCGTGTTTTTCTTAAGCGGGGTGAAAGGAAGCGGAAAAACAAGCGCGGCGTCCGGCTATTGCCGCAGGCGGTATGGAGACGCGGCGGGAGAGACGGACGTTTTCTGGCATACGTTCTGGAAAGAAGACAATGCGGCGGATTATTTCCGTCAGCGGCTTTGCGGGGCGTTTCCGGAATTAAAGCAGAAGGCGTCCTGCCGGGACTGTATGGAGGCGCTTGCAAAAAGCAGCTATGCGCTGCTTGTGTTTGACAATGTGGAGCGCATTACAAATCCGAAAATGCTGCGGGCGATCCGCTTTTTGCTGGAAACGAATTCGGATAAAAAGATCATACTGATCATGTCGGAGCGGCCGCAGCCATGTTTTGCGGGCTATATGGCGGCCGGGCATTATGGGCGGATCTGCGGCCGGGAGTTCTTTTTTTCAAAAGAGGAACTGCGGCGGCTTGCCTGCCGGTATGGGGAAAACCATGCCGGAGACATTGCACGTCTGTGGACAGTTACGGAGGGCTGGCCGGTAGCGGCGGCCTGTTTCCTGCGCGCAGGCGGCAGAGAAGATGGGGAGTCGGGGCAGGATGCTGTCCCGCTTTTGCTTTCTGATTATATCGAATATGAGATTTATATGCATATTCCGGTGAAAGCGCAGCGTTTCTTTGTGCAGACGTCGGCGCTGCACAGCCTGGACAGCGGGCTTTGCGGATTTTGCACCGGAGAGGAGGCGGCGGAAGGGCTGCTGCGGGCCGCGCGGAAAAAATATCTGGCGGGAGAGGACGGTTATCTGCCCCTGTTCCGGCGGTTTTTATCAGAAAAATTAACGGCGCGGGAAAAACAGGAGCTTCTTGCGAAGGAAAGCCGGTATGCCGCGGAACAGGCGGCTGCCGCGCGCGCGCCGGATCGAAAGGAAAAAAAGATTCGGGTTACGGCGTTTGGGACGTTCCATGCGTTTTTTACCGAGGACGGGAAAGAGCTTTCCTGGCGCACGAAAAAAGGCTGTGAGCTGTTTGCCTATTTATTGCATTTGAGGGGGCAGGCGGTGGAGCGCAAAACGCTCTTAAAGGAATTGTGGCAGGAGGAAATCCCGAACAACGCGGTTGCGATGCTGCATAATATGTTTTACAACCTGCGCAAGCAGCTGTCCGGCTATCAGCTGGAATCCATCGTCCGGTACAGGGACCGGAAGTATTCGCTGGATACGGACGTGATTGAGGCTGACCTGGACCGGATACGGCAGGCGGCGGAGGCCGTAGAAAAAGAGCAGGCCGACTGGCTTTTAAAAAACAGACAGATGTTTGACGCCTACTGGGGGAGGTATTTGGAGGACATCGACAGCCGGTGGGCGCGGGAAGAACAGGAATATTACGAGAGAATCTATGAAAAAGGCTGCCTGCTGCTCGCGCGGGCTTTTATGGGGGACGGGAAATTTGAAACGGCCTGCCATTATCTGAAAAATGCATTGTCTGTGAATAATTATTCCGAAGCGGCGGCAGCGGATTTGCTGGAATGCTATGGGGAAATGGGGGATTTTATCAGTATGCGCAGGCAGTATGACGCGTTCTGCGACCTGCTGGATAAGGAGCTTGGGATCTCACCGGGCGAGGAGCTGCGCGGCCGGTATCTTTTTTATATGAAAAAATATGGCGGAAAAAGTCGGAAAAGATAAAAATGGTTATAAAGATGTAGAGAATTGGCGGATATAATGGACAAAAACGGAAGGGAGGAGCAGGTTCCGCGGAATGCGGGACTAAAGAGATTATGGCTGAATATTTATCACCGGGTGTATATGTGGAAGAATTTGATTCGGGCGCACAGCCAATGGAAGGGGTTGGCACCAGTACGGCAGGGTTTGTCGGGCTTGCGGAGAGAGGGCCGACGGTAGGCGTCCCGCAGCTGATCACAAATTTTGCGGATTTTAAGAGGACGTATGGCGGGTATCTGTCGGAGACGGAATTTGGCGGGTACCGCTTCCTTGCATATGCTGTGGAGCAGTTTTTCTTAAATGGCGGCGCGCGCTGCTTTGTGTCGCGCGTTGCCCCGGCGGACGCGAAATGCTCTGTGGGGAAAATACCGGAGAGCGCGCCGGCGCTGCAGTTTCAGGCGAAAAATCCGGGCGTGTGGGGCGATGACATCGTTGTTACGATAACGCCGTCGAGCAAAGCGAAAACGCAGGTGCTTGAGATCACAGGGACGGAGACGGACAAAAAATACCGCGTGAAAAACGGCGCGGGGTTCCAGCCGGGCGATGTGGTCGTTTACCGCAGCGGAAAAGAAGCGGTTTATTCGCGGGTTGTGAAAAATCAGGACAACATCATGACGCTGGAAGTCCCGCTTCCGGATACCGCAGTCGATACAAACCTGCTTCCGGACAGGGTGGTCATGACCTGTGAATTTAACATGGAAGTAAAATACGGGGATACGGTGGAAACGTATGAGAACTGCTCGCTGAATGTGGAGACGCCGGAGTTTGTCTCGAAAAAGGCGGCAAAATCCGATCTGGTCACCGTTTCTTATACAGGCGCGTCTTCCCCAAAGGAGCCGATTGCGCCATATGAGGAGATTACGGGCGGAACCGGCGACGGGAAAGTATTGTTCTCGGGCGGCAGCAATGGTTCCGTAGCTTCGGTCAGCGCGGCGGATTTTATCGGCGTGGACAATGGCGCGGGCAACCGTACGGGCATCCAGTCTTTTGTGGACAATGACGTGGTCTCCCTGATGGCGGTTCCGGGCGTGACGGATCCGAATGTACAGCTCACGCTTGTGGCGCACTGTGAAAACCTGGCAAGCCGTTTTGCGGTGCTTGACATTCCGCAGGACGCGAGGAAAGTGCAGGATGTGATCAACCACAGGGACATCGTGGACAGTACCTATGCGGCGATGTACCACCCGTGGCTGCAGGTGTTTGACCCGCTGGATAAGAAAAATATCATGGTGCCGCCGTCGGGCGCGGTGCTTGGCATTTATGCGAGGAGCGATAACAGCAGGGGCGTGCATAAGGCGCCTGCAAACGAGGTCGTGCGCGGCTGTACGGGACTCGACTGCCAGTTTAATAAAGGCGAGCAGGATATCCTGAACCCGAAGGGCGTAAATCTGATCCGCTCATTTCCGGGACAGGGCATCCGCGTATGGGGCGCGCGGACGGCTTCGAGCGAGGGAAGCTGGAAATATATCAACGTCAGGAGGCTGTTCATTTATATCGAAGAGTCGATCAAGGCAAACACAAACTGGGCGGTATTTGAACCAAACGACGAAGTGCTGTGGGTGCGCGTGCAGAGGACGATCAGCGTATTTTTAAATACGATGTGGCGTAACGGCTCACTGGCCGGAAGTTCGCCGGAGGAGGCTTTCTTTGTAAATATCGGGCGCGACACGATGAGCCAGGACGACATTGATAACGGGCGCCTGATCTGCGTGATCGGCGTGGCTCCGGTCAAACCGGCTGAATTTGTGATCTTCCGGCTCACGCAGAAAACCAATACGGCAGAATAGCAGGACGGGTAAAGAAAGGAGCGTTACATTATGGCATACCCACATGGAAGATTCAGGTACAAGGTGGAGATTGACGGCCTGACGGCGGGCGGTTTTTCCGAAGTGACAGGCTTTGACGCGTCAATTGACGTAATCGAATACAGGGAAGGCGATATGGTGACAACGCCGATGAAGCTTCCCGGCTTAAAAAAATATGGCAACATTACCTTAAAGCAGGGGCTGGCGGACTCGACGGTGTTGTATGACTGGATCGTGGAGGGCATCAACGGCGCGGTGCAGCGGAAAACGATCACGATCACGCTGCTGGACGAAGAGGAGAGCCCTGCGGCTTCGTGGCAGGTCATCAATGCATGGCCGATGAAATATACGGCGCCTGATTTTAACGCGACGTCTTCGGAGGTTGCGATCGAATCGCTTGAGATCGCGCATGAAGGGATGACGAGAGTTTCCTGATGGCGGGCGTTTTTAATACGGGGCAGGAAGAAGGCGGGAAATGGCAGGTTTTTTGGATACGTTAGAATCAATTGCCGGCAGTAAGGCGCTGGGCGAGGTCGGCGATTACAGCGGGATGATCGGCAGCACGCTGGGGCTGGCGGGCGGTTTTACCAAGGATGACAAGCATGCGGGAAATCTGGGAATAGCCGCTGGCTCTTTTAACACGCTCTCGGGTGCGGCAGGGCTTTTGGGAGAGTGGAAAAAATATAAGGACAACAAAGGCAGTACAGGTGACTCGTCGAAAAAGAACAGTTCTATTTTTGGCATGCTCAGCAACGGGCTCGGCACATTGGGCGGAATCACAGATATCGTGGGCGGCGTCATGCAAAAAAACGGCGATGAGAAGGGAAAGCAGGTTACGGGGCTGCTGAGCGGCTCCCTCGGGACGCTGGGCGGCCTTGCCAGTATCGGAAAGGGGTTCTTTGACCTGAAGGGCGCCGAAAACGCCGAAGATAAACGGGCGGCGTGGAATACGATGATAACCGGCGGCCTTACAGGGCTTGGGAGCATTTTCGGAATGGTCGGCACACAGGAGGCATATAAGGCGAGCCAGATGGCTGAGGGCACAGAAGAAGAGAAGAAGAAAAAAGAAAGCGCGGCGAATACTGCAGATAAGTGGTCTATGGCCGGGAACATCATTGGGAACGGCGGCGGCCTTTTGGGCGGTATATTCGGTAAAGCAAATGACTATGGACTGATCGGTTCTATTATGAGTAAATTCGGCAAATAGAAAAAGGAGGAAACCATAAATGGCTTTTCAGGAGGAATACACGTTCACATTGCCGAGAGGCTACGTCGATATGCAGGGAAATGTGCATAAGGAGGGCGTTATGCGCCTGGCGAACGCGGGGGATGAGATCCTGCCCCTGCGCGACCCGCGCGTACAGCAAAATCCCGCGTATCTGACCATTATTCTGCTTGCAAGAGTGGTCACAAAGCTTGGCAGCCTGCCGGCGGTCGATACGAATGTGATAGAAAAACTCTATACCATGGACCTGGCGTACCTGCAGGATCTGTATCAGAAGATCAACACGATGGAGCTGCCGGCGTATCAGGGCGTCTGCCCGCATTGCGGGAAAAAGCTGGACATACCGGTAAATTTTATGGAAGCCGGACAATAACGACCTATCCGGCGGAAAAGATTTATGAGGAAATGGCGTTTATCGGTTATTACATGCACTGGAGCGCGCAGGAGATCGCGTTGTTCAGCCACAAGGAACGGCTGCGGTGGTGCAGGGAGATCTCCGCGATCAACAGCAAGCTGAACCAGGAGCCGGAAAATGCGTTTCAGGTGTAGGAGGCGGCCATGGCGGACTATTTGACAGGAGCCGAGTTTGAGGTTTTATTTGATATGATTCCGGTCAGTTTTGCAAAAATAACGAATGTGAAGGCGAATGTGGAGCATGATACTTTTATCGAGGGCGGGAATGAAACGCCGCATTATTTTGTAAAACCGAAAAAACAGGCGGATACGATGATTTTTGAAAAGGGCCTGAATACAAAGCTGACGAATAATATTTTCGGGACGATCACAGAAGGGATGAAAATAAAAAATATCATTATTTTCGTGAAGAATCATGGGAAAATCGAACGTACTTTCCACATTGACGAGGGGATCGTGCTCTC
This sequence comes from uncultured Lachnospiraceae bacterium, assembly GCA_947625875.1. Taxonomy (GTDB): domain Bacteria; phylum Bacillota; class Clostridia; order Lachnospirales; family Lachnospiraceae; genus Eubacterium_J. The sequence goes on from CANQQG010000099.1 coordinate 8,759, forward strand.
CAAAGAATTTTCAGGCTTTGACGCCATGAGCAGGGACGTTCTGGTCGAGCGGCTGGAAATTGCGCATTCGGGCCTGAAAGAAACGTTTCTGCCTTTTTAGCGATTGGCTTGTGTGGGAGGCGGCTGTATGGCGTTTGGAAAAATAACAATTGCCGCAGATGAGATGGCTGTGCTTTCGCATATGCGGCCATCCGGCGTTCGGGGCGTCGGGACGTGCGGCGCGCAGGCGCAGGCGTTTGCCAAAAGGCTGCTTGACCAGTATGCGGGTGTGTTGCATTACCAGTTTGATGCGGCGGCCCTTGTTTTTCTGGCGCAGGCGGAGGCGGACAGAGAGCGGGATCAGGAGCGGGCGCAGATATTTTCTGTGACCTGCAGCCTGCTTTCTTACTGTATCCGCAATATCCGATATGAAACGCCTTTGGCCGCGGGCAGTGTTGGCCGGATTTTATACCGTCAGATTCTGCCGTTGGTACAGCAGAGCCTGGCAAGGCTCAGAATCTTATCGCCTGCGGCCGGCAGGGAGCTTGGCCGGGATTACCGGGAGTTTCAGAAGCTCGCGTCAGGCGGCTCTGGACAGGATCTGGAGGAGGCGGCGTGGCAGGAGCGGAAGGCCCGTTTGTTAGACCGGATGGAAAAACGTGTCCCGCGGGATTTTTTTCATGGGCAGGCTGCGGCTGGGAAAGGCATCCGGCCGACCGTCCGGGCGCCGCTTTCGATGTCGCAGTCTTTTTTTAAAAATCTGCATCACTGCATCAGGGAAAACCGCATGATGGATTTCCGCCAGCTTTGGAAGTGGCAGAATCTGCGGCAGTTAAAGCGGTATGAAATGGAACGGGATTTTCAGGAAATCCTGCATGAGGCGGACACGCAGAAACGGGAAGCGCGGTTTTTGTCTTTCGTGAAGGATTACGGCGCGCGGGACGTCCGGGCATATTTGGAAGCGGCGTTTCATGGGCAGGCCGCGGGCTCAGCGCCTGCTGTTGCGGACGGCTCCGATCCCGGAGCTTTGCGCATGCTTGCCCCAAAAATGGAAGCCGCGCAGGAAACAATAACCGGGCGGCGTGAGCTGGCATTAAAAAAATTGGAACTGGCCGCATGGCGGGCGGCGTCGGAACATTATCGAAAAGAACAGAATCCGCTGGTACAGAAAACGTATGCGGAGCAGATTGTGAATCTTTTAAAAGAAGGCGTATTGGAATCGGGGCGGCATACATCAGGGCAAATCAAACCGGGGCAGGATTTTATAAAACAGGCTGTCCTGGAAGATTATGAAGCGGCGGAAAAGGAAATCCGGCGGATTTTGCATACGGCAGATGATATGACCA
>CANQQG010000100.1 GCA_947625875.1 uncultured Lachnospiraceae bacterium
TTCCATTGAAGGGCTTATATACAATTTAGGGCGAAAAAAGTACAACTTAAGTCAGGTATATTGAAAGGTAAAAAGTGTTCAGCTATAATCTTAGCTAAACATTTTTCTATGAGGAGGGGACGATATGAAAAAGAGCGTTTTATTCTTAACGGGCATTCTTTCAGCAGGAATCATACTGTCTGCCTGCGGGGACAGGCAGACAGGCGGGCAGCGGCAGGAAAACACAGCGGCCGAAGATAATGCGGCATCGGAGGAAACAGATGCGGCAGATAACACAAATTCTTCGGATGATGAAAAGGGGAAAGAGGAGGAAGAAGAGCTTACTTTAAACGACCCGCCGGAAACGCCGCCCATTACAATCATGGATCTGAGCGAGGAGGAGGTGCGGGAGGAGCTGGCGCAATACCCGAAATTTAAAGTGTCTGAAAATTTATTTGTCAATGTCCCGAAAGAGGCACAGGTGTTACGGTATACATCATTTCACCGGCATCCAACACTGGAGGATACAAAAGCGTACGCGAAAGGGTTTCAGGAAATATATGATTATATCTTCCCAGATCATCCGATGGATGAAGACTACCTGTATTATATCAGCGACACTTCGGATACGGAATACGATGATGACGGGAATTTACTCCAGGACTTTAAAAAAGTGAAGGATTACAGGGATGAGATTTTTTCCGGGGGAGAGGTGGGGCCTACCGGGTCTATATGTTTTCTTTATGATGAGTCATGGCATAGACAATTAAAAGAACTGGATTCTGAGGTCTGCCTTATGATCCCACATCCGACGGGGTATGGGAACGGGGTTTTGAATAAGGGGAAGACATTGAAATTAAGCGGCTATAAAAACGAGGAAGGGTTCTGCCCTAACTTGTACACCTTCTGGCCATGCGATTATCTGGAGGATTTTGTCGGCGCCTACCAGCCGGACAGCAAGGCGAGCTTCAAGCTGGCGGATAAGGAAGTGCCGATCTGCGAGGCGGCAGCCTTTGTGGAGCGGTACATGAACGGGCTGCCCTATCCGAAGGAGCGGACGGCAGAGACATGCGTGATCGGGGTGAATGTTTATAAAGTGAATGCGGACACCTATGGCTATCATTTCCTGACTACAAGAAAATACCGGGGCATCCCGTATGACCATATCCAGAGCGGTTCATATACAAAGAGTACGAAATATAGCGAAACCACTGGCTTTGCTTTTATGGTGGAAAGCAATGACATTGACGCATTTCTTGGATATTATCAGACAGTGTCCGTTGCGGACTATGAAATCTGTGACAAGATCATACCGTTTGAAGAAGCGGCAAAGATCATAAGCGGGAAACTGTCGGACAAGCCGCAGTTCGATGTGCTGAACATTGAATTTGTGTATCTGGATGAGCGGAACAAAGACGAGGAAGGGCATGTTGATATTTCAAACTACATCTCAAAGATAAAGCCCGCGTGGAAATTCACGATGTACAACCCGAATGACGAGTATTATTATGCGTGTTTCCTTGACGCGGCGGACACAACGGGTAAACCGGAGTTTACATACTATACGACGTCGAGGGATCTGGGGTTTCAGAAATGATGATTAGAAATATAAAAATAAATTTATATAAGGCATTGGCCGGATACGGGTTTTTGCTGTGTGTGCTGTTTACGGTCGTGCTGTGTTTTTCGTCGGGCATTTACGAAGACTTTAATGGAGATAAATATTCTGTATTTCGGGTACTGACAGAGTTTGACCGGGAAACGCTGCTTGGCAATACGGATTTCTGCTCGTTTGAGGTCGCGCGCAAAGGCGTGGGGAGCTGGCTGTCCCTTTTTATCCCGATCATAGCGGCGTTTCCTTATGTGACGGTTTTGTGTGATGGATACCGGACAGGCGCAGCGCGTTTTGAGATCTTCCGCAGTACAAGGCTGCGCTGCCATGCGTCGGAATTTTTGGCGGCTTGCCTTGCGGGAGGGCTTGCCGTCATGGCAGGTTATGCGCTGTTCGTGCTTGCAGTGTATTTTCTGTTTCCAAATATCCATGCATACCCGGCGGAATTAAGGGATTTTTATGAGGAAATGGCGGCGTATATGAATCCGTTTGTTTCGCAGGGCGGGTATGGAACCGCGCTTCTTATAAAAACAGGCGGGATGTTTTTGTACGGGGCGGCCTGTGCCGCGCCTGCGGTAATGTTTGCGGGGATTACGAGAAATAAATATCTGGCGTTGTGCATCCCGTTCTTTTTGAAATATGCGGCAAATCAGACATTTCAGCGGCTGCAGTCGCAGGCGGTGGGGGATTATACGCATATTGACGAACGGCTGCAGCAGATCTGCTCTGTGATCAATCCGGACGCGCTGGCGGTTATTTCGGATTACGGGGGACAGGCTGCGGCTATGCTGGCGTATAACGGGCTGCTTGTGCTTGCCGTCGGCGTTATTTATTTTATTCTACAGGAGAGGAGGTGTGACAGCGGTGCGTAAAGAACTGAAATGTATCCGGTCGGTCGCAGGTTCCGAATTTATTATGTGGGTAACAAACCCGCGCATGGTCATTATCGGCGTATTTCTGATTTTTATGCGGACGCTTGCCGTAGAGCCGCTGTTGGAACGCGCTGTAAAAATGGGCGTTCCGCTTGACCGGTTGGAGCCTTTTGCGGCGCTCGGCAATTCGGGCGTGCTTGTCATGCTCATGCCCTGCGTATTTTTAGTCCTGATCGGAGATTATCCAAAATTAGCGGGAAACACGCTGTTTTTCGTGCAGCGGGCGGGCAGGCGCAGCTGGTTTTTGGGGCAGCTTGCATTCTTAGCCCTTGCAGACGCGGGTTTTCTCGGCATGACGCTTGTGGGAAGCGTGCTGACATCTAAGGGAGCGTTTACCGGACATTGGAGCGATGCGGTGACAAAATATGACGCGCATTTTCCGCAGGAGGCGGGCAATTTTACATCGTCCCTGCTGCCGTCCAACCTGTATAACCAGATGTCGCTTGTTACGGCGGTTGCAAGGATCATGGCGCTGATGGGCGCATATCTTTTTCTGCTTGCGCTAATGATTTATTTTTTCAAGCTCCTGCATATGCAGGCGTTTGGCTTTCTGGCGGCTATGCTCCTCGTGGCGGCGGGCGTTGTGACATGCTCTCTGAAAACAAAGCTGATGTGGCTGTTCCCGATGGCAAATACGATCGTCTGGTTGCATTTTGAGGAAATATTGCGCGAACCAAAGCTGCCGGTATGGCATTCGTACCTGTATTTTGCAGGGGCGATTTCAGTGTTTTTGATTTTGTGCGGCATCGCCGCAAAAAGATTACAGTTTATCAATGCGGAGGCGGGATGACAGATATGGAAAATACAAAAAAAATCATAGAAGTAAGGCATGTCAGCCTTACACTCGGAAAGACAGAGATTTTAAAGGATATTTGTATCAATTTTGAAAAAGGGAAAATACATGGGCTGATCGGACGCAACGGCAGCGGGAAAACCATGCTGATGAAATGTATCTGCGGATTTATCCGGGTGCGGGACGGGGAAATCCTTGTAGATGGGAAACGCGTTGGAAAGGATGTCGATTTCCCGCAGAATATGGGCATGATCATTGAAACGCCGGGATTTATCCCGTATTACTCGGGCTATCGGAACTTAAAGCTCCTTGCGGATCTGCAGAATAAGATCGGCAGGGACGAGATCCGCTCGTGCATGGAGCAGGTCGGGCTTCAACCGGATTTAAAGCGCCCGGTCGGGAAATATTCGCTTGGGATGCGCCAGCGGCTGGGGCTGGCGCAGGCGGTCATGGAAGATCCGGATATCCTCGTTTTGGACGAGCCGATGAACGGGCTGGACAAAAGCGGCGTGGAGGATATGCGAAAATATTTTCTGGATCTGAAAACGCGTGGCAAGACGATCCTGATCGCGTCCCATGCGGCGGAGGATATCCGCGTCTTGTGCGATACCGTCTGCGAGATGGACAGGGGCGTTTTGGAGCCGCTGACCACCTCGTTTTCCATGCCCTAAATCATGGAGATAAAAATGTTGGCGTCAGGCATTACCCGCAAACTAATACCCCCTTACTTCCTTTCGGATTTCCTTCATGTAATCCTGCATTTCTTCCTCAGTTGTAAATCCCGCCTTTTCTGCTTCTCCGGCAAATGCCTCTTCCGCCCGCTTAAATGCCAGCATTGCGGAATTTTCAAAATAGAACCTGCCATTTTCTTCTAAAATCATAATCTTATCCCCGGCTTTCAGTGATTATTCGATCATTCTTCTTTATTAAGAAATATTACAGCTGTTCTGCTGCTTTTCCTGTTGACATTATCTCAATTATAATGCCGAAATAAAAAAGGGAACGAACCGTTTCCAGTTCATTCCCTTAATTTTCAAGATCCTTCAAAAACAGGCATTTCTTAGCCGAAATATCTCTTTAACAGGCCAGCAAACGCCTTTCCATGCCTTGCCTCATCGCGCGCCATTTCATGAACAGTGTCATGGATCGCATCCAGATTCAGCGCTTTCGCGCGTTTTGCAAGATCCGTCTTGCCTGCGGTTGCGCCGTTTTCTGCTTCTACGCGCATTTCAAGGTTTTTCTTTGTGCTGTCAGTAACCACTTCGCCGAGCAGCTCCGCAAATTTTGCGGCATGTTCCGCCTCTTCATAAGCGGCTTTTTCCCAGTACAGGCCGATTTCCGGATAGCCTTCCCTGTGCGCAACCCTTGCCATTGCAAGGTACATACCGACTTCTGAACATTCGCCGTTGAAGTTTGCCCTCAAATCTTCCAGGATATCATCCGGAACGCCCTTTGCAACGCCTACTACATGCTCGGAAGCCCATGTCATATCGCCTTTTTGCTCTGTAAATTTAGAAGCCGGAGCGTTGCACTGCGGACATTTCTCCGGCGCAGCGTCTCCTTCATAAACATAACCGCATACCTGACATACAAATTTTGCCATAATCGTATTCTCCTTTTTAAAATATTTTTCAGTTATCTGCCATAGCGGCGTAACCATTAATAAATTTATATCATAATGAAACAAAAGTGTCAATAAAAATAGTAAGAATTACTGATTTATTCTCACAGGGACAAAAGCGGGCTTTGCGCGCGCTCACCGGGCATGGGCGGCATGGCTGCAGTCCGGGCATTTGCCGTAAAAAAGCGTGACATGCCCTTCGATTGTGCCCTGGAATTTATGCTCCGCGAGCAGGTTGATATGGTCAAGCGGAGACAGTTCCAGATCCAGCACCGCGCCGCATTCGGTACAGATAAAATGGTAATGCGGGCTGGTATTTGCGTCAAAACGGTCTGCCCCGTCAGGGGAGGCGATCTTTTGTATCTCTCCAAGCTGCACGAGCAGGGCAAGGTTCCGGTAGACTGTTCCGAGGCTGATGTTCGGGTGCTCTGTCTTCATATGCTGATAAATCGTTTCCGCAGTCGGATGCTTTGTCGTTGAGCGGAGATATTGCAGGATATGTTCTCTCTGCCTGCTGTATTTTATCATGATGTATCCCTCTGAAATAGTAATGATTACTGTTATTATAAAAAGGGACACAGAAAAAGTCAACGGAAATATATGTGAAAAAATATGCATTTTTTGGTATGCGGCACATACATTGTAATAATATTACAGGCTTGGAGTATGTTTCTTATTTATGAAACGTTTTGTCAGTTACATATATTCTATGAATGACGACCATAAGGTCGATAACTGCGGTTTTGCCAGGATAGAGATCCGCAGCGGGCGAAATCGGGTCGACATTCACTTAAAAGACCGCGCGAACGCCGGAAAAAAGGGTACGGTTTATTTATTTCTCCGAAAGGGGGAAAATATACAGGGAATTTTGCTTGGCGATTTTATTTTTAAAGAGGAAAAAGCAGATTATCGGTACGAGCGCATGGAGGATACCGTTGGCGCTACGCCGTACCGCATAGACCAGCTGCAGGGCCTGCTCATTATGGTGGACGGCCGGATCGCCTACCTGAGCAAATGGGATGAAAAGCCTGTGAATCTGGCGGGATTCCAGTTGTGGGAGAACGAGGGGCAAAAGGCGGAGGCGATGGAACCGAAAAAAGAGGCTAACAGAAACTCTGGCGTAACAGGCCAAAAGTCAGGCGCGGATGTCGGCATAACAGGCCAAAGGCCAAATGCAGAGGTCAGCATAACAGGCCAAAAGTCAAGTGCGGATGTCAGATTAACAGGCCAAAAGGCAGGTACAGACGTCGGCATAACAGACCCGAAAATAAATACAGCCGCCGGGACGCGCCAGAGAACAAATTTAAAAACGGGCATAATAAATCAAATGATGAATCTGAAAACTAACGCCGCAAACCCGTTAGTCGATACAAAAGTTGATGCCGCAAATCCGTCAATCAATACAAAACCTGACGCCGCAAATGCGACAATGAATGCAAAAGCTGATGCCGCAAATGCGACAATGAATGCAAACCCTGACGCCGCAAATCCGTCAATCAATGCAAAACCTGATGTCGCAAATCCGTCAATGAATACAAAATCCGGCGTGGCAGCAGAGACAAAGGCGGACCTTCCGGATACAGACGCAGACACAAAATCCGGCGTCGCGCAGACCGGCATCAACACATACATCAGGACAAACGCAGCGGAAGCGTGGAGAAATGCCAGAAGAGCGAACGCGGCAGGGGCCGGAAAAAATATGAATGCAAGGCAATATATAGCGGGAAGGGGCATTCATGCAAGGCAGACGGCAGCGGAGGCAGGGAGAAAGGAAGAAAAAGAAATAAATGCGATACCGGCTGTCGGCAAAACAGGCGAAGAAGCGCCGGCGGAGCTGACCGAAAAAGAAATAAATGCGATACCGGCCGGCGGAACAGGTGAAGAAACAGCTGCGGAGCCATCGGAAAGAGCAGGAAATACAACGCCCGCAGCGGATGAGGCAAAAGAAGAAACTATATCCATGAGAACCGCGGAAGTGCAGCCCCGTCCTGCAGCGGACAGCACATGGGAGCAGAACTGGCGTTATCTCCTGCGCACCTGCCCCGTCCTGCACGAATTTTCCGAAGAAGAGCAGGCACTGTGTGTGCGTGTCGAATTAAAAGATCTCCGCCTGCTGCCGCAAAAGTATCGGGGCGCGATGAATAACAGCTTTTTGCTGCATGGATTTTTTAATTACCATTATCTGATTTTGGGGAGAAAAGGAACGAACTGGATTCTGGGCGTTCCGGGCATTTTCCAGAATCAGGAGCATGTCGTGGCGTCTGTTTTTGGTTTCCCGGAATTTCTTGCGCAGGCGGAATTGACGCCGCGCGGGGAACGGATGGGTTACTGGTACCGCACGCTGCTTTGACAGGCCGGTCTTTCGGCCGCGTCAGGGCAAAGACAATGGGGCTGCCGCACCCGGGGAAGCGTATGCTTAACCCTTATTGCGGCAGTCCCGTTTGATTTCTACGAATCAATGAGGCTGTATACAATATGATCTTCCCAGACGCCGCGGATCAGCGCGCTTTTCCGCGCGACGCCTTCCCGCTCAAAGCCGAGGCGTTCGACCAGACGGATCGAAGCAGTGTTTTCCGGCATGATATTTGCCACGATCCGGTGAAGCCGCAGTTCCCAAAAGGCAATCTGAATGCATTTTTGCATCGCTTCCAACGCATAGCCATAATGCCAGAAACGCTGGTCAAATTTGTACCCCACTTCGCAGGACTGGTAAACGCCGCGGGTAATGTCGCGGAAACAGACGGTGCCGATCACATGGCGGGCGTCTGTTTTTTTGTATATCCAAAAGCGTACGCCGGACGCTTTCATGCAGAGATTGTATTCGTAGTTTAATACCCGCCGCTGGTAATTTTCCGTATAGAAATTTTTCGGGCGCGAAGCTTCGTAGCGTTCAAAGATCTCATGGTTATCTATCTGAAAACGCAGGATATCGGGCGCATAGCTGCCGTCGAGGACTTTCAGCAGCAGACGGTCTGTTTCATAACTGAATTTCATGGTTTTTTCTCCATAGGGATAAAAGGTCTTTTTCCATAAGGTTAAGTATAGTATAATAAAAACAATAGTTCAAGACAGAAAGACAGGGAAAGATCATGAAGCTGACGCCGCAGGAAAAATTTATGAAAGCCGCTTTGCGGGAGGCGAAAAAGGCATATTTATTGGAAGAGGCGCCGATCGGATGCGTTATTGTGCAGAATGATAAGATCATTGCGCGGGGGTACAACCGCAGGAATACGGATAAAAATACGCTGGCGCATGCGGAGCTGGCGGCGATCCGGAAGGCGTGTAAAAAAACGGGCGACTGGCGGCTGGAGGACTGTACGATGTATATTACGCTGGAGCCATGCCAGATGTGCGCGGGGGCGATCGTGCAGTCGCGCATGAAAGCCGTTGTTATCGGCGCAATGAGCGCAAAAGCCGGCTGCGCCGGTTCTGTAATAAATCTGCTGCAGATGGAGCAGTTTAACCATCAGGTTGAAATTACAAAAGGCGTGTTGGAAGAAGAATGTTCGGCCATGTTAAGCCGTTTTTTTCTGGAATTACGTGAAAAAAGAAAAAAAGAATCCGCAGCCAAGTTGACAACCGTATGAAAAGCTGATACAATGAACGACGGACAGCCGGGGCGTTAGCGGTGCCCTGTACCAGCAACCCGCTATAGCTGGGGTGATATCCTGCCTCGGGTCTTTGATTGTGAAGCTGCCTTTCGTAAGTGGCGATGAAGCCTGGGTCTTACGCAACAGGAACTTATGAACCGCGTCAGGTCAGGAATGAAGCAGCGCTAAGTAAGACCTTCTGTGTGCCGTAAGGGCGCCTGGGCAGAGTTAACTGCGAAAGTAACGTTTGGGATCGGGATTCAAAGCAGGATGTCCAAAAAAGATCACAGAGCAGAAAAAGCAGACGCAGGATGAGCAGATGTCATCGGCGTCTTTTTTGCTTTATGCAGCCGGATAAGGAAATGTTTTTCTATACAGGGTATGGGTGCGGAAAGGAAAAGCGGCGTATGATAAAAGCAGTTATTTTTGATATGGACGGGCTGATGCTGGATACGGAAAAGCTCTTGCTCCGCTACTGGCTGGAAGCGGCGCATCAGTGCGGCTATGCCATGCAGCGCGGGCACGTGCTCGGCATCCGCAGCCTTGCGGCAAAATATGCGATCCCAAAGCTGAAGAAGGAATTGGGAGAAGATTTTGATTATTACAGGGTGAGGGATTTGCGCATCCGGCTGATGAACGCGCATATTGATACATATGGGCTGGAGGAAAAGCCGGGGCTCGGCGTTCTGCTGGAGTATCTGAAAGAAAACGGCTACCGTACCGCGGTCGCTACGGCGACTGACCTGCAGCGGACGACGCGTTATCTGGGCTCGCTGGACAGGCTGAAATATTTTGACAAGGTTGTATGCGCGCCAATGGTTGAAAACGGGAAGCCTGCGCCGGATATTTATCTGGAGGCGGCGAGGCAGTTGGAAATGCCGCCGGAAGTATGCATGGCGTTGGAGGATTCGCCGAATGGAATCCTGTCTGCTTACCGGGCGGGCATGTATCCGGTCATGGTTCCGGATCTGACGCAGCCGGACGAAGAAACGGAGAAGCTTTTGTACCGCTGCGTAGAAAGTTTATCAGATGTAATTTCAGTGTTGGAGGAAGAGCGGGAGAAATCGGATGGAAGCAAGGGAGATATTAAATAAAGTCAGAACAGGCGAGATGTCCGTAGATGAAGCACGCCGTTGAGATACGGGATGATTGCAAAGGGGGATGATACAATGGAAAAAAAATTATATTTTGAATGTTACAGCGGGATCAGCGGGGATATGGCGGTCGCCGCGCTGCTTGACCTCGGCGCGGATGAGCGTGTATTAATGGATGTGTTAAAGAGCCTTCCGTTGGACGGTTTTGAGGTAAAGATCAGCCGCGTGAAAAAATCAGGGCTGGACACCTGCGACTTTGACGTTATTTTAGAGAAAGAGCAGGAAAACCATGACCACGATATGGAATATTTATATGGAAAACATTATGAAGGGGAAGGGCATATGCATGGCGATTGCCCGGCGCCCCATGCGCATGGGGAACATACCCACCATCATATGCACCGCGGCCTTTCGGAAATCGTTGCGATCATACAGGCGTC
>CANQQG010000101.1 GCA_947625875.1 uncultured Lachnospiraceae bacterium
AAGATAGTAAATTGAATATTTGTACGTGTGAAGACCATTCTGAAGGATATGATTCAGGGTGGTCTTTTTTCGATGCAAGAGTAAGCGTAGACTAACTAAAAATGTCCGTTTTTCTACGCTTTTCATATTGCTTCATTTAGGGCTTTTACTGGCTTTGGCGGTAACTACTGCCACCTTTGCCTTAAAAGCCCAAACACGCCCCTCACGCACGCTCACAGGGGCAAGCTTTTTCGGTTTTGTTACTGGTCTGCCAGAGCATTGTTACAAAGCGTTCATTTATGTGGGCATTTACGGAAGGATGCTTGGAAACTATGCAAATAAGGATGTCTGATATGTAAACTGAAAGATTATGACAGTTGTGTCGATATTGGTGATTTTGTTGCTAAAGTTGATGAAATTTGAACATAGTTGTGGTAAAATTATCTATGTATGCCATCTGAAAAATGATACCTAAGCATATCTTGGTAGGCGGTATAGGAGACATTTATTGGACAGCACTAGATGTATAATAAATGTGTAAGGATAAGATATTGCATTAATGATTCAGTTGAAAGGAGTTGTGCAAATGGGAAAGAAAGACCTTTCAGAAGAAGATATAAAGGCTAGATATATTACTCCTGCTGTTGAGCAGGCTGGCTGGGATAAGAAGCAGATTCGATATGAGTATGCTTTTACTGCTGGGCGAATTATCCTTAGAGGTAATGTAACTGCCAGAGGAAAACAGAAAAGAGCTGATTATCTTTTGTTCTATAAGCCTAATTTCCCTTTAGCCATCATAGAAGCAAAAGATAATAATCATCCAGTTGGGGCAGGACTCCAGCAGGCTATTGAATATGCAGAAGCCTTGGATGTTAAATATGTATACGCATCAAATGGTGATGGTTTTGTGGAACAAGACTTGATTACTGGCGATATAAGGAACTTATCTTTAGATGAATTTCCTTCTCCAGACGAATTGTATCATAGATACTTGTCTGAAAGTAACAAATCAGATGTAGAAGAAAAGGTAATGCTTGAGCCATATTATTATGTACCAGGATACAAACAACCAAGATACTATCAAAGAATTGCAGTTAATCGTACAGTTGATGCAGTTGCAGGAGGGCAGGACAGAGTTCTTTTGGTATGTGCAACAGGTACTGGCAAGACCTTTATGGCATTTCAGATAATCTACAGATTATGGAAAGCAGGCATCAAGAAAAAGATATTGTTCCTTGCTGATAGGAATGTTCTTGTTGACCAGACAATTTCTGGTGATTTCAAGCCATTCGGTGGCAAGATGACGAAGGTGGAAAATAAGAAGCTGGATAGCTCTTATGAAATCTATCTTGCTCTTTATCAGCAGTTGGCTGGTGATGATGGAGTAGAACCTTTTAAACAGTTTAAGCCAGAGTTTTTTGACCTGATATTGGTAGATGAGTGCCATCGTGGTTCTGCGAAGGAAGATTCGGCATGGCGTAAGATACTTGAGTATTTTTCAGGAGCCACACAGATAGGTATGACTGCGACACCTGTTGAGACAAAAGAAGCATCAAGTCAGACTTACTTTGGTGAGCCTATTTATGAATACTCACTCAAGCAGGGCATTAATGATGGATTCCTTGCTCCATATAAGGTCATCCGTATTGGTCTTGATAAGGACTTAGTTGGCTATCGTCCAGAAGCGGGAAAACTGGATGATAATGGTTATGAAATTGAGGATAGAGAGTACAACGTCAAAGATTTTGATAGGACTCTTGTATTAGATGAAAGAACCAAAGTTATTGCAAAAAAAGTAACAGAGTTTCTGAAGAAAACAGACAGATTTAGTAAGACCATTGTTTTTTGCGTAGATGTTGAACATGCGGAGCGTATGCGTCAGGCTCTGATAAATGAGAATAAAGACCTTTGGAATGAGAACCATAAGTACATAATGCGTATAACTGGAGATAATGCCGAAGGTAAAGCACAACTGGATAATTTCATTGATGAGGATAGCAAGTATCCTGTTATTGCCGTTACAAGTAAGCTGATGACAACAGGCGTTGATGCTAAGATGTGTAAACTCATTGTTTTGGATAACAATATTAATTCAATGACGGAGTTTAAGCAGATTATTGGTAGAGGAACAAGACTTCTCGAAGATTATGGTAAGACATATTTTACGATTATGGATTTTCGTAATGCTTCAAGACTATTTGCCGACAAAGATTTTGATGGTAATCCAGAAGTGGTAATTGATATTGGTGGTGATGACCCAATAGAACCAACAGGTAATCCAGATGATACAGATAATCCTGTAAATGGAGATGGCTCAGGTAATGGTTCTGAAAATACTGGTAATTCTGGTGGTTCAGACGATGATTGGGGTAATGGAGACGATGACGATAAGCCTAAGAAGTACTATGTAAAAGATGTCAAGGTTGAGGTCTTGTCGGAGCGAGTTCAGTATGTTGACAAAGATGGAAAACTTATCACAGAGAGCCTGATTGACTATACCCGTAAAAATATTTTAGGACAGTATGCAAGACTGGATGCTTTCCTTAAAAAGTGGAATGAGGCTCAAAAGAAGCAGGCTATTGTAGATGAACTTCGTGAAGAGGGAGTATTGCTTGACGCTGTTAGAGAAGAAACAGGACAGACAGATATTGATGACTTTGATTTGATTTTACATCTGGCGTATGACAAGGCTCCGCTTACAAGGATAGAGCGTATCAATAATGTAAAGAAGCGTGGATATTTGTATAAGTATTCGGAGCTTGCTCAGAAGGTGCTTGGTACACTTATGGATAAGTATGCAAGTGATGGTTTGAAAGAGATTGAGGAGACCAAAATTCTTCAGCTTACGGAATTCCAGCAGTTTGGCAGTCCGATGAAGATTGTGAAAGAGTTTGGAGGTAAGGCAGCATACGAAAAGGCTGTCAAAGAACTGGAAGATGAAATCTTCTCAGCATAGAGAGGTAAAATATGGTAGATAGTTCATTCAGACATTCTGCTGGTTTTGGCAAACGTATGGAGTACAAAATTGTTGGTGACATGCTTATGGAAGGCTTAGATTGTTATATGCCATTAGTAGATGACCATGGAGTTGATTGCGTTATTAAGCGAGAAGATGGAGTGTTCATCGAAGTGCAGATTAAAGCTAGGTCAAAGGAAGTTACTGATGGCGATGCAGCATTATTTGCTGGAATAACTCATGAGTTGACCCCTAATTTTTATTTTGTGTTCTATTCAGAAAGACTTGGCAAGACATGGATTCTTTCTTCAGAAGAATTTTTGCAGGAATGTGTTACTAATAAAAGTGGTAAGAATGTTGGAAAACATAGTATTTGGTTTAATGGTAATAAAAAGAACAAGGATACGGGTATTAAGGAAGAGTACGCATATCCCAAGTTTGATAAGTATTTAGCAGTTGATTACTCCAGATTTCATACATCGGGTAATAATTAAGCTAAGAAGTGTTTATTGAAGTACACTACTAATAATCACATTTAAGAAAAAACAATGTAAGGTGGTTTAGGGCTAATGGCTATAACAAATTTTGTTAAAAGAATTCAAGACGTAATGCGAAATGATGCAGGTGTAAATGGCGATGCTCAGCGTATTGAACAGATAGTATGGACTTTATTCCTTAAGATTTACGATGCCAAAGAAGAGGAGTGGGAGCTTATCAATGATGATTATGTTTCTATCATTCCAGATAATTGCAAGTGGAGGAACTGGGCAGTAGATAATAAAGATGGACAGGCTCTTACTGGTGATGCACTTCTTGCATTTGTTAATAATGAATTGTTTCCGACACTTAAAAATCTTGAAGTGTCAGAGGACACACCGATGAATCAGGTGATGGTGCGTTATGCTTTTGAGGATGCCAACAACTATATGAAAGATGGCGTGTTACTTCGTCAGGTGATAAATATTATTGATGAAATTGATTTTACAGAGTATGAAGAGCGTCATGCATTTGGTTCAATCTATGAGTCTTTCTTAAAAGATTTGCAGAGTGCTGGTAATGCAGGAGAGTTCTACACACCAAGAGCAGTAACTGATTTTATGGTAAAGGTTACAAAACCTAAATTGGGAGAGCGTATTGCAGATTTTGCATGTGGTACTGGAGGATTCTTAGTTTCAGCATTGAATGCTTTAAGTGAACAAGCTGGTGAGTCGAATGAAAATCGTGAGATATATAATAACAGCGTATACGGGGTAGAGAAGAAGGCTTTACCGCATATTCTCTGCGTTACGAATATGCTTTTGCATGATATTGACAATCCTACAATTATTCATGGAAACACCCTTGAGACTGATTACAAAGAGTATAGGAAGATGGAAAAGTTTGATTTGGTGCTTATGAATCCTCCGTATGGTGGTAATGAAAAGGATTCAGTTAAATCAAATTTCCCAGCAGAGCTTAGAAGCTCAGAAACAGCGGATTTATTCATCGACATTATTATGTTCAGACTAAACAAGGACGGCAGATGTGCAATCATTCTCCCCGATGGATTCCTGTTTGGTACTGACAATGCAAAGGTAAATATCAAAAAGAAGTTGTTAGAAGAGTTTAATCTTCATACAGTTGTTAGAATGCCCCACAGTGTATTCGCTCCTTATACTTCGATTACAACCAATATCCTGTTCTTTGATAAGACTCATCCAACAGAGGAGACGTGGTTCTATCGCTTGGATATGCCAGAAGGGTATAAAAATTTCTCTAAAACAAAGCCAATGAGGCTTGAACATTTCCAGCCAGCTTTAGACTGGTGGAATAATCGTACAGAGATTGAAGAAGATGGTTTTCCAAAGGCTAAAAAGTACACCGTTGAAGAGATAGTTGCTAATGGTTACAATATTGACCTTTGTGGTTATCCTCATGAAGAGGAAGAGATTCTTGACCCTATGGACTTAATCAATCAGTATCAGGAGAAGAGAGCATCTCTTAATGCTGAGATTGACCATGTGTTAGAGAAGATTACTTCGCTGTTAGGAGGTAATTAATTTGAATGCACAGGATTTAAAGAATAGTATTCTTCAACTGGCTGTTCAGGGTAAGCTGGTGGAACAGAGACCTGAAGAGGGAACTGCCAAGGAACTGCTTGAACAGATTAAGGCAGAAAAAGAAAAGCTGATTAAGGAAAAAAAGATAAAGAAGGAAAAGCCTTTGCCTGAGATTACGGAGGATGAGATTCCTTTTGAAATACCAGAGTCTTGGGAGTGGGTAAGACTTAGGAATGTTTGCGTAAAATTAGTAGATGGTGACCACAATCCGCCCAAAGGGATAGATAATCCTACTGATTTCATAATGGCGTCATCAACTAACATAAATAATGATACTCTTGTTGAACTTGAAAAAGTGAGATATTTGACGGAAGAGGTCTATGTTAAAGAACATGAACGTACTAATGCTACTGTAGGAGATATATTTTTTACTTCGGTTGGAACTTTAGGACGTAGTTGTGTTTATAATGGTGGATTTAACATTTGCTTTCAACGTAGTGTATCAGTTATTACAACGTTACTATTTAATTACTATTTGAAATATGCATTTGATTCAGCTTATTTTCAGTATAAAGTAATGAGAGAAGCGACAGGAACTGCACAGAAAGGGTTTTACCTAAATCAGTTAGCTTCGGCTATAATTCCTATTCCGCCTCTAGCTGAGCAGAAGCGTATCGTATCCAAGATTGAAGAAATTCTTCCATATATTGACCAGTATGATAAGGCTTATACAAAACTGGAAACCTTTAATAAGAAATTCCCAGAGGATATGAAGAAGAGTATTCTGCAGCTTGCTATGCAGGGGAAGTTGGTGGAACAGAGACCAGAAGAAGGTACTGCAGATGAGCTTTATGAGCAGATTGTTGCTGAGAAGGCTCAGCTTATCAAAGATGGTAAGATTAAGAAAGAAAAGTCCTTGCCTGAGATTACTGAGGATGAGATTCCCTTTGAAATTCCGAATAGCTGGAAGTGGGTGCGACTGGGTGCTATTTCAGCTAAGCTTACTGATGGTTCGCATAATCCACCGCCTAATACAGGGATAGGGTATTGTGTGATAAGTGCGAAGAATATCAAAAATGGTGAGATTGTGTTCGGAGATGACGAGAGATTCGTTGATGAAGAAGGGTTTATTAAGGAGAATCCAAGAACTAATATCACGCACGGAGATATTATCATGGGGATTATTGGTGGTTCAATTGGCAATTTGGCTATTTATAATCATGATAGAAAGGTCATTGCACAAAGAAGTGCAGCTATTATTGATACAATGATTGATAATAGATTTTGCATGAATGTTTTGCAAAGTTCATTTTGCCAAAGTAAGATGAAAAATTCTTCTGGAACAGCACAAGGTGGTGTTTATTTAGGTACATTGAAGAATTTGTTGATTCCTCTCCCACCACTTGCCGAGCAGAAGCGTATCGTAGCCAAGATAGAAGAACTATTACCATATTGCGACCAGCTTGTGAAGTAGTTGTATATTATGTACTGAATGAAAATGAGGATATAGTGGCTTATGACCGATGAAGAAATGAAATGCTCATACGAGCATTATAAGCAATGGCAGATAAATAAGGTCAGATATCGCAATGAGAGTATTGCGTATGCTCTCATGTTTGGTGCTGGAGTACTATTTGTTATTAAAAATTGGCAAGGTGTTTTCTTTGGCATAGGATTTGCACTTATTATCGGAGCAATATGCTTGCTGGTAAGAGTTTTATGTAAGTGGAACAAAAAACAGCAGGCTCTTTCAGACCTAAAGGCAATGGCTGAAGAGATGGGAGCAACTGATATCCAAGTTGATAGCGAAAAAGGTGAAATTTCGTTTAGTGTCGCATCTGAAAGTATAGATGATAGCAAAATTAATGATTTGGGTAAAAAGCTATCAGATAAAGGCTTGAAAATGAAAGTTACAAGAACGAAAGAACCTGATGAGGAGAACTTGAAAATGTCTAAAGGTAAGTCAACTGAAAAAGGATATATAAACAAAAACAACCAGAGAAATAATGGGCTGACTCCGCATGAAGGTACTGATAATAATCAGTATTTTTATGAGATGGAGTGTCTAAATTGTGGTCATAAATATTTCGCAAATGGCTCAGATATCTGGCAAAGAAAGTGCCCTAATTGTCAAGGCGGAAGACCATAAACATTTTTAGTCTTGGTAACAAAAGTAAGAGAGGTGTAGAGCATGACTGATGAAGAATGGAAATCCATTAATGAAATATACAAAAAAGAATTTCCAGACGAAATGCCCTTTGATAAGGTTTCAGCTAAACTTGATACCATGAATAACCATCCCTATATTCAGGAATTGCGTAGTACATTCTGCAATGCATTAGTTTTTGTGCTGACAGAAGGATTTGTTAAATATGATGATAACACATTGGTTGCGTATGATGGCTCTTTACTCAAGTTGGTTTATGAAAATATTGAGAAGCTGAATAAAGAGTATTTCTTTTATTGGGCATTCTATTATTATTTGAAGAAACAGTATAAAGAGTGTAAAGAAAATATTCATAAAATGTGTAAAAGCCTGAAAGATGACGGGGCTTTGGATGAAGGTGCAGTGTTGGATTTATTTCTTGTGCCTTACAAAAATGCTCCCGATGAAATATGGGAATATATCACAGAAGAAGTAAAGACTATGGATACTGTGGCTGGTGTACCAGAGTTTTGTGATTTGATTTCTCTGTATTACAGAAGCACCAACAATGACGAGGTAGTTGATGCCTTGACTTCTTTCATGCAGATGTATCCAGAGTATAAGTCGCCAAATGAAATGTTGGGATATACCTACTACAATATGTCTATGTGGAACAATGCTATAGCCTGCTTTGAAAAGGTCAAAGAAGAATATTATTTTTTTATGGCAGATATATACTGGATGCTTGCGTGGGCAAGTGGTAAAGTAAAGAACCTGACCGATGAGGAAGAGTATTACAGGAAAAGTTATGAACTGGCACCAGATATTCCTTTTACCCTAAATAATCTTGGCTATTCCTTATATAAGCAGAAAAAGTATAAGGAGGCTCTTGAAATTTTTGAAAAGTGTTTGCAGGAAAAAGTTGATTTGTCCTGTGCAGGTAATAATTATGTAAGGGTACTGATTGCTCTTGGGCGAAATGCTGATGCGAAGAAGTTTGTAAAATCAGGTGGGGTAAAAGTTGCAAAGGCTCTCAGAGACAGAGTTGCAAATTTAGATAATCATAATGCTCGCATACGAAAGCAAGTAGTTGGAGAAACACAGGATGTTGAGGAGGCAGAGAGTACAGAAAAATTTAACATAGACATTGGAGTAAAACGTCAACAGTTTTCGAATGAAAAATTGTTAGAGGATGAATTGACTGCAAGAATTGAAAGTGGCATGCCAGTTTTTGGAATGCACCTAAAGATATATAAGCGAAAAGGGGAATATGGTCGTCAATATATTATTCCTATTGGTCGGCTTGATTTATTGTGTGAAGACTCTCAAGGCAACCTTTATGTTGTGGAACTGAAAAAAGATAGTGGTTACGATGATGCATACAAACAAACTGCAGAGTACCTTGATTGGTTTGAGAAGGATAAAAGATTCAAGGGGAAAAAAGTATATGGTATTATCTGCTTAAATAGTCCGACACAGCAACTTATTGATAAAGTACATGCGGATAAACGTATGAGATTGTTTGAATACCAGATATCTTATACAGAGCTATAATGATGGAGGGATTATGAGAGATTGCAGTTCTCAATTAAAATATGCTAATGAAATATGGGACAAAATATTTTCTGGTAAAGTTTATGCCTTTTCTTCTATAGTTCCATCTGACCTGCCAGAGAAGGCTGGTGTCTATGTAATATGGCTGAAGGATACAGAAGAAGTGCTGTATGTTGGAAGAACAAAGAATATCAGGCAGAGATTGTACACTAATCATTTGATGGGTAATAAATCTTCAGCAAGATTGAAGAAATATTTGGTAGATGATACAAATCTTCCATCTATTGTTGAATATTCTGATGCGAAGCAGTACATAAAAGAAAATTGTTGTTTCCAATTTATTCTTGTTGAAGACAATAATGAAAGAGGTCATATTGAAGGTCTGTTGGGATTTCTGACAGAGGCTCGATATATTGAAATGGAACACTAGGTCTACAAATGAATATTTTATTAGAGTCACAATTTTTAGATGTAAAATGATTCGAAGTAAAGCGTAAGGGTATTGACTAATATAGTTGATATCCTTTTATTTTTGTGTTTTAACCTATGCTAATCACTTCAAAGTTGTGTCGGCAATAATTTAAGAAAAACTAATGGTGTTCTGGTCTATTCTGATTACTTCCAACAGATAGCTGGCTTGTTGATTGCTACTGCTGATGTGTTTTGAGCCTGCTTGCGTTATTAGTTGGAAATGCCAGTGTGATACTGATTATTCTAAATCTACAGAGTATCTCAAATGTTTACATTTCAGATTAAACTTTATATGAATAGCAAACGCTTTTTTTCATGAGGCATATAGAAATGGCTACTATTGGTCGGAAAACTGTGCCTTTTGAAAATTTGGAAAAGCCTATAAGTGATTATTGTGGAGGTACGGGTACTATGGCTAATTTTTTCAAGATGTTATCAAAATGTAAGCAGGATATTATTGAACAGATGGGAACAGATTACTCAGATGAAACTGTTCTATCACTCACGGATTTTATAAGTTGTGTTCAATCGGGAGTTCTTTGCGGTAGGTCAGATTCTTTTTGCTTTATATGTAAGCATTACGAACTGAATGGTTCTGCGTTGGCAGAATTGTGGAGAAGAGAGCGTGGTATAGAAAAATCCCCTTGCACCTTTAGGTGTCAAATCCATAACCTCAGTAATAAGCTGTTCAAAATGTTTGGTAGCGATGTGTTTGATACATTTTACAGTCAGGATTCTGAACGATTGCCTCAATTACGGGTAAAGGTACAGGCTCTGTCTTTGAAGGATGTCAGATTTGAAGATGTTTTCTTTTTTGAGATGTCAA
>CANQQG010000102.1 GCA_947625875.1 uncultured Lachnospiraceae bacterium
TGCCATGGTAGTCCGTATACGCCTGATAGAGCTCCATAAGCGTAAATTCCGGATTGTGCCGCGTATCCAGCCCCTCATTGCGGAACACGCGCCCAATCTCATAAACGCGCTCCATCCCGCCGACAATCAGGCGCTTCAGATAAAGCTCCAGCGAAATGCGCAGCTTCAGATCCTCATTCAAAGCATTAAAATGCGTCTCAAAAGGCCGCGCCGCCGCGCCGCCCGCATTCGCCACCAGCATCGGCGTCTCCACCTCGATAAAACCCTGTCCGTCCAGATAACGGCGGATGCTGCTGATCACCCTGGAACGCTTCAGAAACGTCTCCTTTACTTCCGCGTTCATGATCAGGTCCACATACCGCTGGCGGTATCTCATATCCGTATCCGTCAGCCCATGGAACTTCTCCGGCAGAATCTGCAGGCTCTTCGACAAAAGCGTGATCTCCTTTGCGTGAATCGAAATCTCGCCGGTCTTCGTCTTAAAAACCCTTCCCCGGATCCCCATGATATCGCCGGCATCATACTTCTTGAAATCTTTATAAGAGTCTTCCCCGACCTCGTCCCTTGCCACATAAGCCTGAATGCTGCCCTGCACATCCTGCACATTGCAAAAAGAAGCCTTCCCCATGACGCGCTTAAACATCATGCGGCCCGCAACCGACACTTCCTGTCCCTCTAACGCCTCAAACCGATCCTTAATCTCCCTGCTGTGATGCGTCACATCATACTTTGTGATCCGAAACGGATCCTTTCCGTTTTCCTGTAATTCATGCAGCTTCTCATAACGGACTTTCAATAACTGGTTCACGTCCTGCTGCTGGTTTTTCTGTTCAGCCATTTTACTTCCTCCAAAAACGTATTAACTATTTGAACGCTGGATCTCCAGAACCTTATATTGCAGCACGCCCGACTGCGTCTCCACATCCACCAGATCCCCGACCTGATGCCCGATCAGGGCGCGCCCGACCGGCGACTCATTGGAAATCTTCCCTTTCAGGCTGTTTGCTTCCGTCGAGCCGACAATCTTATACTCCAGCTCCTCGTCAAACTCACAGTCAAGAATCCGGACCAGGCATCCGACATTGATCTTATCGAGGTCGATCTCCTCTTCCACCACGACCTCCGCATTCTTTAAAATCTTTTCCAGTTCCTCGATACGGGCTTCAATATCCCGCTGCTCATCTTTCGCAGCGTCATATTCCGCATTCTCGGACAGATCGCCCTGCTCCCTTGCTTCCTTGATCTTTTGCGCAATTTCCCTGCGCTTTACGACCTTTAAATCCTGCAGCTCCCCCTCCAGCTTCTGTAAGCCTTCGTAAGTTAAAATATTCTTTTTCTCCATTTGTTCCAACCTTCCTTATTCTCTGTTTTCAATGCTGATTCGCCTTAATCTATCGGAAAATAAACCGGATATTTTCACCCATTTTCCAAATATAAAAACCGGTACATAATAAAACCCACCCACTTGATTACAAAAGCGAGGGGCTTCTGCCGTCTGATAAACAGACCCTGTCCGCCGGCAAAAAACCTGCGCCGGTGATAACCAGTGTATTATACCCAACGGGCACTGCAATGTCAAGGTTTTCACCGATTTCCCAGCGTTTTTTATAGACCGGGATATACCATGCGTCCTGCCGCCCCGCGCTGCCCTTATCCAGATCCGCGCCCCGCTCAAAATCCAGAATCAGATTGCCGCGCGCGCGTAAACGCGCCGTTTTCGGCATCCGCTGGACGATCAGCCCGTATTCCTCATACATGGTGTGGACAAATTCCTTATAATATACCGGACGGTCCGTAACCAACATGAGATAATTCAGGCGCGGCGCAAGGAACGTCAGCGTCATCTCAATATCCCCGTCGTCATGCGTCGTCCATGCGTCCCGCGTCTCTCCCGCCCGGCCCGGCTGATATGCCCTGCCAACAGGCCCTCTATCGGGAAAATGCATATGCTCCGGAGCATAAAACGCGCGCTCCAGCGCATCTTCCCGCACAAACAGTTCCTCCGGCTCTTCCGGCTGCGCCGCGTCAATGACCACCAGCTCCAGATCCTTAAACGGCAGCCCTTTTGACATTAACAGCACGTCCAATAATTCATGCATATACGGAATGCATGGATTTTTATATGTAAACGGCGAAAAAGAACCCGCACCGCAGTATTCCTGCCGCGCCTCTTTCCTGCCAAATGGCATAAAACGCAAAATGCGCCGCCACCATTTCTCTTTTGGGGATGCCCCATCTTTTCTGTCCGCCACACAATACCTGCCAAAACGTTTTATTCCCTAATATATGCGGCAAACCTCCCCATTAATTCCTCTAACTGCCCATAAGTTTCCACCTGGTTCATCTCGCGGCGCAGCGCGCCCGCATGGCGGTACCCGGCCGTATACCACGCGGCATGTTTGCGCATTTCGCGCATACCCGTATAATCCCCTTTAAATTCCAGCTGCATCCGCGCATGGCGCAAAACCATCCGCGCCACCTCTTTTGCGGACGGCGGCGCCATTTCCTCACCCGTCTCCAGCGTGTGCAAAATCTGCGAAAAGATCCAGGGATTTCCCTGCGCGCCCCTTGCGATCATCACGCCGTCACACCCTGTCTGCTCCTTCATCCGAAGGACGTCCTGCGCAGTGCGCACATCCCCGTTGCCGATAACGGGGATCGAAACCGCTTCCTTTACGCGCCGGATAATGTCCCAGTCCGCCTTCCCCGCGTAAAACTGCTCCCTCGTGCGCCCATGCACCGCAACTGCGGCCGCGCCCGATTCCTGCGCGATATGCGCGATCTCCGGCGCGTTTACATGCTCCCCGTCAAACCCTTTTCGTATCTTCACCGTTACCGGCTTTTTAATCGCGCCCGCCACACGCTCAATAATCTTCCCCGCAAGCAGCGGGTCCTTCATAAGCGCGGAACCCTCCCCGTTATTTACCACCTTCGGAACCGGACAGCCCATATTAATATCCAAAATTTCAAACGGCCGCTCCTCGACCCGTTTTGCCATTTCCGCCATAATGTCCGCGTCCGCGCCAAAAAACTGCAGGGAGACCGGATGTTCCCGCTCGTCAATGGCAAGCAGGGCTTCTGTATTTTTATTATTATATAAAATGCCTTTCGCGCTGACCATTTCCATGCACATCAGCCCCGCGCCCTGTTCCGCGCACAAAATACGAAATGGCAGGTCTGTCACACCTGCCATCGGCCCGAGAATCAATCCGTTTTTTAACGTTACATTTCCAATCTT
This sequence comes from uncultured Lachnospiraceae bacterium, assembly GCA_947625875.1. Lineage (GTDB taxonomy): Bacteria > Bacillota > Clostridia > Lachnospirales > Lachnospiraceae > Eubacterium_J. The sequence goes on from CANQQG010000102.1 coordinate 3,239, forward strand.
TAACTGCTCCATAACAATCCTTACTTCTGCTTTTCAAAAATCAGCCGCATTCCCTGCAGCGTCAGGTTCGGGTCATAAATGTCAATATACTTTGTTTCCGAGGCAATGAGCTTCCCCAGCCCGCCTGTCGCCACGACCTTTAACTGTTCAAAACCCGACTCCTTTTTCATGTGCCTGATGATATATTCGCTCTGCCCGATCTGCCCGTACACAAGCCCCGCCTGCATACTGCTGATCGTCTCCTGCGCAAGTATGCTCTTTGGTTTGCAGATCTCAATCTCCGGCAGCTTGGCCGCCTCTTCCCACATCGCTTTCGCCGACGTGCGGATCCCCGGCGCGGTAACGCCCGCCACAAACGCGCCGGACGCATCCACAAGGTCATACGTCGTCGCCGTCCCGTAATCAATGACGATCACCGGCCCGCCGTACAGTTCATATGCGCCGACCGCGTCCACAATACGGTCCGCGCCGACCTGCCTCGGATTTTCCGTCGCAATGCGGATGCCCGTCCGAATGCCGGGAGCCACAATCAGCGGCGTGAGATGGAAATATTTGATGATCGCGCTTGTCAGCGAGTGCATGACATTCGGCACGACCGAAGAAATGACGACCGCGCTTATGTCGTCTGCGCAGATCTGGTTATGCTGCAGCAGGTCGCGCACAATGATCCCGTATTCGTCCGACGTCCGCGGTATCTTCGTCGTCATGCGGAACGTCGCCTCCAGACTTTCCCCGTCAAACACGCCCAGCGTGATATTCGTATTTCCGACATCCATTACCAACAGCATATGTTAATCCTCCTCCAACACATCGCCCAGAAAAAATACCCGGTAATACATTTCCAACGCTTCCAGCAATTCCCGCTTCGTCCGCTGTATCTGCCGGATCTTCAGGACGCTGCCGATCTCGTCATAAAAAAAATCGTTTTCCTCGCATTCCGTCCGGAAATTCAGCTGCCCTTCCCCGTCAAAAAAAAGCTGCAGCGCGCCGCCCACGTCTTCCGTAAACAGGACGCACAAAATATTCAGCTCCTCTTTAATCCGCTCCGGAAGCCCGGAAAATTCTTCATTTAAATAAAATTTCCTGGAATATGCGCTCGCCCCGCATAACACGACCTCTTCCATAAAGAAACCGCTCCTTTCCGTCATCCTGCGCGATTGATTGCCGCGAGCCTCAGACATAACCATAAATCCCGCGCACCGAGACCTCTCCGGACGACACCAGCCGCCTGGAATCCCACGTATCCACCAAAAGCTCCCCTTTGTTCGTGATCCCGCGCGCCCTTCCCTCAAACGGCTCTTTCGGGTCGAGCACCCGGACGGGCTGGTTGCGGTTGATCATATACGCGTCATATTCCTTTACGATCGCGCTCAGATCCTCCGTCACTAAAAAGGTCCCATAATACGCTTCAAAATATTCACAGATCTTTTCAATCAGAGCGGCGCGGTTGATCTTCTGCCCCAGCTCCATGTAAAGCGACGTCGCCATATCCCGCAGCTCTTCCGGAAACTCATCCACCTGCACATTGATGCCGATGCCAATGACGATATGGTTGACATAATCCACCTGTGCGCTCATCTCCGTTAAGATCCCGCAGACTTTTTTTCCATTGATCACAATATCGTTCGGCCATTTAATGCCCACCTGCAACCCGGTCTCAGCCTCAATGCCCTTTGCAACGGCCATTGCCGCGATCAGCGTAAGCATCGACGCATGGTTCGGGTTGATCTGCGGGCGCAGCAAAAATGTCATGGCGATCGCGGTCCCCGCAGACGTTTCCCATACCCGCCCGCGCCGTCCCCGCCCGCTCTCCTGCCGGTCCGTAACGATCAGCGAACCATGCGGCGCGCCTTCCTCCGCAAGCTGCATTGCGCGCGTATTCGTCGAGCTCATGACCGGTTCATAATAAATCGTATTCCCAAGCCACTCCGTTTTTTGGATGCTCTTTAACTCGTTTTCATTTAAAATATCCGGCGCAGACATAATCCGGTAACCGCGGTTCTGCACCGCTTCAATCTCATAGCCCGCCGCCTTCAGGCTGTTGATGGCTTTCCAGATCGCTGTGCGCGAAACGCCAAAGCGGTTGCATAATTCCTGTCCGGATACATATCCGTCCGTTTCCCTGAGTGCTGCAAGTATTTCCGCCTTCATGTACCTTCTCCCGTCTTCCCCTGTCGTAACCCTTTCCAAACAATGGCTGCGCCTGTTTCCGGCCGGCGTTCCGCCGCCTATGCGCGCGGCAGCGTCGCATACATAATCGCTTTTATGCTGTGCATCCTGTTTTCCGCCTCGTCAAATACGACCGAATGGCTGCCTTCAAACACTTCATCCGTAACCTCCAGCTCCGCAAGCCCGAACTTTTCGTAAACCTGCCGCCCGATCGCCGTCTTCAGATCATGGAACGCCGGAAGACAGTGCATAAAGATCACGCTGTCCTTTGCCTGCGCGATCACATCCGCATTCACCTGATACGGCTTTAAATCGCCTATGCGCGCCGCCCACGCTTCCTCCGGCTCGCCCATGGACACCCAGACGTCCGTATAGATCACGTCCGCGCCGTCCGCCGCTTCTTTTACGTCCTCCGTAAGCGTGATCGTTGCGCCCGTCTGCGCCGCGACAGCCTGACAGGTTTTTACCAGCTCCTCCGCTGGGAAATATTTGCGGTCCGTACACGCCACAAAATCCATGCCAAGTTTTGCGCAGGCCACCATCAGGGAATTGCCCATATTATAACGCGCATCCCCCATATAAACAAATTTCACGCCTTTTAATCTGCCCAGATGCTCCCGTACGGTCAGCATATCGGCGATCATCTGCGTCGGATGGAACTCATTCGTAAGCCCGTTCCAGACCGGAACGCCCGCGTACTCCGCCAGTTCCTCCACGATCTCCTGCCCGAAGCCGCGGTATTCGATCCCGTCAAACATCCTTCCGAGTACGCGCGCCGTATCCGCAATGCTCTCTTTCCTGCCGATCTGCGAACCGCTCGGGTCCAGATACGTCACGTGCATTCCCAGATCATGCGCCGCCACCTCAAAAGAGCAGCGCGTCCGCGTGCTTGTCTTTTCAAATATCAACGCGATATTTTTCCCTTTCAGCGCCTCCTCATGCGGAATCCCCTTTTTCTTCTCGTCCTTCAGCTTTGCCGACAAATCAATCAGATAGATGATCTCCTCCGGCGTGAAATCCAGCAGTTTTAAAAAATTCCTTCCCTGTAAATCCATCGCTATCTCTGCCTTTCCATTATTATAGCAAAATGCTGTATGCCAAATACTCCGGCATACAGCCCTTTTCGTTTCATATCCGCAGCTACTTGACGTCCTTATCCGCAGCAACCTCGACCACAGCCTTGGACAGCCCCGCAATGCCCTGTATCTCGGACGGGATAATGATCTTTGTCGCTTTGCCGTCCGCCGCCTTTGCAAACGCCTCCAGGCTCTTCAACTGCAGGACGCCCGCATCCGGAGCCGCCTCTTTTAAGAACCGCAGGCCGTCCGCATTCGCCTGCTGGATCTTTAAGATCGCCTCCGCCTGGCCTTCCGCTTCGCGTATCGTCGCCTCTTTATGCGCCTCCGCGCGCAGGATCGCAGCCTGTTTTTCCGCTTCGGCGTCCAGGATCGCGGACTCTTTTTTCCCTTCCGCCACAAGGATCGTGGATTTCTTCTCGCCCTCCGCCTTTAAGATCGCCTCACGCCGCTCGCGTTCCGCCTTCATCTGCTTTTCCATCGCATCCTGGATCGCCTGCGGCGGAATGATATTTTTCAGTTCCACGCGGTTTACCTTGATCCCCCAGGGATCCGTCGCAACATCTAAAGAAGCGCGCATTTTCGTATTAATCGTCTCCCTCGACGTCAGCGTTTCATCCAGTTCCAGATCACCGATGATATTACGCAGCGTCGTCGCCGTCAGGTTCTCGATCGCCATGATCGGGTTTTCCACCCCGTAAGCGAACAGCTTCGGATCTGTGATCTGGAAATATACAACGGTATCGATCTGCATCGTAACGTTATCTTTCGTGATCACCGGCTGCGGCGGGAAATCGACAACCTGCTCCTTCAGCAGCACTTTCTTTGCAATACGGTCGATAAACGGCGCTTTAAAATGAATCCCCACGCCCCATGTCGCCAGATAGCCTCCCAGCCGCTCTACGACTACCGCATGCGCCTGCGGCACGATTTTAATGCAGGACACTGCGATAAGCAGCACGATGACCAGTAAAATGATCAATGCAATTAACGGTCCCATATTTTTGTTCCTCCTGTTTTGGGTTTTTAATTTTTCTTCCTAACATATCATGTCTCAAAGCTACTTTTTTATCATACTATAAAAAAGCGGCATTTACAAGCGACAGTTCGTTGATTTTTCTCTTATACCAGTTTCCGCTTCATCCGCTCTACATCCTCCCGCGTACATGCTTCTTCGCTATACCGCGCCTTTTCGTACAGCCCTATATGCTCCATGTCTTCCGGATTGCCGTCCTCCGGCATACGCTGCCCCTGCCGCTCCCGAATATACCCTTCCAGCTCCACAGGCGTCAATGGCTCCGGCACAGCTTCGCCCCTCCCAAGCCTCTGACGCACATATCTCTTATAAAGCCTGCGTATTTTTTTATCATACGCCGTCTCCGCCGTACGCTTCTTTTTCTCCCGCACAACAAAGACACGCGCAACGCCCGGCGTGGGCTGCAATAAAAATTCACTTTCATCTGTCTCCGGCTTCTGGTTTTCGTAAAACCGCTTATAAAACCCATATAAAAGCCGAATGATGATATATACCGCTCCGACAGCCAGCGCGATGTATAAAACTGTCACAAAAATCTTATCCAAAATCTGCGCCCATACGGAGGGTTCTTCCGGCTCAATTGGAAAACCGCCCATATCCCGCTCTGGTTCCGGCGTCATTTCATAAGAATCTTCCCCCTTAAACAATCCGAACAGGAATGTCAATATTCCTGACAGGATTTTTCGCAGTACAAAGCCTATGCCGCCGAAAATGTCCCCCATCGGAAGGCGCTGCAAAAACAGCATCCCCATCAGAAGAAAAATCAGAAATACGCCCAACAGCAGCTTATTCAATCCCGCAATCTGCCCTGCCGGAAGATTGGCCATATTTTTATTCATATACAGGAAAGCCGCCGTATTCTCCTGGCTTCGATGCACCGCAAACAGCATCAGAAATAAAAAAGAGCCATAACAGGCAAGCCTGCAGAGCGTCGGCTGCCCATAATGCGCACCCGCCAGATAAACCGCGGCAAACAATAAAATTGCCGCGGGCGGCGGGCATTCCTCACGCTCATACGAAGGCTTTATCCGGACATAAAACGACTGCACAGCCATGGCCGCAATACAGATGCCGGCCAATGCTTTCCGGACTGCGCCGGGCATTAAATACACAAAAACACCGCTTATTGCGATGTGTGCAAGCAAAAACAGGAAAAATTTTTCACATTTTTCCCGGAACAGAGCAAACAGATACAGCGGCAGGAACACCGTCAGCATGAGCAGCGCGTCCCGCCATGTCACGCTGCCTTTTACAATGCAAAACGCACAGGCGGCTGTATAATACAAAAGCCCCTGCATCGTGACCGCCGCCAGGCGCCCGCCGTCTCCCTCATGACGCATTCTGCTCCACCTCCCAACGCATTACCGTAAATTCCTTTGTCGTCTGCGCCTTCTGCTCCATCTGCGGGTGCAGCGGCAGGATCCACATACTCCCCGCATGGTCTGCGCAAAAACGCCCGAAAGACGACCGCAGGCATTCCCGCTGGGAACAGGAGATCAGCACATAAAGCGTATCGCCCGCATTCCGGAATCCATACGTTTCCAACAGCGTCCCAAACTCCCGCATCGGAAGGTCAAGGTTCAGACGCGCCAGACTCTCCCGCACCGTTGTTAAATGCTTCTCCCCCGCGCCCGGAGATAACCGCAGCTCTTTTTCCGTCAATAAGTCTTTCGCATTGCTGTACAATCCTACAGGGATACCCTGTGCCAGAAACATCTCTGTAAGACTGCCCGCAATCCGGATGCTCTCTTCCTTCAGATCTTTATATTCCAGAATTGCTTCCGTTTCCAGATTTAACAGCAGGCAGATTTCCTGCCGCACCGTAAACCCATGTACATTCGTGCGCAGTTCGCCGCTGCGGGCGGACGCTTTCCAGTTCACGTCGCGCATATTATCAAACGGCTGGTACGGGCGGATGCCCTGAAATTCAAACGGATCCTCATACGTATAACGCCGGGTCAGAATATCGCCCATCATCTTTTGGAACGGGATCAGCAGCCGTTTCACGTCCGCCTGCGCGGGATATACGTAAATCCGCGTCTGGCAGGGCGCGGACCGGTCGAGATGTTCCTGCATGAATAAATCCGTCGAATCCAGCTGCAGTCCGCCGATCACATAAAACCCGCGCCGCAGCCCGCGAAATTTTAATGTCCGCGTGATCTTCTGATATGCCATGACAGAAAAAATATCACATTTATAACAGCGGTCGGTTACCGCCACATTCCCTTCCTGCAAAAAGTCCAGATGCCTGTCCGTCTCAAACTTTACCCGCAGCATCGGAAGCGGCAGCCATTTCCTGTTAATGATCGTCTCACGCAGCTCCCCCTCTTCCTTTTCCACAACCGCGCGCTGCACGAACGC
>CANQQG010000103.1 GCA_947625875.1 uncultured Lachnospiraceae bacterium
TTTTTGCCACCCCAGTGATGGCTTGTTTGCTATGCAATTCTAATTTTCTCTATCCGCTGTTTTCCTGTTTCAAACTTTCACATCTGCATAATGGCGGGCCGTTTTTTCGCTGTCAAACTGGTCGGATATCTTCATATGGGATTTGATCCCCCTTAGTCCCCGCTCGCTCAGATTGTTTGTAGTTGGCAATGAAAAATCCCTGACCCATTTGAAATAATTTTCCATATATTCATAAATCCTCCTTATGGCTGTTATAAAACTTCGATTTGTATCACTAATAGAATACCACAATCACGCTCACGTTTCTATCGAATTTCCATTAGATTTCTTCCTCCCTCCGCTTAGTCCAGCTCCAATCATGCTCATTTTCCCATCACATTTCCATTAAAAATCTGCCAAAAACATTTTTGCAATACTGCTCAGTCCAAAGCGATCAACCACATTTTCAAGACCTGATTTGATTTCCTCTCTGCCGAAGTCATTTGCTTCTAAAAAATCATCTGTTTTGTCATTCAAACAGGAATAAAATAACAGTGCGATTTCTAAACTGCTCACATCTGCTTCTCTGATTAAATCATATAATCTATTTTCCGCTTCATTGATTTTACCATCGTCAATCATGTCTAACAGATGTTCCAATGTTTCCTTTTCTTCTTTGTTTTCCAATAATTCTACGGTCGGTGACTCCGTATCAATCTGAAATAACAGCTTTAAAAAAGCTCGCACCATCTCTTTTATGAGTCTCATTACATAGTCTTGCTCAAACACCATATTTCTCCCTTCTGCTTTTATTATCCCACAAGGAAAGATTACAACAGATACGGACATTGTAAAAAGCACAAAGAATCGTCGTAGTATCCGATACTTTTTCCTGCCCATAATACCTCCATCCATTTCAAGGTTTCTATTCCCTGTAAAATTAATTGATCAGAATTTACCAAATCACCAAATTTCAGATTTGTTTCACTGACATCATACCACAATCACGCTCATTTTCCCATCACATTCCCATTAAATTTCTTCCTCCCCCGCTTCGTCCTGCTGACCGTCCGCTGTCTGCCATCGTTCTGCTCCACACGTTCAAGACTGGCTCTGTTATATGACGGCATCGGCAGAGCGCAGGCAAAAGCAGTCACTGAGCCAGTGTATGCGAAAGCAATCAGCTACAACAGGAAGAACCCGGAGCGTGAGCTTCAGAACGGGAGCAGACAGCAGAACAGGCAACAGAGCAGGACGAAACGGATGACAGAAGAAATTTAATATGAATTTTATTGTAAACACAGGCATTTTTCTGTATAATGAAAGTGTGGCGGGAGTAATCTACATTTTCTGTAAGGTTTTTGATGAACAGAGAAAGCTGTATGGAATGACAGCGCAGACAGTCAGAGAAACGATCCGTATTTGCAAGGACAGGAATATCCTGAAAGAATATCTGATGAACAGGGAAATGGAGGTTGTGACGATTATGATGAGTTTATTTGATAATGAGCAGATAATGAAAACATATTGGAAAGATATGGAAAATACGCTTACTGATAAAATTACGCAGAAGGTCACTCAGCAGGTTACGCAGAAGGTCACTCAGCAGGTTACGCATGACAAAGACAGAGAAACAGCCGAAAGAATGATTAAAGACGGAGAACTCTCTCTTGAAAAGATTGCGCGTTATGTGCCGTCCTTATCTATGGACGAATTAAAGGAACTTCAAGCCGAAGCGATGCAGTTGGCATAAACAATCATATCAATCAAAACCAAATATAGTAACAGCGTTAGAGTATATAGAAACTGAAATCTATATACTCTATTTTTGCCATAAAGAAAGAACATGAGCAATAACATTCAAACCAATGCCACAGGGCGATTAACGCCCTGTTTACAACAGAAAATTGACAAGACAGGGGATTTCGTCGAGGCGCTTTTGAACGGCAAAACGCTCACCCATCTTGCATTTCATATTGACGCATGTCTTTCTGCTTTCATTGATTTCATAATTTTTCCACAAACAGCAGACTCATCATATTCTCCACAATTTCCTTTATCAGAGAAAGTATCTCCGGTTTTTTGCCATCGCGGCTGTTCATGCGCATATTATACTGAAATTCCGGCATTTTGGCATTCGGGGAAAACGTCATCCTGCCGTCATACCCGGTTACAAACCCGGTTATCCTCCGCGTATCGATTTCCGCATTTTCATAAAGCGCGATCCGCAAAAGCGACTCTTTCTGCGTGATCTCTTTTACGTATACGCTATGCGCTTTTGCGCGGATCAGGGCGATATCAAGCAGATTCAGTACGGATTTTGGCGGTTCGCCAAAACGGTCGAGCAGCTCCTCCAACATCTCGTCGGCCTCCTCCTGCGTTTCGATTCCGGCCACGCGCTTATAAATATCCAGCTTCTGGTATTCATTCGGAATATAGGACGGCGGAATATAAGCGTTGACGTCCACATCGATCGACGTTTCAAAATCCTCTTTTATCACCACGCCTTTCGCCTGGCGGACCGCTTCGTTTAGCATCTTGCAATACAGGTCGTAACCGACCGCCTCCATGTGCCCGCTCTGCTGCGCGCCAAGCAGGTTGCCCGCGCCGCGGATCTCAAGATCACGCATGGCAATCTTAAAGCCGCTGCCAAGCTCCGTAAATTCTTTGATCGCGGCAAGCCGTTTTTCCGCCACCTCTTTTAACATTTTATCCCGCTTATACATCAAAAACGCATACGCCGTCCGGTTGGAACGCCCGACGCGCCCGCGGAGCTGGTACAGCTGAGCCAGCCCCATATTGTCCGCATCCTGAATAATCATCGTATTGACATTGGAAATATCTAATCCTGTTTCAATAATTGTCGTGGACACAAGCACATCAATCTCTCCGTTGATGAACTGGTACATAATATTTTCCAGTTCCCGTTCCCGCATCTGCCCATGCGCAAACGCGACCGCCGCATCCGGCACAAGCTTCTGTATTTTTGCCGCTACGTCTTCGATCTGATTGACGCGGTTATACACATAATAGACCTGTCCGTCACGCGCCAGTTCCCGGACGATGGCCTCCCGCACGATCTCTTCATTATATTCCAGCACATACGTCTGAATCGGCACGCGGTCTACCGGCGGCTCTTCCAAAACGCTCATATCGCGTATCCCGATCAGGCTCATATGGAGTGTGCGCGGGATTGGCGTGGCCGTCAGCGTCAGGACGTCCACATTCGTCTTTAACTGTTTGATCTTTTCCTTGTGCGTCACGCCAAAACGCTGCTCCTCGTCGACGATAAGCAGGCCGAGGTTCTTATAACCGACGTCTTTGGACAATACGCGGTGCGTCCCCACCACGATATCCACCATGCCTTTTTTCAGCCCGTCAATCGTCTTTTTCTGCTCCGCAGGCGTGCGGAAACGGCAGAGCAGGCCGACCGTCACCGGAAAATCCTGCATACGCCGGACAAAATTGTTGTAAACCTGCTGCGCTAAGATCGTCGTTGGCGCGAGGTATACGACCTGCCGGCTCTCCTGCGCCATTTTAAAGGCGGCGCGTATCGCGATCTCCGTCTTTCCGTAACCGACGTCCCCGCAGATCAGCCGGTCCATGATCTTCGCGCTCTCCATGTCCCGCTTGGTCGCTTCGATCGCAAGGAGCTGGTCTTCCGTTTCCTCAAACGGGAACAACTCCTCAAATTCCCGCTGCCAGACCGTATCCGGCCCGCAGGCATAGCCCGGCTGCTTTTCCCGCGCCGCATACAGCTGCACCAGCTCCTGCGCGATCTCTTTTACCGCGCCGCGCACTTTGCTCTTCGTTTTTTTCCATTCCACGCCGCCAAGCGTATTGAGCTTTTGTTTTCCCGCGTCTTTTCCCGCATATTTCTGGATCATGTCAAGCTGCGTTGCAAGGATATACAGCGTGCCGCCCTTTGCATATTCAATCTTGATATAATCTTTTGTGGTCTTTTCCACCTCGATTTTCTCTATGCCGCGGTAAATGCCCAGCCCATGATTTTCATGTATGACATAATCGCCCGGATGCAGGTCGGAAAACCCCGCGATTTTTTCGCCCTCCTGCATTTTCCGGCGTTTTTTCTTCTTCTTTTCCGCGCCAAATATATCCGTCTCCGATATGACGGCAAATTTTAAAAGCGGGTATTCGTAACCTCGCTTTACTTTTCCATAAAGCGCCATGACCTCCCCCGGCTTCACCGTATGGTCATAGTCCTCCGTATAAAACGCATTCAGCCCCTCCGCGGACAAATCCTGTGCCAGCCGCTGCGCGCGTGTGCGTGAACCTGATAATAAAATCACCTTATAATTTTTCTTCTTATACTGCTGCAAATCCTTTACGAGCAGTTCAAGACTGTTATTGTACGCGTTTACCGTCCGCGCCTGCACCGGATATGACTCACGCACCGCAAGCTGCGGCAGCTTCATTTCCAGCGTCGCCAGCGCGGCGGTGCGCATACGCCCTATGCGCGCAAAAATTTCTCTGGCCGCATACAGCGCATCAGCCTGCCCGGGCAGGATATAGCCTTTTTCCAGCCGCTGCCGCATACTCTCCGTATATTCCTTTTCCACCGCCGCGCTGTGCTCCGCAATACGGGCCGGCTCATCCAGCGCAACCAGCGTATGCTCCGGATCAAAATAATCAAGCAGCGATACCGTTTTATCCGTAAAATAAGAAAGATAATCCTCCACATGCGCGCCGCTGCCAAATTCCTGCAGCTCTTCCACAAATGCGTCTATGGCATGGGTGAGCCTTGCGGCCTCTTCGGTTTTTTGTTTCTCACGCAATTTTTTTACCACATGCCGCTGCTCTTTACGGATTTTCTGTACGCCCTCATCCGCCTGTTCCTTTGTGATCAGCAGCTCACGCGCGGGATAGATCTGTATCTTTTCCAGATTTTCGATCGAGCGCTGGCTCAACGCGTCATAGCTCCGTATGGAATCAACCTCGTCCCCCCACAATTCAATGCGGTACGGATTATCCTCCGTCAGGACAAACACGTCCAAAATGCCGCCGCGCACGGCAAACTGTCCCGGCGCTTCCGCCTGATAACTGCGCTCATATCCCATTAGCGCCAGATCCCTCTGCATGGTTTCCATATGCACAGCGCCGCCGACCTCCAGCGTTTTTATGCCCGACAAAAAGCCGGCTGGCTCCGCCATCCGGTTCATCAATGCGTCAAAGGTCGTCACGACCGTACAGCTTTTTTCCTCCGCAAGCGCCTTCAACACTTCCAGCCGCTCTTTTTCCAGCTCATTGCCGCGTATATCCGACTGGTAAAATAAAATATCCTTTGCCGGAAAATAATGCACATTCCGGTCAAAAAAACGGTACTCTTCGCAAAATTCCCGCGCCCGCTGCTCGGTAAATGTAACGATCAGGCGGTTTTCCCCCTCCCCGCAAAGGCAGTGTATCATGTGCAGCTTCTGGGAATCTATGCACCCGGTAAGCTCGACCACGCCTTTTTGCGCATGAAGGCGTTTCCGAAGCGACACGAACTCCGACAAACCGCCAAGCGGCTCCATAAATGCTTCCATTTCCGCTCCTTTACTTTTCCATTCATTTCTTTTTATTATACAGATTCATCGCTTTTTCCGCTTCGCCGCTTACGATCAGTTCCGCAGCCGCAGCCGCGTCCGCAACCGCGCCGTCCACCAGCAGCCGGTCTTCCCTGGAAAAACGCCCCAGCACATGATCCGCCAGATCCCAGCCCGCGGGCTTTTCCCCGACGCCTACTTTTATGCGCGCAAATTCCTGTGTGCCCGCGTGGGCGATCACGCTCTTTACGCCATTATGCCCGCCCGCGCTCCCTTTTAACCGGATGCGGATATTGCCGGGATCCAGGCTGACGTCATCATAAATGACAAGAAGCTGTGAGGCGGCGTCGAGCTTATAAAAACGCAAAAACGCGCCGACCGCTTCGCCGCTGTTATTCATAAATGTCTGCGGCTTTATGAGCAGCGCTTTCTGCCCGCCGATCACGCCGCTTCCATACAGCGCCTTGAATTTCGCCGCCGTTACCTTTATGCCATATTTTTCCGCGATCGCGTCAATGACGTCAAATCCAATATTATGTCTTGTTTTTTCGTACTGCCCCGTCGGGTTTCCAAGCCCTGCTATGATGTACATGATACCTGTTTCGTCCCCGTTCTTTCTTTTTATAAAACGCTGTTTTAATTTATCAGATAAGATTCCCATTTTTTACATACCGCGCCTTGTTATGATCTCCGCCGCCTGCGCGAGCTGCTCCCGGTCATTCACGCCGGATATATCCTCCGCGCTCTCCAGGCGGAACGCGTCCACGCGCAGCCCTTTTGCCTTTATAATTTCAAGCGTATCCGGCAGGTAATACTCGCCCTGCGCATTGTCCGGCTGCAGCATATCCAGCGCGGCTTTCAGCTCCTTTGTGTCAAATAAATACATTCCTGAATTAATTTCTTTCGACTTCCGTTCCTCTTCGCTGGCGTCCTTATGCTCCACGCTCTTTATAAAATTCCCGTCCGCATCCCGGATAATCCTTCCATATCCGGTCGGGTCTTCGATGTAAGCCGACAGCACTGTCACCGCATCCTGATGTTCTTCATGGTACTGCGCCAGCCGTTTCAGCGTCTCCGCTGTGATCAGCGGCGTATCGCCAAACAGGATCATCGTCGTCCCTGTATCGCCCAGAAATTCCCGCGCGCATTTTACCGCGTGGCCCGTCCCCAGCTGTTCCGGCTGCAGCGCATAGGCAACATCCTTATGCGCGATCGCGCTGCGTACCACATCCTGCTTATAACCAACGACAAGGCAGATCTCCTGTGCGCCCGCGCCCTTTGCCGCGTCGATCACATAGTCCGCCAGGCATTTCCCATGTATCGTATGCACGACTTTCGGCAGATCCGATTTCATCCTCGTGCCTTTTCCCGCCGCCAGAATCACTGCTTTCATATTTTGCATGCCAAAGCCCTCCCTGTTTTTGTACCGGATATCGTTTTTATTGTAACCGATTTGGCAGAAAATCACAATGGGAGGCATTGCATTTTTCCAAAAAACGTGTTAGGTTGATAGTATCGGCCAAAACGGCTATAGACGGAGAGGAGACGGAAAAACAAATGGCTGCGACAAAGGAGATCCTCGCCCTTGCGGTGGAAACGGGCGACGCGCTGCTGCGCAACGGAGCGGAGGTGTACCGCGTAGAAGACACCGTCATGCACATTTTAGAAGCATATGAGATCCGCGATTACGACGTCTATGTCCTCTCAAACGGCATTTTCGCAAGCGCAAATGAAGACCGCGACGACGCTTGCAGCATGGTGCGCCATGTCCCGCTCGGCTCAACGCATCTCGGGCGCGTCGCGGCATTAAACCAGCTCTCAAGGGAGATCTGCGCCCACACATGCCCGCTTGCGCAAGCCTGGCAGCGGCTGGACGAATGCCGGAATATCCCTTACAACAGGCCCTCCGTACAGATCGCATCCTGCGGCGTCGGCTGCGCCTGCTTCAGCTATCTGTTCGGAGGCGCGCTCATCGACGCCGCCTTTGCGCTATTGATCGGCGCGCTCCTGCAGCTGCTCCTGCTCCTTTTAAGCGCCCATAAGACATCCAAATTTTTAAAAAACATTCTGGGTAGCGCGGCTGTGACTACGCTCGCCCTGTGCCTGCTCATGTCCGGCGCGCCGGTTCAGTATGACAAGATCATCATCGGCGACATTATGCCGCTGGTTCCCGGCATCGCACTGACTACTTCGATCCGCGATTTTTTTAACGGCGACTATTTATCCGGCGCCATCCATATGATTGACGCCGTCCTCACCGCCTTCTGCATCGCGGTCGGCGTGGGATTTGTCATCAAAATATACCGTTCACTGATGGGAGGCGCGTTCTTATGATCCTGATCCAATTTGCAGTATGCATGATCGCAACTTTATGTTTTGCCATCCTTTTTGCCGCGCCGCGGTCGGAGCTGCCCTTCTGCGGCGCGATCGGCGCATTCGGCTGGGTCTGCTACCTTGCCTGCCCTGCGCTCCACATAAGCCCGACGCTCGCCAACCTGTTTGCGACGTTCGCGCTCGCGCTTGGCGCGCGCCTGATCGCCACCCTGCGCAAAAACCCGGTCACCGTTTACCTGATCGCGGGCATCTTCCCGCTGGTTCCCGGCGCCGGGATCTATTATACCTCTTATTACTTTATTATGAATGAAACGTCCGGATATGTTTCGTATGGCATCCAGACGGTCAAGGTCGCAGGCGCGATCGTACTTGGCATTGTAGCCGGCTTCGCCCCGCCGCAGGGCTGGTTCGATGCGGCTGCGCGCTTTTGGGACAGGCTGCGGCGCGGCTGTCCTTAAATCATCTTCACGCTTTACTATCTTTTCCGACAAAATCAGTTGACAATTTCATTAAACTCATTTAGGATATATTTAATTATGATTAAGGAGGTTTGACAAATGAAAAAGTCAAAATATTTATTAATTATAGCGCTTTGTCTGGCATTTTCTTTCGTCGGCGCAAAGCCTGCTCTAACCGTATCGGCAGCAGCGACAGAGATGTCTTATGATTTGATTGTGAATGGTGAGTGGCTGACAACCGCTGACATTCCAATGTATAAAGCAGGAAATAAAGATTTGGTTGATGCTGAAAAACTTTGTTCTTATATTAAAGACGTAACTTGGTCCTATAACAGTAAGGTGAAACGATATACGATTAAATATGGTTCAAAAGCATACCAGTTGACTGTAAACAGCAAAACAGCGCTTTACAAAAAAGGAAAAAAGACAAAAAAAGTTTCTATGAGCACAAAAGTGCAAAAGATAAATGGCGCTGTCTGCATACCTGTAAGCATTGTACAGAAGGTGATGAATTATAAAGCCTTTAGTGTCACAAATTGCAAGGAATGCGCCAATTCATGGATTTCAACAAATTCTAACGGAATCCGTTGTTTTGACACAAAAGCAAAATATGCCTCCATCAAAGATGTTGACGCCGCTTTAGCAAAATTGAACTATGATAATATTTACGGTATAAAGATAACAAAGGCTGATAAACTCAATACAGACGCAGCGCCTGATCGTATTTTTTATAAAGGTTCCGATTTGTATCAACTAAATAATTTACTTGCACCTAAGATGAAAATGAATGCGGAAGAATATTCACCAAAAACAGTAGCCAGTCTTGAGATTTTAAGTACAAGTATTGGTAAAAATGGCGATACAGAAAATGTTCCTCCAAGATTGAGCTGTTCCACGGACTGGAAGAATTTCAACATAGCTTTTAATATTGGCGTTGTAGATAATAAGGTCACATTTTGGCGGCATGGCACATTTCTTTCCAAAGGAATGACATCTGAAAAAGATTATTGTGCAGCATTGTTACGGGCATGTGTTGATAAGTACTTTCCAGACGATAAAATCGATGAAATATACTATCATATGTATTATTCACTTAGTCGGGGTAAGGGCTACGATGAGATAACTTTTCAGGGAAATATGGATTTCAATGTAGCAGGTTATGACGTAAAAACTGTTACTAAAACAGCAGATGGCAGTATGTATGGTATTTTTACTTTTCAATAAAGTAAGGGGCGAGGAATCCAATGTCATTTAGTTAAGGAGTTGACAAGGGCAATTCCTCCAGAGCAAGGTATATAGAGATATATGCCATGCTCTTTTTTTGTAATTTTTTTAAAATTTTTTTCAAAAAACACTTGACAAAATCAAAAAAATTTGCGGCGAAGCCCCTTGAATGCAATACATTTTGGAGGTAACGCCTA
>CANQQG010000104.1 GCA_947625875.1 uncultured Lachnospiraceae bacterium
TTTAAAGAAAGGAGCAGGCATCAATCATGGCAATCAATTTAGAGAGTTCAAATGTAGCGACAAGGGAAAACCGGATCGGTTCCATCACCGGCTACATCGGTTCGCTGAGCGATTTGGCGTCGCAGAGCGAGTGCGGCACGTTAAAGGGATGTTCCCGCTGTTTTTCCCAGTCGAGCACCTGTCTTTCGAGCTGTGCGTTAGGACAGCTTTCCGCCATACGGGATATCGCGATTATCCATCATGGGCCGGCGGGCTGTTCGGTGGCGAGCGCGAACGCATACTATCTGGATAAGGTGATGGCGAAAAAGCGCGGCGTTACCAACGATACGGTTTATGTCGGGACGGACATGAATGAAAAGGACACAATTTTCGGCTCGACGGAGGCCCTGCGCAAGATTATTCTGGAAGTCAATAAACGGTATGCGCCGAAGGCAATCTTTGTGACAAGCTCCTGTGCGACCGGCATTATCGGCGAGGATATCGACAGCGTGGTGGACGAGGTAAGGGACGAGATTGACGTGCCGATCGCGGCGGTTCACTGCGAGGGCTTTAAATCCCGCATCTGGGCAACCGGGTTTGATATTGCGGACCATGCGGTGCTGAGTTCCATCGTTCAGCCGCCAAAGGAGAAGAGGAACACGATCAATTTCAAAAATTTCTATGAGAGCGCACGGCCGGAGATCATGGAGATGTTCCGGAAATTTGACCTGGAGCCGATTTTCCTGTACTGCAACTCTTCCGTAGAGGAGCTGTCGCATATCTCGGAATCCCTTGCGACGACCTGCATCTGCGGTACGCTGGGGAATTATCTGGGAAATGCGTTAGAGGAAAAATACGGCGTGCCTTATGTGCGGAGCATCAACCAGTGCGGCATTGTGGGATTTGAGACATGGCTGCGCGAGATCGGGAAGGTGACGGACCGCAGCGAAAAAATTGAGGCATATATCGCCGAGCAGCGCGCGATTTATCTGCCGCAGATCGAGGAGGTCAAAAAAGAACTGAAAGGGCTGCGGGCGGTCATCGGCATGGGGCCAGGCTATACCTTTGAGGTCTCAAGGGTATTAAATGAACTTGGCATTGAAGTTGTGTGGGCGCTGGCATGGCACTATGATAAAAAATATGAAAACGGGGACGTGCCGCCGTCCATGAAATATCTGCTGGACAACGGGATCGACTTTGAGGCGAGCGTCGCCGACCAGCAGAATTTTGAGGTAATGAACATTTTACATAAGTACCAGCCGGATCTGTATCTGTCCAGACATCCGGGCTCTACCGTCTGGGCGATCAAAAACGGGACGCCGGCGGTCTATGTGGCGGATGAATACATGATCTTCGGCTATAAGCACACGCTGGAATTTGCCCGCACGATCCTGGATGCGACGCGCAACAGGAGTTTTGAACAGAATCTTGCGAAGCGGGTAAAGCTGCCTTATACGGACTGGTGGTATGAGCAGAACGTGGGCGCATTTTTAGAAGAGGCGAAGCCTCGGAAGGAGGCTTAAAAAATGGCAAAATTATTGGATAAACAAAGATATAAATGCGCGCTTGGGGCAATGCAGACGGTACAGGCGATCACAAGGGCGATTCCGATCCTGCATTCGGGGCCGGGATGCGCACAGAAATTATCGGATGGAACAGGAAGTTCCGGCTATTTTTCGCCGAATATTTTCCCCTGCACCAGCATCAATGAGAAGGATGTGGTGTTCGGCGGCGTAAAAAAGCTGGAAACGACGATTGAAAACGCCTTAAAGGTGATCGACGCGGATCTGTATGTAGTGCTGACTGGCTGTATTCCGGAAATTGTAGGCGATGATACAGGGGAAGTGGTCAGCCGGTTTGAAGATGCGGAGAAACCGGTAATCTACGCTTCTACGGCGGGATTTAAGGGCAACAACTATATCGGGCATGAGCAGGTGGTCGACGCCATTATTGACCAGTATCTGGAAAAATCCGATGAAAAGGAAAAGGGGCTGGTCAACATCTGGGCGGACGTCCCTTACCAGGATCTGTTCTGGCTGGGGAATATCCGGGAACTGGAAAAGCTGATCGCCGAGATCGGACTTACGCCGAATACGATTTTCGGCTATAACCGCGGAATCAGGCAGATAAATCAAATCCCGAAGGCGGAATTTAACCTTCTGGTTTCTCCATGGGTTTCTGTTTCCAACATGAAAAAAATGGAGAAAAAACTGGGAATCCCGTATCTGCACTATCCGACTCTGCCGATCGGAGCGTTTGAGACCAGTAAGTTCCTGCGCGAGGTCGGAGCATTTGCAGGCGCGGATGAAAAAAAGGTGGAGAACGTCATAAACGAGCATGAGAGTTATTACTATTATCTGATCGAACGCTACGCGGATCTCTTCCTGGAAAACCGCGTCATCAATAAGCAGTTTTCCGTTGTTGCGGATGCGCAGTACGCCCTCGGCATTACGAAGTTTTTAGCAAATGATCTGGGGCTTGTGCCCGCAAAACAGTTTATCGTGGACGATACGCCGAAGCAGTACCGGGAAGCGATTACAGAGGAATTTAAAAAATTAAATTACAGACTGGAAGCGGAGGCGGTCTTCGAGACGGACAGCTATCAGATCCACGAGCAGATCAGGGAGCATGACTATCATGGGTATCCGCTGATCCTCGGAAGCTATTATGAAAAGGAACTGACGGAGAGCCTGAAGGGGAATTACCTGAACATCGCATGGCCGGTGCAGGATAAGGTCGTGCTGGACGATTTTTATGCGGGCTATACCGGCGGCGTCCGGCTGATCGAAGATATCTATACGGTTGCGGTGCAGCGGTTTAATTAGCAGGGGGTTTTCATATGTCTTATAAGATAGCGGTTGCATCTTCGGATGGGATACAGATTGATGAAACCTTCGGTTCCGCAGAGAAATTTCTGATCTATGAAGTGGAGGACGGCGTATACAGAAGGCTGGAGACGCGGGCGTCTGATGAGAAAGGGACAGACCGCAGCGGCGCGCCACAGGCGTCCGGCTGTAATCCGGCGTCCGGATTTCAAAAGAAGGATGGCGGCGGTGAGGGAAACGCCTGCCATGCGGAAAACGGATGCGGCGCAGGAAGCGGGTGCGGAAACGGCGCAGGAGGATGCGGCGGCACCGGGGAAGCGTCTGCAAAAGTGGAGCTTGTATCTGACTGCAGGTGCGTGGTCTGTAAAAAAATCGGGTTCCATATCCAAAAACAACTGGAGCGGAAGGCGATCTCGGCGTTTGACGTTGCCTGTCCGGTGGAAGAGGCATTGGAAAAGATTTCATATTATTTTACCCGAATGGATAACCATGAGTCTTTGCGGGCGCAGAAATAAAGGATGAGGGATGAAAACCGGAGATGGAATGAAAATAATATCAAAATAACAGCGTAAAGGCACATGGAACAGTAAATTGTAAACCATGTGCCTTTTTTGCGCGTCATTCTCCATGATTTAGCGCAATGTGAACCCTGTTCACATGGGAAATGGAGCAGTCTGGGAAAAAGTTTCTAATCCGGCTTGCATTTTTGAGTGAGAGAGTGGTATATTATAATAAAAAGTAAGGGGAAAATGCATATAAGTTTTCAGAATGCGGAGGCCATGTGATGCAGACGATGATTCAGCGTGATGAATATGTGAAACGGTTAATTGCCAGAAGGGAAAACGGCCTGATTAAGATCATTACCGGGATCAGGCGGTGCGGAAAGAGTTTTTTGCTGTTTCGTCTTTTTTATGACTATTTAATTGAAAGCGGCGTTAGAAAGGAGCAGATCATCACAATTGCTCTTGATGACGATACCTTTGTGCAGTACCGTGATCCCGGGCTGTTGTCAAAATATATCCGGGAGAAGATCGTGACAGATGAAATGTACTATGTCCTGATAGACGAGGTGCAGTATGCGATCACAACGGAGGAGTTGAAAAACACGGAGAATATCCGGCTATACAACGTCCTGAATGGGTTGATGCGGCTGCGGAATGTTGATATCTATGTGACAGGAAGCAATTCTAAAATGCTTACCCGGGATGTGTTGACTGCGTTTCGCGGCAGGGGGGATGAGGTCAGGGTTTATCCGATTTCCTTTCAGGAGTACTATTCCTTTGCCGGAGGAGATAAATCAGATGCTTATGAAGAATATGCCATGTACGGGGGAATGCCCCTGGTTCTCACCAGGAAGAGTGATGCGGAGAAAATGACATATTTGCGAAACCTTTTTACGGAGGTCTATTTCAGGGATATTGTAGAAAGGTATGATATTGAACTGCCGGATGTACTGGGAGAGCTTACGGATGATCTGTGTTCGTCGATTGGATCATTGACGAATGTCAATAAGATCAAAAACACGCTGCAATCGGTTAAGAATCTCCAGGTTTCCAACGCAACGGTTGCGAATTATCTGGATTACCTGATTGAATCCTTTTTGTTTCACAACGCAAAGCGGTATGATGTGAAAGGAAAAAAATACTTTGAATATCCGTCGAAGTATTACTGCGCTGACGTAGGGCTGCGCAATGCGAGGCTGAATTTCAGGCAGCAGGAAGAAACGCACATTATGGAAAACATCATCTACAACGAGCTTTTGTATCGGGAGTATTCTGTAGATGTAGGTGTTGTTGAAATCGCTGAGAGCCGTAATGGGGTGAGGAGTAAGAAACAGTGTGAGATCGATTTTGTGGTCAACCGCGGATCCAGAAAATATTATATCCAGTCTGCGTTGTCCACCAGTGATCCGCAGAAAATGGAAACAGAGGTGCGTCCTTTGAAACACACAAAGGATTTTTTCAAAAAGATCGTCGTCAGTAAAACGTCTATGAAGTCCTGGACGGACGAAGACGGAATCCTTCATCTCGGCCTGTATGAATTTCTTCTGAATGAAAATGCATTGGAATTATAAATGAAGTGGGAAATTTGCCTGGGCAAATGCGCAGTCCTGCCAAACAAAAATCATTTAATATCTTAAGCGACGATTTGGATAAGATAAAGAAAAATTTAATGTTGTATGATATAATAAATTTGTATTTTTGTGCGCTTATACTTATAGAAGCAGTTATTTTTGTTGGCTGCATCCTTCTTTGAAGTTTGCTGAGATTATTATATCAAAAAGGGCGTTTTGAAAGTCTCATCAGGCGGATGGCTACGAAATAGAGGAATGCATCAAAGATCAATCCGCTGCTGACTCTTAAATATATGCAGACGGAGAATGAAAATAAATATTTTGACCGAAAGTCTGCACAGATCCGTGTGGTTGATCTGGCACCACACATTTCTGCTTTTGCGAATGCAGATGGCGGAACGATCGTGATTGGTATCAGTGATAAAAAGCGGATCTTGGAAGGAATTGATTCCTGCGGAGACGAAAAAATCAATGAATTTATCAATGCTCCAAAAGATTGCTGCAGACCGATGCCGCGATATCGGGAGGAATTCATTGATATTACGAATGAGGCTGGGCAACCAGACTGGATACTGCTTCTTCATATTGAACCGAGCGTTGATCAGGTGATCCGTACTTCAAATGATCGGACTTATCTTCGCATCGGCGATAAATCCAAAGAGATGTTAGGAGAGAATCTCCGCAACTTGGAATACGCAAAGGGATCCAGGCATTTTGAGGATGAAATTCATCAGTATGCCGTTCTGGAAGATTTGGATGAAGAATTGATTGATGCATATAAGAAGCGGATTGGCGCAGAGGAAGTGGATACGCATCAGGTTCTCGCGGCAAGAGGATTTCTGGTGAACCGAGATGGCAAGGAATATCTGACTAATGCGGCGGTACTTTTGTTTGCCAAGAACATTATGAAGTTCAATATGAACTGCCGCATCCGCTTTATCCGCGTGGATGGCCGTGAGATACAGGTGGGAGCCAATTACAATGTTGTGAAGGACAAGAGCATAGATGAGCCGATTCTGCGATTGATCGATGCCGCGAAGGCTTTCATTGCAGATCAGCTTCGTGTCTTCACACGTCAGGAACATGGAAGCGGAAGGTTTGTTGAAAAGCCGGAATATCCGGAGTTCCCCTGGGTCGAGGGTATCATTAATGCCGTGGCTCATCGTGACTATGCAGCATCGGGGCTGTTTATCAAGGTCAGCATGTACGATGATCGGCTGGAAATCGAAAGCCCTGGCCGATTCCCGTACATTGTGACAGCGGATAATATTTCCTATACTCGTTTTTCACGAAACAAGACTATTTCGAGGGTTATGACTGAATTTGAATGGGTACGGGAGTTGAATGAAGGCGTAAAGAAGATTTATTCGGATATGGCAGAGGCGGGACTTCCGGAGCCTGAATATATTGAAACTCCGAATATGGTAAGGTTGATTCTTCGGAATAATATTGACAAAAGAATGGCACATAGGAAGAACCAGCCGGATGAGCCTAAAAATGGGGTCTCAAATGAGTTTTTAAATTCGGCAATGTCCGAATTAATGTCCGAATCAGTGTCCAAATCAATGTCCGAATTGGAGAGAACAAGGATGCAGGTGATTTTGAACTATTTGGATGTAAATAAAGAAATTAATAGTTCTACAGCAGCAAAATTATTGGAAGTCGAGATAAAGACAGCAAGCCGGCTGTTGTCAAAGGCAGAAAAACTGGACGTTCTAAAAAGTGTTGGAAAAACAAAGAATAAAGTGTATTTCAAAAAATAAGCTACCCGATTTGATGTGGCAAGAGTTGGCGAGGTGGCAAGGTGCTGGAAGTAGGAAAGTTTGCATTTGATACAGCAAATAGCGCGAATGTACAGATACTGGAAAAGATAGAAGCCTGGGGATATATATCCTATCGGGTTTTTAATCCTGCTTTCGGTCATGTCTATAAATTATCGGAAGAGCAGCTGAAGGAAGATGGCGGCACCAATGCATATGATGAGAATTATCTGCGATATGTGACACTTCTGTCCAAAATCAAGAATGAGACTGCGGGAGGGCTGCTTTCTTCTTTGGCGAGCGGCGTGATCCCGCTTCCTCATCAGCTTCATGTCTTAAACCGGGCAATGGAGAAAAATACAATCCGTTATATCCTGGCGGATGAAGTCGGCCTTGGAAAGACAATAGAAGCCGGGATGGTTATCAAAGAGCTGAAGACCAGAGGCCTGATCCGAAGGATTCCGACCAGGTTATTTCTCCGGTGGATTCCATTAAACCGATCGAGAAACACGCCGGATGGACGCAGGAGAAGGTTGATCAATATAATGAGGAACGAATTTATTCCATCATTAACAGTGGATGGAACCTGATTATCATCGATGAGGCCCACAGGGTCGCAGGATCCACGGGTGAAGTAGCACGTTATAAGCTTGGGCATTTATTGTCACAGGCAAGTCCCTATCTGCTGCTGTTGTCGGCAACACCACATAATGGAAAGACAGAGCCATTTTTGCGATTGGTGCGACTGTTGGATGCGGATGCTTTCCCGAATGCGAAATCGATCGTGAAAGAACAGGTGGCCCCATATCTGATCCGAACGGAAAATAGAGAGGCCATTGATAATAATGGAAACAAACTGTTTAAGAACCGGATCACACATTTGGCGATGCTGAACTGGGATGAACGTCATTCCATGCAGCGTAAACTGTATGAGTTAGTTTCGGATTATGTATCCTAGTGTTATTCATATATCGGAGGTGGAACTGTCATGACAAACAGATTGGAATTAATGTGGTATGGCAAAGACGAACCGATTCGTGTTGAACCACGCCTGCTGATAGAAAATACGGAGTTATCAAATATTAGTAATGATTTAGATACAGAAAATATGCTTATACATGGCGATAATTTACTTGCATTGAAAGCCTTGGAAAAGGATTATTTCCGCTTGCGGTGTAAGTTGCGCTGCCGGATATGGCTGCCATAAATTTTTATGTTAGACTTGAACAAAGCATAGTGCGATCGGAAATTGTGAGGTGAAAAATATTTATGATACAAAAACAGACCTTTAAGTGGGAAGTTATTAAAGCAAATATGAATATGTTTTTTTATGTATATGAACTGGTTCATATAACAATTAAAAATATATACAAAAAGTATTATTCTGATGAAGCGGTTGAATTCTTTTTGGAACTTCACAGCAAAGAGAATATTTCTGCCGATATTTTAAAAGGAAAAGTGTATGTCGCTGTCCATGAGAATGAGGTGGTTGGAACAGGCACATTGGACAAAGACCATATTAAACGTTTATTCGTATTGCCGCAGTTTCAAGGACAAGGAATTGGCGCTCTGATTATGGATTTTCTTGAAGCTGAGATCATAAAGGATTATGGCGCTGTGTGGTTGGATTCTTCGCTTCCTGCGGGAAAATTCTATCACGACCGCGGGTATATAACTAAGAAATATGAAGAAATTCAACTTGAAAATGATAAAGCGCTGACGTATGAGATCATGTGCAGGAATAAATTTCCTATAGACCCAAATGAATATAATGCTCCGTCTCAGCTTGTAAGGCGTGAAATGGAATTGCAGAAGATCGATTTAGACGAACTTCGAAAGATTTTTCCAAAAAGATTGTACCTTCTTGCAGACAGTCTGTATGATACGATGATTTCAAAAAATGCAGGAACGCTTACCTATCATGTAGGCGGAGAGGTTTATGTTATGGGTCATGACCACTCGGTCGGATTTGTAAAAGGTGAGATGTGTTCGCCGGGAATAGCAACTCAAGCCGAGGATTTGATGGCGGCGGGAGTGAGAGAACTTATTCATGTAGGGTTTGCAGGAGGATATCCGGGGACGCATATCGGAGATGTGGTGATCACTGACGGAGCGTTTCATGATACGGCGGTCGCAGGTTTGTACGGCTGTAATGAAGAGATGGTTCCATCCGATAAGGAACTTACAGACTGTCTCTGCAAGGAGATGGACGCAAATGGGATCGCATATCGCAGGGGGTTCCATCGGACTACCGATGCGGGATATGTTCAACCAAACTGGAGTGCAAAATATTATGAAAATAAGGGCGTTCTTTGCGTTGAAATGGAGGGTGCAGGTTTGTTTGCAGCAGCAAAATTCCGCTCTTGCCGCGCTGCCGGAATTTATGTAATATCAGATTCCGGTTCCGGAGATGATTGGGAACTCGGTTGGGGTGAGAAAGCGTTGGAGACAAGCATCGATCGAGTGATAACGGCGATTATAAATAATGGATAAGTTGATATGATCTTGCAGAGTTTGATACAAGGCCGAGAAAAGAACGTAAAAGCGTTTTGAGGAGGTGATCAACAATGAATATTGCGAATAACATTCTTAAGCACTACCTGAAGAATGTATACTTTATTACGGGTACAGCCTATGCCGGAAAGTCAACAACGGTAAAAATGCTTGCCGACAAATTTGACATGATCTTTTGCGGAGAAAACTATCACAGTGCAGTATCTAATATCGTGGCAACGCCGGATTTACAGCCGGATATTTGTTATCTCAATCATCTTACCGATTGGAAAGATTTTGTGACGCGCTCTCCGGAAGAATATGAGCGATGGATGTTCGGCGTAGGGAGAGAAGCCGCAGAATTTGAAGTGACCGAGCTTATTTCCATAGCAAGAGATCAGAAAGTTATTGTGGATACGAATATTCCGATTGATATACTGAAAGAAATATCCGATTATAACCATGTTGCCGTTATGCTCTGCCCGCAAGCCATGAGCGTGGATCGCTTCTTTGACCGAAACGATCCGGAAAAGCAATTTATCTTGGATGTGATCAA
>CANQQG010000105.1 GCA_947625875.1 uncultured Lachnospiraceae bacterium
TGCACCTCACTCCTGAATCAATACCCTTCATTAAGCCGCTCCCAATCCGTCTCCGTATCGTCCCTGCCAAATATGATTGTCCGGTAAAGCCCGTCTCCCTCATGAGTTGTCCTTACCTTAAAAATCAGAATGTTCCCGACATCATAATCTTCATAGTATTCATACCCTTTATAATTGTCCTCTGCGATTTTATAAGAGATTAAATCATAAGGAAAGCCATTTTTGTAATAATCCTTTAACAGGCCTTCCAATATTTGCAGATCTTCTTCTGAAACCGATTCGCTGTATGCTTTCTCCGGCAGCTTTCCTCCATCGTCCTGTTTTTCATCACCGGCAGCTGTTTTTTCCGGCCTGTCCGGCATATAAAGTTTTGTAATGCCCATATTTTCCCGGTCAATCAATTCCACAGCGCCTTCCCCTCCGGATGGGACGCAGACAATGCAGGCATCATCAAAGTCTTCCGGCAGAGTATCTGCATTCATAATTTTCCGCAGTTTTCCCTCTTCAAAAGAATAACTGTAAATTTCCATCAGGCCATATTCGTCCAACGTGACTGCCATAATCTCGTCCGGATGGAAGATGATCCTGTGGATATGCTCCATTTCAAATAATACCTTCTTCCTGTCGCTTTCAGGGTTTCTTTTTGTATACACCATTCCCTGATGATGAAAAACAGCCGTGCCATCCGCAAGGAAGCCCTGTATTTCATCTTCTGGATTTTCATATTCGTCTATCACCCCTTTTTCGGTGTCACATACAAAAAACTTTTCCGCATCACGTGATATGACGCCTGCGCAGCCGCATATATGGTATAAATAGTGCGGGCTGATGTCCTTTTTGATTTCTCCGGGTTCTCCACCCGCCATGTCCAGCCCAAACAGACAGTATATGCCCTCTGTCTTTTCCCGGATATAATATAGCTTTGTATCTATGGCGAGCATGTCCGTAATGCCTTTTCCGTTGCTCTCCACGAGGGTCTTCTTCCGGCCTGAGCTTAAATCTATTTTTATAATGTCATAATCCGTGTCAATATAAATGACATCCCCCTGATATATATTTGCACATCCGAAAAAATCATCCGTGACCAGTGCCGGCTTACCGTCTCCGCCATTATGCATATCCTTTTTATACAATGCGCTGTACCGATACTGCCCGTCAATATATATGCCGTCTTTGTAAAGCAGGAATCCATCCCCGATAGCAGCATTATATGAGTAAGGCGTCCTTCCCGTATGATGAATCTGCGTGCCGCTTTGATGGACTTTAATAAAGTATGCTGCCACAAGTATAGGCAGCACAAAAAGGATGATTAAAAAAACACTTTTTTTTCTCATTTTAAATCTCCCAAAATACAAGCGCTTATACAATAAATCAAGTCTGCCAGGCTTCGGCTGTTGTATTCAGACTGATGCTGGGCAACCCGTACACTGCTATAATTTGATACGGCATATTCAGATTCCGAGACTGCTACCACCGAATGATATATTGACGCTTGCAGGTTCTGCACCGGTATCTTCCGGAACGGCAAAATCCTCCATCTGCTGCAGGTCGTCTACCCCTCTCTGCATGTCTTCAAAATACCTGTTCACAGATTCAAAAATATCATCATTGGATACCGTACCAATTCCTTGTTCCTGTATGTGCAGGTCTTCCTTTATTTTTTGGGTTTCAATATCCGAATTATCCAAATCCAAGATTTTATACCCATCTTCCGCCCCTGCCATTTTTACGCGGTACAAACAGCCGACCTGGCAGCTTTCATTATTGCCATATACATATCTATATTTTACGTAAGCTGAAACTTCCAGGCAGTCATCACCTTCGAATACATTGTCTAAAACCAGGTCTTCAAGCTCCACCTCATGTATTCCGCCGTTAAGCTTTTTGTAGGTTTCCCTCGTATTGACAAATGATTTAGCGATAATGTAACCGTCTATGCCCTGGAAGTCGTTGCTGTCATAATCTTTGGCGCTGTGCTCTGATAACGTGCCCAAAAGAGCCTCAAAAAAATTTTCCAGCGTTTCCTGTATTTCACTTTGCGCGTCAATCTCAGACGCATATGTATCTGCTGGCAGCATACACGTAATGCCCATAACCATAGTTAACAATAATATTAATATTTTTTTATTCATAAAAATACTCCTTCCTGATCACCATGTCCCATCCTACCCTTTTCCGGTTAATCCGCGAACTGCATTAATTGTCTATTGACTTTCCGGAACTGCCCAAATATTCCGCCATAAATCTGACATGTCAAAAACATCCATAAACACAAATATAAATATCGATCAATCCATTTACCTATGCATTTTATCCTTCAATATACTTGCAATTTTAGTCAACATAATAGCCAAAAATGCATATGCACTACACGTCAATAGACCATCCAGCCGAAAATGGGCAAATACAATAAAAACAATAATCCAAATACTAAAAATAAAGTTCTTTTTTTCCTGTAAAATATCATCTCCTCTCCGGAAACACGGCCATCAAACTTGCCGCTATATTGATCGTGATAGATACACATACAGCGAGAGTCTGCAGCCATCATGAAAACAGCGTCACTGCGGTGATTATACACCCATGTTTCCAGATTTTTTCTCACCATGTAATTTTTACGGGCATTCCATGTAACTTTTACCTGTCTGCCGCCAGTAATCACATTTTAAGGGATAAACTACGTACTGGCTGCGCATACAGTCAGCCCACCACTTTTACGTGTTTTTTTAGCTTTTTTTGAATAACACCCCATCTAAAGTCCTTTGATCTCAGCTGCTCCCCATTATCCACACATCTGCCGTAATTTCAACCCCTCCGATGTGAAATGACATTTTTTGCCCTTATTTGGTCATTTCCCAGATGGTTTCCCCAGATTCCTGAAGATGCAGGGGATCTGCAGCCCTGCGGCCAATACAATCCCGATGGAAACGCATACGGCATATATGCGTAACCCGCATGCCAGAAACAAAGCATCCACCAGCATAAATATCAGCACAAGCGCTGCAGTTGCCTTTTTACATCTTTTAAGCTCTTCCATGCACAGCCTCCGGTTTTCACTGTCAATCGGACGGAAGCATATCAGGCTTACAGCCGCTCCTGCGGTGACTATGGCAAGCCCCCATCCACACCGGATATGAAATGACAGCGCTATGCACAGCGATAACAGCAGGCATGATAAGATATATTTTGTACAAACGATTATACACCCATTTTCCCGCTTTTCCCTCACCATGTAATTTTTATGTGTATTCCATGTAACTTTTACCTGCCTGCCGTCAGCAAATACATTTTAAAGAATAATCTGTGCGGCAAGAGAATCC
Source organism: uncultured Lachnospiraceae bacterium (assembly GCA_947625875.1). GTDB lineage: Bacteria > Bacillota > Clostridia > Lachnospirales > Lachnospiraceae > Eubacterium_J. The sequence goes on from CANQQG010000105.1 coordinate 3,321, forward strand.
TTCTTGCACTTTCATATGATTACGCGTATAATGGATTTATAATAAAACAACGGTATGATTTTCAATCTATATACTAAAGGGAAAACAGCCATGGTCAAAATAGCAGTCTGTGATGATGAAGAATCGGCAACGTCTGACATAGAAGGACGTTTAAAAATGCTCAGTGAAAAATCCGGCATAGCAGCAGATATCGATGTGTTTTTTGACGGCAGAACATTGATGGATTATCTCATAAACCAAAAGGCCGGGTATGACATTATCTATATAGATATAGAGCTGAAAAGCGAAAACGGCGTAGAAACCGCAAGGAAGATCCGGCAGCATGATAAAAATGTATTATTGATCTTTGTGACAAATTATGAGAGCTTTGCAAAAGAGGCATTTGAAGTGTCTGCATTCCGCTTTATCACAAAACCGATTGAAGGCGAAATATTTGAAAAATATTTTATAAATGCATTAGAGGCAGTCAGGCAGACGCCGCATTTTTTTCAGTTCCAATATAACAAAGTCCATTACAGGCTGGCAATCAGCCAGATCATATACTTTCAGAGCGACAGGAGGGTCACTTATATTAATATTGGGACAGAAACCCAAAAATGCTATGAAACGCTAAATTCAATTGAACAGAACTTAAAGCAGCGCGGGATTTATTTTTTCAGGACGCACCAGTCTTTTCTGGTCAATCCAAAATATGTCGAAATATATACGTATGACACCATACAGCTTCAGGATGGAACGGTATTGGCCATCAGTGAAAAGCGCAGGAAAGCTGTCAGTGAATTATACTGCCAGATTAAGGGGGATGCGATCATTGTTTAGTTATTATGCGGATTTATTGTTATATATGATAGCGTCTGTTATCTGTATCGTTATTTTAAATGTATATTTTTCTGGGTTTTTGCAAAAACGAAAAAATGCGGCAAACCGGATTGTATACCTGGCGTATATTGTCTGGCAGATGTATCTTTTTACAATGTCCGGCCTGCATCCGTATATAAACCTGGCCATCGGAGCAGGCTTAAACTGCCTGGTTTCGCTGACCTGTTTTAAAGGGAATGCTCTCTTAAAAATCGCATTATCCGGGATGCTGAGTGTTATATGGACAGTATCGGAATTCCTTGTCGGCTATTTTTTTATGATGTCAGGAATGGATTATAAGTATCCCAAGGCAGCAGGTGCGCTGCTGTCAGAGATTCTGACTTTCATCCTGATATTCTGCCTGTATCAATACTTTCAAATGGACAACATAAAAAACCTGCCAGCAAAATACTGTTTTATGCTCCTGCTCCTCCCTGTCGGCAGCCTGTTTATCATTTACAAGATTTTTATGTATGGCAGCCTGCTGGAACAGGGATCGCCAATAAAAGAATCCGCCATATGCGTAATCATTATGCTGGTTATTAACCTGTTTATTTTCAGGCTGTGTTTATTATTGGCAGATGAATCGGTCCTGAAAAGATATAACGCGGTGTATGCGCAGCAGCTTGAAATATATGGCAGGCACATGCAGGAGAAAGAGATTGCGATAGCAGAGTACCGTAGCTTTAAGCACGATATGAAGCAGCATTTCGCATCCTTATTGGGGATGCTGCAAGAACGCCAATATGAATCCGCAGAGGAATATTTAAACCATTTGGCGGAAGATACCAGGAGCGCCCCGGATCATATATCCAGAACAGGAAATATTGCGGTAGATGCTGTCATCAATGCAAAATATTCTCTGATGAAGAAATTTGGCATTGGCTGCTATGCGGATATCCATATACCTGTGTCGCTTTCATTTGAAATGACCGATATTTGTGTATTGATCGGCAATGCGCTGGATAATGCCATTGAGGCAAATAACGTCGGAAATACTGAAATAAAAGATAAGTATGTCAAAATATATATGGCGTATGACAAAAACATCCTGATCACTACTATCATAAATTCATATGATAGTAAATTAACAACAGATAAGGCAGGGAAAATCTTAACCCGGAAAGAGGATCAGGCTGCACATGGTTTTGGTCTGAAGGCTATTGAAAAAATCGTACAAAAATATCACGGTTCGGTCGTGATTGAGCATTCGCAGGAGGAATTTAAGCTCAAATTTATATTGATGGAGGGTAACTGTCCAATTTCCATAACAGAAAACCGTTCAGCCGCTCACTGAATCAATACCCTTCATTAAGCCGCTCCCAATCCGTCTCCGTATCGTCCCTGTCAAATATGATCGTCCGGTAAAGCCTTATAAGAGATTAAATCATAGTAACCGTCTATGCCCTGGAAGTCGTTGCTGTCATAATCTTTGGCGCTGTGCTCTGATAACGTGCCCAAAAGAGCCTCAAAAAAATTTTCCAGCGTTTCCTGTATTTCACTTTGTGCGTCAATCTCAGACGCATATGTATCTGCTGGCAGCATACGCGTAATGCCCATAACCATAGTTAACAATAACATTAATATTTTTTTCTTCATAAAAATACCCCTCGTATAATAAGTTTGTAATCTTCATTCAAATCTCCCGTTCCGAATCTGCAGCCAGCAGATCATGCCGTTTCACGACAGCCGCCCCGGCCAATACGGCCAGCCCCGCCAGCGCCATAAAAAACAGGACGGACGCCCCTATGTCCATCCCGCTGTACGGCGCATGGAGCGCGTCCCGCACAGCGGGATTTTTACTTGTCTGCCATCCAAGCACAAGGCGCGCCGCAGGATTAAATATGAGCGCGGCGCCAAATTTGGCGGCGTCTTCCGCCGGCTTTTGTATGCAGATCAGCGAAACCAACGCCAGCCATCCCGCCATCACAGCCGAATAGGATGCGCCGCTCCCGAATTTTATGGAAAACAGGTTAATGAGCGTCGCCATAAAATAAAGCCAGAAAGAATAGATCAGGAAATGGCAGATTGCAATGGCCACGCTTCCTTTATCTATGCATACCTGATAGCGCAGGACGGCCACAAAAACAGCCGCCGCCATCAGCAGCCCCTGAAACAGGCAGGAACAGGCAAACAAAGAAGCCGCCTGCCCCAGATACCACTTCACGCGTTTCGGATATCTGGAAAACACATAGACGCTGCCGGTGCAGAAATGCCTGTAAAATGCAACGCCAAAATATATTTCAAATACAAAATGCGGCAGCAGGCGCAGGGCAAACGCCGCCAGCGCCTCAAAATGAAAGCCTGCCGGGAACTCCCCGCGCGAGCCGCTCAGCTGCAGGATAAGCCCGGAAAGCGCAACGCTCCCCTCATATGGGCATATATACCGGACAGCAAGGTAAACCCCGCCTGCCGCCGCCATGAAAAACAATGTGCGAAGATAGCCGCGTATCATAACGTATCCTTCCTCCCGCTGTAAACGGCCGCGCAGGCGGAAAACAGGACGAGCAGGAAAAGAGCCGCGGCAAAAGCCCCCATCCTTTTTGCATTATAATCAAATAATAGCAGAAAATCGTACCATAACACACTCGGTTCATCCGGCCCGGCGCTCCCGCCCAGGATCAGGGATGCGTTTAACAGAACAAAGACCGGCAGGAACAGCGTTACATGATATTTAACCCTTGCCAGCATGGAGCATGCCTCCGTAAACGCGCCCAATAAGCCGGACACAAAACCAAAGAACAGCGTGCCCGCCACCGCATATAAATATGGGGAGACAAGGTATAGCCCATGCATAAAATAATTCCGCACGCCTGCAATATAATCCGGGTCATAATACGACCACCTCATGTCATTTGCAGCGTTCAGGGGGAACGACAGGCAATTGAGCGCGACCTCAATCAAAAAAGGCGCTGCGCATGCGATTGCCGTCGCAAAAAAACCCGCCGTCAGGCTGCCAGCCAGATACTTTTTCCTGCCAATCCTTGAGACAAAATACAGGTCCGCCCCAAGATTTTTTTCCCTGGCATGCGCAAAACCAGCCGGGCATACGACCAGGAGCGGGTAAAGCTGCGTAAAGAGCAGCGTGTTTGTCGCATCATAGTCCGTCCTCGAATAGCTCAGCAAAAGCAGCCGCATCGGCTGGACCATCGAAACGACGTCCCGCCCCTGGAACTCTGTCACATTTCCGATAAAATTCATCAGCGCCATTGCGAGGAACGCAAAGAAAACAATGACGCTTCCCTTCCTCCTCAGCAAAAATGCCGTTCGTGACGCTACAAACCTTGTAAACATCAAACGCTCCCTTCTTTCTTTTACGCAAAAAGAATCCTGCCGCCCGTCAATGAATATCGTCACTGTCCCCCGCCGGATATTTTTCCAGCAATGCGCTTTTCACTGCCTCCAGGGATTTTATGGCGTCCTCCGATGTGGCAAAAAATTCATTCCCCTTTACGGCCGTATACGGGACATAAGTGTTTTCTTCCGATACAGGCGCGACCTTATTTTCATGCCTTTTATAGCTGAACACCGGCACGACTGCGAAATCATCCCATACTTCGATGACCGGGACGCCCCGCTCCAGCGCAGGGGCTTCCCGCCGGGCAAATGCCAGATACTCCTCCCCTGTCTGAAGGACATTAATAAATCCGCGTTCTACGGAATCCACAAAATCTTCTTCCGCCGACAGGGAAAGACGCCAGCTCTGCGCATACAGGTATATTTCCTGGCCGACTCCAGCGGAAAGCCCGTCCCCTGCGTAAATCTGCAGGATTCTCGCTTTCTGGCGGCCAACCCCTGCAAAATGCTCGATTTCCCCTGTTATCAGGACGCGCAGTATGATCGGCGCATCCGGCAGCCTTTCAAGCATCTGCGCGCATACGCCTTCCGCCATGGCTTCCGGCAGCTCCGCCACCGGCAATGAGTCCATATAATTTTCCTGCGCCCTTATGTCCGTATATGTGCCGCGCTTTGAAATCCCGAACAAAGCCGCCGCCGCTGTCAGTGATATGACGGCTGCAAGCAGGAAAACGTCCCGCCGCCCTTCCGCATTATTATGGCAATGCATTTCCATCCCCCGCCTCCTGCGCGGCAACGCGCCCATTCTCCATCCGGTAAAGCGTGTCCGCCAGCAATGCCATATCCTCTTTGTTATGGCTTGCAAGCAGGATGAGCGCGCCCCTTTCCTTTTCCTTTAGGATGATCTGGCGGATCTTTTCCACGCCTGCGTCGTCCAGGCCATTCGTCGGCTCGTCCAGCATAAGGACGTCTGGTTTTTCCATGACTGCCTGCGCGACCGCCAGCCGCTGTTTCATCCCAAGCGAATACTTCCTGTATGCCCGCTTGTCTGCCGGGTCCAGGCCCGCCCGCGCCATGGCGCCCTCTATTTCCCGTCTCCCAATCCGGCGCGTCAGGCCGGCAAGATACATCAGGTTCTGCATCCCTGTAAGGTCCGGGAACAGCGCCGCATTTTCCAGCACAATCCCAAGGCCCGGCAATACGGAAAAATCCTTTCCCACCGTCCGCCCATTCCATACAACCGTCCCGGAATCTGTTTTCATCAGGCCGGAGAGCGCCCGGAAAAGCATCGTCTTCCCCGAGCCGTTCCGCCCGGAAAAGCCATAGACGTTCCCGCTTTCCAGACACAGGCTGACGTTTGAGAGGACTGCTTTCCCACCGATCGATTTACTGACGTCATTTACAAGCAGCTTCATTTTAACACCCCGCTGAAAATTCAATTGCATATCATTCCCTTCACTCACTCCGGAGCTGCCGAGCCACGCTCCCATTTCTTTTCCGCATAAACCCCATCGCAATATAGCATTCAGCGCCAACCAGCCCCATGACCGACAGCGTGATAAAGGCCATCTGCCGGACGCCTACGAAATACGCCGTCGCGTTTCCAAGCCACAGGAGCTTGACGCCGTTGAACGCCAGCCAGAACTCAATGGCCGCCGCCATGCTTGAAGACGCGGCAACGTGCATGAACTGCGCCATGGCCAGCCCGCATATCTTCCCCCACCCGACGCCGCAGCCCCTGTATGCGGAAAACTCCCTTTCGCGCGCAATAATGTTTGACAGCGCCGACGCGAAAAGGAACAGCAGGACGGAGGCGGAGAGGACTGCCAGGATGGCCTTGAGCATGTTAAGGTATGGCGCGTAAATCCGCTTCGCCATGTCCATGTACCGGGAGGCCGTCATCACTCCGATCCCGTTTCTCTCCGCCCATGACTCGGCCGCGGCGAGCGTCCCCCTGTCCGCGCATATTGCGAACGCCGCCGTATAGGAGCCGTCCAGCCGGTCTTTCCAGTCCGCGTAATTCACTATGCAGGTGTAGCCAATCAGCTGCAGGCCCTCCTCCTTCATCGGCTTGTCAATCAGGAGGCTTTTCCGCTGCAGACAGTATTCGTC
>CANQQG010000106.1 GCA_947625875.1 uncultured Lachnospiraceae bacterium
CTGATCGATGAAGAAACGAAAGAGCCGACGGCGGCGGCGCGGGAACTGCGCAGGATGTATGCGGAGATCATGGTCGACGAGTACCAGGACAGCAATTATGTGCAGGAGACGATACTGCGCGCGGTTTCGACCGAGGACGAGGGCAGGAATAATATTTTTATGGTGGGCGATGTAAAGCAGAGCATCTACCGTTTCCGGCTGGCGCGTCCGGAACTGTTTACAGAAAAATATAAGACGTATACATCGGAGGAGAGTGACAGGCAAAAAATCGACCTGTATAAAAATTTCCGCAGCAGGCGGGAGACGCTTGCGGGCATTAACCGTATTTTTTATGCCATCATGCATGAGGATCTCGGAAATGTGGAATATGACGGGCGGGCGGCGCTGTATGCGGGAAAGACCGATTATCCGGAGCCGGAGCAGGAACATATGTTTCGTACAGAGCTGCTGCTCGGGCTTTTAGACGATGGGGACGGGGAAGCGGATGCGGACGGCAGGCAGGAACAGGAAGCGCGCCTTGTCGCGATGCGCATAAAGGAGCTGTTGGCGGAACAGGAGGTGACGGATAAGGAAACGGGGAAGCTCCGTCCGGCGCGTTATCGCGATATCGTGATCTTATTGCGCAGCCTGAGCGGGTGGGCGGAGACGTTTGCAAAGGTATTGTCCGGGGAGGGGATTCCGGTGCACACGACGTCCCGTACGGGATATTTCGGGACAATGGAGATCCGGACGTTGTTGAGCCTGCTGGCGGTGATTGACAATCCTCTGCAGGATATCCCGTTTGCGGCGGTGTTGGCTTCTCCGGTCGCGGGCTTTACGGGGGAGGAGCTTGCGCGGTTCCGTACGGAGAGCAGGGAGCATTTTTATTATGCGGTATTGCAGGATTATGCGCAGTATGGGACGGATGAGCGGCTGCGCGGGCGGACCGCCGCGTTTTTGCAGATGTTATCGGAGCTGCGGGCGGAAGCGGCCTACACACCGGTGCATAAGCTGATCCGGCGGGTTTTGCAGCGGACGGGCTATGCGGCCCTGATCCAGGCGATGCCGGACGGGGCGCAGCGGCGGGCGAATGTGGATATGCTTCTGGAAAAGGCGGCTGCCTATGAAAAGACGAGTTACCGGGGGTTGTTTCATTTTATCCGGTATATTGAAAAGCTCAGAAAATATGAGATTGATTTCGGGGAAGCGGATATCCTGGGCGAGCAGGATGACGTTGTGCGCATAATGAGCATCCACAAGAGCAAGGGGCTGGAATTTCCGGTCTGTATCGTGAGCGGCATGGGAAAGCGGTTTAACCGGCAGGATACGCGCAGCCGGATGGTTCTGCATCCGGAGTACGGCGTCGGGCTTGATTTTGTAGATTCCGAGCGCAGGATACGCAGGGCGGGCCTGCAAAAAAAAGCGCTGGAGCGCCAGCTGCGCATGGAAAATCAGGGGGAGGAGCTGCGGGTTTTATATGTGGCGCTGACAAGGGCGAAGGAAAAACTGATCATGACGGGCATAAGCAAAGAGGATCCGCCGTCCGGGGCGGAGCGGCTTTTGGCGGACGGGCAGATGGATTTCTTTTCCCGTTATCAGGCGGATTCTTATCTGGACTGGGTATATCCGGTCGTCGCCTCGGACGGCATTTTGTATGATCTGCGCGTGGTATCCGCCGAAGCGTTGAAGGCGCAGGAAACGGTGGAGGCGGCGCTGAACCGTCTGGATTATATGCAGGTCGTGCGGCTGGCCGAACAGCCGGACAAAGAGCGGTATGCCGCATTGGACCAAAAACTCTCCTGGCAGTACCCGTTTGCGGGCGATACGGAACTGAAAACGAAGATATCGGTGTCAGAACTAAAGCGGAGCATGGAGGCGTCGGGAGCGGATGAGATTCCGGCGGAGACGCTTTATAAAGAAGAGCCAAAAAAGAAGATCCCCGCGTTTTACCGAAAAGACGAAGGGGGAGAAGCGGCGGGCCGGGGCGCCCTGCGCGGGAGCGCAGTCCACAAGGTTATGGAAGAGGTGGATTTCATACAAAGCAGCGAGAGCGTGGATAAACTGTCGGATATCCGGACACAGATAAACCGGATGTCCGCAAAGGGGCATATTACGCGGGAAATGCGCGCACTCGTGTCTCCGAAGCTGATCGCGGGGTTTTTGGAGCATCCGCTCGCCATGCGCATGGCGGCGGCGCAGCGGGACGGCGTGTTGTATAAGGAGCAGCCGTTTGTCATGGGGATCCCGGCAAGCCGCGTGTATGAAGGCGTGGGGGATGAGCCTGTGCTGATCCAGGGGATCGTGGACGTTTATTGGAAGGAAGAAGATGGGATTGTGATCCTGGATTATAAGACGGACTCCGTAGACCGGGCAAAAGAGCTGGAAGAGCGCTATGCCGTACAGCTTGCCCTGTATGCGGAGGCGCTGGAAAAAGCGACGGGCGTTCCGGTAAAAGAAACGCTGCTTTATTCGTTCCATTTACAGGAAGCAGTCCCGGTACAAAGGAAAGGAGATTCTTATGCGTGTCATATTGGCATCGGCGTCGCCGCGCCGGAAGGAACTGTTGCAGAAGCTGATTCCGGAATTTGAGATCATTCCGGCAGAAGGGGAAGAAACGTGCGGGGAAAATAGAACGCCGCGGGAGATGGCGGAGCGGCTTTCCGGTCAGAAGGCGGCGGAGGTCAGGGCCCGGTTATACGCAGGTGGAACGCCGCGGGAGGATTATCTGGTTATTGGAGCGGATACGGTCGTCGAGATGGACGGGCGGGCGCTGGGAAAACCTGCGGATGCGGACGCCGCGGCGGATATGCTACGGCGGCTTTCCGGCGCGGAGCATCGGGTTTATACGGGCGTGACGCTGCTTGCCTGCTGCGGCGGGCGGCGGGCGGTTTCCTTTTCGGAGGAAACAAGGGTCGTGTTTTATCCGATGCAGGAATCGGAGATCGCGGATTATATCCGCACCGGAGAGCCGATGGATAAAGCGGGCAGCTACGGCATACAGGGCATTGGCGGGCGGTTCGTAAAAGAGATCTGCGGCAGCTATGACAATGTGGTGGGGCTTCCGACGGCGCAGCTTTATCAGAAACTGCGCGCATTGGGGCTCTGGAATTGCATATAGATAAAGACAGAGGCCGTTCAGAATGCTTTTTTTTCGGCGTCGTATCCCCGCGGCGTTACCATTTTCCCGTTTATGAGCGTCGTGCGGGAGCAGCCGATAAAAACCGTAGTAAACATATTTACTGAAACGCCGCGCAGTTCTTTTAATGAATAGAATGCGAAGTGTTCTCCCGCGCGTCCGATCTTTTCGGCAACGCCGCAGAGCGTGTCTTCGTTTGCGTATGTGAGGAGCAGGTCGCAGGCTTTTTTCAGGAAATCACGCCTGTGCCTGCTGGACGGGTTGTAAAGGCAGATGGGCATATCCGCCTGTGCGGCGGCGAGCAGCCGTTTTTCAATGGTTTCCCATGGCGTCAGCAGATCGCTCAGGCTGATTACGGCAAAGTCCTGGCTCAGCGGCGCGCCGAGCATGGCGGCTCCGCTGAGCGCCGCGGTCACGCCGGGTATGGTTTCCAGCTCTGTATCCGGGTAATCTCTGCCGACGGTATGCATCAGCCCCGCCATGCCATAGACGCCTGCATCTCCGCTGCAAACGATGGCGACTTTCCTGCCCGCGCCGGCTTTTTCAAAGCACAGCCGGCAGCGTTCGGCCTCTTTTGTCATGGGCGTTGACAGGTATTCTTTGTCCGGGTAATGCGGGCGGAGCAGGTCGAGGTAAACGCGGTATCCGATGATGGTATCGCAGGCGGCCAGCGTTTTTGCGGCTTTTATTGTCAGCTGCTCATAGGCTCCCGGCCCGATGCCGATAATATATATTTTTTTCATATGGTTTCCTTTCTGTCTGAAAGCAACGTATCAATCATGCCCTGTGCGCCGTCTGACTGCGCCAGCAGGCCGTATCGGTTGGAAAATAAAACGGTTTCGATCTGAATCCTGTTTTCTGTGCGCCTGCGCATATGGTATCGGATCCTGTCGGTTAAAATATCCATGGCAGGGGAGAGCAGGTCGCAGCCGCGCAGAAGGGAGAGCGCATCGTCTGTCGTGGCGCACCCTAAGATCCTGCGGGCAAGACAGCCGTCCGCTCCGGCAAGGAGCGCGCAGCTGCATAATGTTTCCAGTCTCGCATCCGCCATTTTGGAGTGGGTGTTCATAATGCCGGAGGCGACTTTTACCAGTTTTCCGATATGCCCGACCAAAAGGAGCTGCGTAAAGCCGGCCTCCAATGCCATGTCGAGTGTGTCGCCGATAAAATTACTGCATTTTACGCTGTGCGCGAGGTCAATGTGCAGGGAATCTCTGGTAAAAGCCTGCCCGTAATTTCCCGGGGAGATGAGCAGCAGTTTTTCACCGAGCAGTTTTTTTTGCCGGATCTCCAGCCGTATGGTTTCTAACAGAGCCTGTTCGCTCATTGGCTCCACGATGCCGCTCGTTCCGAGGATGGATATGCCGCCGGTAATGCCAAGCTGCGGGTTAAATGTTTTTTCGGCGATTTTTTCCCCTTCCGGGGCATAGATTGTGATTTTTGCCCCGGCGGCGCTGCCTGCCCGGCGGAGTTCGGCGAGCGCCGCCTGCTGTATCATCCGGCGCGGCACGCGGTTGATCGCGGCGCTGCCCACAGGCTGTTCGAGGCCGGGACGCGTAATCCTGCCAATGCCGATCCCGCCTTCGATCACAATGTCCGCGCTGTCCGGAGTCAGGACAGCGGATGCATAGATGGATATTCCGTCGGTGAGATCCGCGTCGTCCCCGGCGTCTTTTCGGACGGCGCAGGAAGTCCGGCTGTCCGAAAGCGTCAGGTCATGGACGGGCAGTTCCAGCGTGACGCCGTTTGGCGTTGTGATGGAAATATGCGTTAACGGGACGCCGGTGAGCAGCAGGCGCACAGCGGCCTTTGCGGCTGCGGCGGCGCAGGTTCCGGTCGTATAGCCGCACCGGAGTTTTTTATGCCCTTTATAAATATATCCGGAACAAACGTTGTCTGCGTTTTCTCTCTCCATGGAAATGCCTCCTATTTTTCGATGCCGACGCGCGCGGGGATTCCCCGGGAAAACGGGTGTTTCACGCAATGGATGTCAGTCATGGCGTCCGCCAGCGCGATGATATCCGGGGCAGGGTTCCTTCCGGTGAGGATCATGTGGAGCGGCCTTCTTTTTAAAAAAGAAAGCAGCGTCTCATGCGGGATAAACTGCAGGCCGTCCGCCGCAAAAATTTCGTCCAGCACGAGTATGTCATAGGTTCCGGTATCTGCCGCCGCGATTATTTTTTTTAGATAAGCGGTGTAATGTTCCGCGGCAAGGCGGCGTTCCGTTTCTGACATCCGGAACGAAAAACCGAATGTTTTTTGGGACGGCAGGAATGTGACCTGCGGAATCCGCTTCAGGATATGCAGTTCGCTCGAGGCGTCATTTTTTAAAAACTGCGTGTATAAGACATGGTTCCCGCTTCCGGCGAAACGCAGGCAGGCGCCAAGCCCTGCGGTTGTTTTTCCTTTTCCGTTCCCGGTAAGGATCGTCAGTGATCTGTGCATGATGCATCCTCCCGTTGCGTATTTCTGCCTGTAAAAACTGAGGAATTGAAACAGAGACAGAGCTGTTTCCCGATAGTATTATATTGTGGGCGTTTCTTTTGTGTCAATTATTTTTTCTGCTTTTTTGCAGGTCGGGATTACAAAAAGGAAACTATGAAAATAGTTTTTGAGCGCCCGAACAGACGCAGAATAGATTTGCGGGAGTGGACGAATCTGCCGCCGGCTGTATTTTCAGAGAAATTTCCGGCGGTCAGGACGGTCTTTCCCCGGAGGGGCCTGCGGCAGACGCATAATTCATTTCAGCAATTTTTGCCGCATAGGTTTTTAACAGGTCATAGACGATCTGCAGGTGCGGGTTGTCCATATCATCCAGGATTGCGTGAATATCATGGATAATCTTCTGATGGAAGACCTGCGGTTTGTCCGGATCCGAGAAGATCGTGGGCAGGTCGATCCCGAGGTACGCGGCAATGGAAGCATAGGTGTCCAGACTGGCAGGCTTTACGCCGCGTTCCATTTTGCTGATCAGGCTGGTTGATAAAAACAGATCTTCCGCCATTTTCTCCTGCGTGATGTGCATTTGTTTTCGTTTTGTCTGGATATTTTTTCCTATCTGTCGGTAATCCACAGGCATAAAAATCTCCCTCTGCTGTATTTTGGGTGATAAAAATCCGGTTACTGTTTTATTTTAAAACAAAGATTTCTTAAAAATGAGGTGCAAAATGGTGTCTGCAAAAAATAAAAAAGCGTACTTATAGTGTTTTCACTTTGATGGAAAATCATGCGTGAGCCGGGAAAAAATGGATTTTCAGGAAGCGGCGGCCGGGCCTGTCTTCGTGAATATACTTATGAAATCCTTTTATTTTGGGATTCTTTTGTGGAAAAAGTAGAAAAAATAAAATAATGGAAGGAAACACTTGTATTTTGCGCGCGGATTAGCGAAAATACACTACAGGATATCTCAAGGACATTTCATATAGGTGAATAAAGAAAGAGTGATAAGATGACGGAGCATGATAACCGTATATTACTACAGAGCAGACATACAGAGCAGCCATTATCCGGCGGCGCAGCAGTGGCCGGCCTTCTTGCGCGGCAGGCAAAGCCGGTACGGAGGGAGAATACTTTCCGTAAAACGGAATTCCGGCAGACGGGGTTCGGCGGCATGAACCGGTATGGGGCATGGCAGAATCCGGTGAAGGCGGAAACCAGTTTCCGCGTATCCGGAGAACTTCCGGCAAAGGATACGGAACCGGCGGACAGGCGGGAGCGTGACGGAGAGGAGCCTGCGTTTTTGCGGCAGGAGGGCTTTCCGGAAGAGGGCGCTGCGCCGGAACAGGAAGAGGCGGATATGGATCTGCGGCAGGAAACTGCGGAAACGGATGCGGCGCTGACGGAAGCGGCAAAGCTTCAGGAAGAGCTGGCGAAGGAGCAGGAAGAATTTGACGCATGGCGCACACAGGAAACGGAACGCCTGGAGCAAAAGCATCAGAAACTGCGGAAACAGAAGCGCCAGATGGAGCAGGAGCGCAAAGAGCTGGACCTGGAAAAATTAAATTTCCAGCGGCTGCAGGAAATTGAAGAGGCGAGGAATAAAAAAGAAGAGCAGCTTTTGGAAATGAAGCGCCAGATATTAGAAGGCGAGCTGTATAAGCTGGCGGAGGAAAAACGCCAGTTTGAGCAGAAAAAGAATTTTTATGACCGGGTAAATTCTTTTCAGGAAGATACGCATGTGAGTACGCCGCTTATACAGGCGTCTGTATTTTTTGTTGGCGTCAACAGCGCGCATACATTAAAAAAACGCTATAAGGATCTGCTGAAGATTTATCATCCGGATAATAAATGCGGCGATACGGATACGATACAGCAGATTAACCGCGAGTATCAGCGGCTGCTGGAAAAACTGCCGGGTTAAAAGTCTGTCAGTGCGATTGCAGAATCGTCCGTATCCGCAGGAGAGATAAGGAGCGGAGGATGTTTGTCATTTGTCTGCTGGGTTTTGCAGTTGGCGTTATCAACAGACAATTTTATCGTTACTCAAAAAAAGCAACCTGACTTTGGCTGGAGCGGTTGCTTTTTTGATGTCTTTTGTTTCTTTTGGCCTGCGGTTTAGCCGAAACAAGAGAGGGGCGGCCTTTTCTGAGTCGAGGCTGTTTGACAACCGGTCTGGTCGGTAGTATAGTTAAAAGGAAGGGGTTATTATTTGAAGAGGACAGATGAGGTAAACAAAATAGATGCATTCGGCAAAACGGATGAGCGGTCGGCACAGTCACCCCGGCCATCTACGTCAGAAAGGCTAAAAGGCAATGCCCCAGGGACATCTGACAATGCCAACATGAAATATCAGGATTCTATGTTTCGGGATTTATTCAGGGACAAGAATAATTTCCTGGAACTGTACCAAACGATTCATCCTGAAGACATATCCGTCACAGCAGATGATTTAGAATGGATAGCTTTGGAAAATGTGTTTGCAGTCAGGCTGTACAATGACGTCTCATATTTCGTGCGAGGTAAGCTGATGCTGTTTTTCGAGCATCAATCAACAATTGACAGGAATATTCCATTAAGGCTGTTAGAGTATTTTGTCGATGCAGTGAACAGATATATGAGTAAAAGAGATTTTGATTTGCATCAAAAGTCTCTGATTAAACTGCCAGCAGTGGAATTCTATCTGGTGTACAGTGGCGAAAGTGAATGGGATGCGGATGAATTGCGCTTATCAGATTCTTTTACAGAGGATACTGGCGCACTGGAACTTACTGTTAAGATAATTCATAGAAAAGAAGAGAATGTCCATAATATTGTGAATGACTATCTTACATTTATTCACATGGTAAAGACATTTATGGAAAAACATGACAGCTCGAATGAAGGTAAGTATATGGCTATTTCAGAGGCAATCTCTTATTGCATAGCCAACGGAATCTTAACGGAGTATTTAATGAAAAGGAAAGGTGAGGTGTTCAATATGTTAACGAAGGAGATAACACAGGAGGAGCATGACAGGATTGTAAAGAAAGACGGTGCGGCTTTAGATCGGGCACGTATCAATGAATTAATCAGATTATTAATGCAGGACAAGAGAATGGATGATCTCATTCGTTCTACAAGCGATCCAGATTTCCAGGAGCAGCTTTTAAAAGAGTATAGGCTGTAAGTTTTGAACACCGGGCATCCCACCCGCAGAGCAACAGGTTTTAGCCAGAGTGATTGCTTGGCAGCAGGTTGTGCTTATCTCAGAATCTTAAAACCGCTGGGCTGTATCATTTCAATTGTTCCACTTAATTCAAAAAGTAATTTATGACACAAGCATCAGAAAGAGGTGGAATATGATAAAAATGAGGATGATAATTGAGAAAAGCAGGAGGTAACGTATGAAATGATTTTAAAAGGAAAAGGACATATAAGGCTGTTGGTGGTTGTGCTATCTGCGATTCTTTTGTTTGCAGTTCATGCGATGGCTTTTGCAGATGGTTCTGCGAACAATGAAAATAATCAAAATATATATGACAGGATAGATGATTATCTTTCCGATATTGTACCAAAAACACATTTTCCGTCATTTTCTATTACAATAGTTGATAATAGTGAGACATTATTCTCAAAAACTTATGGAACTTATGGAAGTACGGATGTTCCGTATGTTTTAGGGTCTGTGAGTAAATCATTTACGGCGTTATGCATCATGCAGCTTGTTGAACAGGGAAAGGTGTCACTTGATGCGCATTTGTCGGATTATCTTCCGGACGCAGCGGATGGAGAAAGAATTACGATTCTTCAACTGCTGAACCATACGAGTGGTTTAGGCGAACATCAGAACCTTACCAATTTCAGAATTGTAAATGAACAAGGAGTGCATCTGTA